>DASUKF010000014.1:0-14194 GCA_036278875.1 Saccharimonadales bacterium (SeqCode) | reverse complement strand
TATCGGCCAGGACTATTACAAGGGATGTCTTGTCATTGCCCGTGGGCTGTGTATCCAGCTTGCCCAAGGCTACGAACCTCGTTTCATTGCCCGGCTGATCATTTATACCGGTCTCCAGTAGATTAAGTCCGTATATCTCTGCAGCTTTTTTGCTGGCTATGGCGGCGGAATCGCCGTTCTTGGCTGCCAGTTCCGCCGCGGCGGAATTACTGGAGCATGGCACCTGCTTGATACCGGGAAGGTGCGTCGCCAGCCAATTGCGGCATTGCCCCAGGGCCTGCGGGTGGGCATATATCGCCCTGATACTTTTTGTATCGGCAGAATTGCCCAACAGACAGTGAATCACGGGCAAGCTTATCTCGGCAACTATTTTGGCGTCTGTCCCCTGAAGCAGACGATGCGTTTCTATCACCGGCCCTTCGCTGGAATTCTCAATCGGTACTACTGCCAGGTCAGCCGAGCCGGTCTCAACGGCCCGTACCACGTCGGCTATGCTGCCTTCGGACTGCAAAGTTATGGTGCTGCCGAAAAGCTTAACCGAAGCTTCTTCGCTGTAGCTTCCACTTGGTCCCAGGAAACTGACGCTTACCGGTTTTTCCAGCTGCATACCGTCCCGGAACGAAGCTATTATCTGGGTAAATACTTCCCTGACCGCTTTTTCCGGCAGCGGTCCTTTGTTCTGCTCGCTGAGACGGCGGACTATACTGCTTTCTCTTTCGGGCCGGATAGGCGTCTTGCCCATATCGGTCTTCTTTATCTTGAGCGCCCATTCGGCACGCTTATTCAAAAGATCCAATATCTTTTCGTCGATATCGTCTATGTTTTTTCTGATGTCGTTTATCTCATCCATCTTATTTGTCCTTTAACTGCGCGTCTATGCTTTCCAGCCGGCCTATAAGCTCGCGTCTTATATCGGCGGCATAAGGATTGCCTCTTTGCACCGTATTGAATAATTCTATACTGTGTGACGACTCAAGCTCAACCAAATCGAGCAGTTTTTGATAATATCCGGTGCTCAGACCGCTTTTCGGCGGATCAAGTTCCATAAGTCCCCTGCCTACAAAAAACGTTAGGCCGTGGACCCATGCCATCTCCTTGTCATGGTCCTCAGCGGACATTTCTATAACTTTCAAGCCCAGCTTATTCTTCAAAAAGTCCATTATCTTATCTCGACCGTCAAATTCATAAGGACAGACCACTATACTTTGGCCGGCAAGCTTGCCACCGGGGACGGTATGCGGCCCGAAAAGAGGATGCGTAGCCAGTATCCTGCACTTTCCGCCAAGAGTCCTGGTCAATATATCTATAGGCTTTAATTTGACCGATGTAACGTCTACCACTATGGTCTTTTCGCTGACATGAGGAGCAAGTTTACGGCTTGTTTCCTCCAGGGCATCCAGACCGACAGCAAGTATGACGATTTTTCTGGAAGCGGCCTCTTCGAAACCGGCTGCCTTGTATTTAGCATCTCTAGGCACATCTGTCTCGCGCCGACTTGCTATCACCGTGTCGCCGAATTCAGAAAGTACACCGGCAATGAACTTACCGAACGAACCGTAACCGATTATCCCGAAACTCATAATATTAATACTTAGCTTACAAGAATTTACTACTGGCGACAATCGCAGCCGTTTCAGCCCTGAGCGTAAAATCGCCCAAACCCATAGCCATAATTCCGGATTCTGAAAACATTTTTTGTTCGTGGTCGCTCCAGCCGCCTTCCGGACCGATGAAAAGACCTGTCCTGTCATCATCCGCCAGGTCGATGTCTTCCGGACCGCCTTCATCGCAGATGATAAGTTTAAGCTTGTCCCGGTATTCTTCCAGAACCTTGTCCAGACGGACCGGCTCCCGTATAAGCGGTATATCCGTGCGTCCGCACTGTTCGCTGGCTTCAACGGCTATCTTCTGCGCCCTGGCCATATTGAAATCTTTTTTTACCGTACGCTCGCTTATAACAGGCACAAAATTGGATACGCCTACCTCTGTGCACTTCTGGATTATGTACTCGTTGTTCTCTCTTTTGAGAAGGCTCCAGAAAAGATAGATATGTCTCTTGGGGCGCTTGAGCGGCATATCCGTAATCAGTTGAAGATGTGCTTCATTCTTAGATATCTCGGCTATCTTATAGAGCCTCTGCTTAGCCTGGCCGTCGAACAATACGATCTGCTGCCCCGTTCGGAATCTTAGCACCTTGTGCCATTGCCAAAGTAGCAGCTCGTCATGAAGCCAGAAATCTTCTTTAAGTCTTATATCGGGTCCTGTGTAGAACCTGTGAAGACGCATAAGCCCTTATTTGTGCAGGGCTATCAGAAGTACTGCAAAAACAGCGAGTTTTACAAGGAAGTCGGTAGATAAGTATTTGCCTTCGAGCTGCAAGTAACCCTTGGCAGTGACCCCGTCGCGGGCATGTCTGTACTGGTTAAGTCCTATGCTTAACGAGCCTATCAGGACCAATACCGCCAGTGTGTAAACATACCAGCTGAAGTTGGCTGCACCGTAAAGTGCCGTGCCAAGTAAACTGCCTGCCAGAGGAACCCACGCTGCGAATCCCGTGAAGACCCCGAGTGCAAAAACAGCGTATTGTTTTTTCGTGCCTTTGTTCTGTTTTTCGTTAAGCCAAGCCAGGATGGCGGCAGTGAATGTCAGCGTACCCACAAGTTTCAGTGTAAATATGTCGCCGATACCGCCGAGAATGGTTGCAAGCTCCAGGATAAGACCCAGGGTTATGCCCATGGAAGCCCAGCGCCAGCCGGCAGCGGAACCTTTGACCCCGGCCTCGTAATTTTTGCGCAGTTTAGTAGCAAGCAATAAGGAGAATATAGCCCCCAGAACGAATATGAACGCCATGAGGTAGCGTATCTCGACAGTAGCAAGGATCTTATAGGCCGGACCCATGGCCGATGACCCGGACAGCGCGTCTTTTGTGGCATGCGCAAGCGTAAAGTCTACGGTATTTCTGGATACGAAGAGTACGCTTAAAACGGCAAAAGCCAGGTTGACAATTGTAGAGAACAGATTGAATTTATAAAGTTTCTCCAAAGTGACCATACCCTCGTTATTCTTTGCGGCCGGCGCCTGCTTGCTGACGCTTTTTGCCGAAGATTTGGCTCCGGCTGTCTTTTTGGTTGTTTTTTTCGCAGTGGTTTTTTTGGCAGTTCTTGCCATAGAATATTCTCCCTTGTTTATTCTTGAGAATTACTATAGCACAGTTTAGTCCGCTCCATTTAATCTTGCTAAACTGTATGTATGGACAAGCGGTTTGAACAAGCTACGCTGGCAGGGGGCTGTTTCTGGTGCATAGAAGCCGTTTTTCAAGAAGTAAAAGGTGTGACCAAAGTAGTTTCCGGCTATAGCGGAGGTAAGACCGATGATCCTACCTATGATGAAGCACACTATTCGAACTCCGGCCATGCGGAAGCCGTGCAGATAACTTTCGACCCTAAGGTGATATCTTACGAACAATTACTTCAGATATTTTATTATGTACACGACCCCACGACCCTTAACCGCCAGGGCAATGATGTGGGCGAAGAATACCGCTCGATAATCTTCTACCATGATGCGGCGCAGAAAAAGACAGCAGAGGAAATTACGAAAAGCTTCGCCGCCAAGCTCTGGTCTGACCCCATAGTTACAGAGATAGTGCCTCTGGAGAAATTCTGGCAGGCTGAAGGCTTTCTTCAAAACTTTTACAGAAACAACCCCAATCTGGGTTACTGCCAGGTAATCATAAATCCGAAGCTGGATAAATTTAGGAAGAAATTCGAATCACTGCTTAAGACTTAGCCGTCAATTACTATTACGCCGCGCCAGAAAGCGATGTAGTCAGTAAAATCTTTCCTGACTTTCTCTATTGAGCCGGCCTTGGGTTCAGGATAATACCACGCGCCGCCTTCGCTTATCTGACCGTCAACGACCACGTCATAGTAGCTGGCTACGCCCTTCCAATAGCAGGTGGTATGAAGATCACTGTCTTTGAAAAATTTTTTCTTTATTGAATCAGGTGGAAAGTACCAGTTACCCTCGATATAAATTAGTTTTTCCTTATCTGCTTCCGCGACAATCTTGTTATTCCAAATCGCCTTCAAGAAACCTCCTTATTTTTGTTATTTATTTAAGCTTTGAATCTTAATCTTTTAATAAGCCAGTCGCGCGGTAAGATACTTAAGAACCAGCCGGCGCGCGGACCTGATGCCTTGCCTATGAGTATCTTGTATAATGTTTGGAACAATTGCTTCGGCTCCAGTTCTGTATGATCTTTGAATTCGTAGATGGCCTTATGAAACCACTCTCCGTCCGCATCTTCAGGCCCGGACTCTATCTTATCCGCAAGCGCCCCCAGATATTCTTTTTCAGCAGCAGTGAAGCCGGACGGCTCAACTTTTTGCAGGATACTGAACTTTACATCTTCCGGCGCCCATTTTTCCAGCCAGTTATCAATGAATTTCAATTCTTTCAATATTATGTCTTTCTGAGCCTTCACATTGTGTGCATGCTCCGTCCTGGAAATGGTTTCAAGAGTCTTATCGGGATCCTTCAAAGCCGACTGATAACTTGCTACCAAGTGCGAAAAAGGCACGCTGCTGACTACGGATTCTACGCCGTTAGTGCATAGTTCTATCAGGCTTTCCTCTTTTGTGTCCTTGTCGGGCTTGGCCAGAAGTGCCGCAAACTCATCTACGAGACGCGTTAGTCCTCCTATGGGATCAAAATGCAATAATTTGTTCGGTGGAGCATTCAATATGAAATAACGCATTACTTCCGAAGGTATTATTCCGGCAGCTTCGCTCGCTGACAGTCCGGTCCCTTTGCTGGCGCTCATTTTCTTAGTATCGCCGAACAGGTTTATGAAATCATACTTCACGGCTATCGGAGCCTTGGCGCCGAATATCTGCCCTACTACCTGCTCTCCGGTATCATAAGAACCGCCTGCAGAAGCATGGTCCCGCCCGAAGGGTTCGACTGCTACGCCAAGCAGCCACCACCTGGCGGGCCAATCAATGCGCCAATCAAGCTTCACATCACCCGATGCATAAGATATGGACTGCTCATTGCCCTCCTTGTCCTCATAATTCAGAGTCTTTGCAGATTTATCTATGCTTATGAAACGGCGTTTTTTCAGATATCCGCCTTCGTTAACCTGGATTGGCGACCAGTCTGTCCCGAGTTTTCTGTTTGATATCGTTTCTAATATATTCTTTATCCGTTCGATATTATCCAGGCTTATCTCTATAGCTTCTGTAAAGAATCCGTTCCTGTATTTCTCATGAGCCCTGATGAACTCAACCTCTATACCCAGCGAATCACAGCCCTTCTGTAGGCCCTCGATGAAATAGTCAGCATAAGACTTATCTTTATCGGGGGAAGGTATGTCGCATAGGGGCCGTCCCAGATACTTATCATATTCCGGCGGTATGTTGGCCGGAATTTTTCTGAGAGCATCCAGATCATCTACGAAATATATATGCCGCGCCTTCCGGCCGCGTTTTCTCAAAGCCATAAGGATCGCATCACATGTGACCAGTTCGCGCATATGGCCCAAATGATATTCTCCCGACGGTGAACCGCCTGATTCTATCAGTATCTCGCCTTCAGGATGACGCTTTACAAGCTCATCTACTATATCTTCCAACCATTGCATGACTTAACAAGTATAACGGAGTTAGCTGCTGCCAGCCAGGACGGACCCGGTCAGCTTATATCGGTGACTTTATATGTAGTCGTGTCGATCGGGGTTGTTATATCGACAGAATCGCCGACAGCTTTGCCGAGAAGCGCCTGGCCTATAGGTGATTCATCGGATATCTTGCCTTCCAACGGATCTGCTTCTACTGTGCCGACTACCTGAAATACTTTGCCTTTTCCTGTCTTGCTCTTGAGCTTTACGGTACTGCCAAGCTGGACTTTGCCGCCGCTCCTGGGCTTGTTTATGACCTCTGTATTAGCAAGTATATGCTCCAGTTCGGATATACGGCTTTCCGTACGCTCCTGATCTTCTTTGGCCGAATGATATTCCGCATTTTCGCTCAAATCGCCCTGTTCGCGAGCGGTTTTTATCGCCTCGGCTATCTCGCCCCTTCGAGCAATCAAAGTATCAAGTTCGGTTTGCAGTTCCGCTATCCCCGCTTTGGTCATATGGAATTGTTTCTTCATGTTTTCCTCCTCCTTTTCCAAGCCAAATAAATAACAAGGAAATGATGACATTGATTATACCGATAGCTGGTTAATTTGCAAGATTGAAAACTATTTGTTTTTCAGGCGTGCAATAAGCCCTTCTTGGCTTAATATCTCAGTTTCTTTTGAAGTCCTTTTTTTGAATTCCACACCGCCTGATTTTAAAGATTTTTCACTTATTACGACCCTGTAAGGCAAGCCAATCAGGTCCGCATCGGCAAATTTCTCACCCGGACGCACATCACGGTCGTCAAACAGAACTTCCACGCCGGTTTTCTGCAGTTCGCCGTAAAATTTTTCGGCCTGTTCACATACTTCTTTGTCCGTCCCGAGAACCGCCAGATAAACTTTGAACGGCGCGATATTCTCCGGCCAGATTATGCCCTTATCATCGTGGTATTTCTCTACCACGGCGGCCATAGTCCTGCCTATGCCAATACCGTAACAGCCCATATAATATTTCTGCTTTTTACCGTTTTCATCGGTATATTCGGCACCTTTCATCAAATCAGTATAGTGGTATCCGAGCTGGAAGATATTCCCGACTTCTATACCTCGTTTCTCAACCGTACCCTCCCCGGCTACCGCAAGCGCTATATCTCCTTCTATATCAGGCTTATAGTCTCTGTCTATATTTATATTCATAAGGTCACGGTGCTTCTTATTGGCTCCGCCATAGGCGTTTTTTATAGTGCGCAGACTCTTGTCAGCTATTACCACGACTTTCTTGCCTGACTTACTCTTCCTTGGAAAGTCTACAGGAGATATGAAACCGGGCTCGCTGTTTAAATCATCCTTTATTTCCTTGTCGGTAGCTGCCCTAAGGTCCCAGGCCTCGGCCAGATGCATAAGTTTGGTTTCGTTCACATCATAATCGCCTCGTATAACGGCCAGCACATATTTCTTTGTGGATTCATCAAAATAAAGTACGTCCTTTATCTGCAGCCAGAGCGGCAGGTCATGCAGCTTCACTCCATCTTCCATTGTCTTGCCGCGTTCTGCCTTCACTTCTTTAATATCCTCTTCCTTATCGTCCGTATTCTTAAGCTCTGCATGAACTTCAGCTACATCCTCGTGGGCAGCTTCCCCGGATTTACTTACAAAATACCGGCTTTCTCCGGCCTCGCTCTGACAGATAAACTCATGGCAGTATTCTCCGCCGATGTACCCGTTATCCGCACGAACTTTCTCGGTTTCAAGGCCTACTTCGCTAAATATATCGCTATAAGCCCGGGACATGTCCTCATATATCTTTTCAAACTGCTCTTTAGTGCTGAAACTATAGGCATCCTTCATGATGAATTCACGAACCCTCAGCAAACCGCCCCGGGCCCGCAACTCATCGCGGAATTTCATTGAGAACTGGTAGATGTTGAACGGCAGATTCTTGTAGCTGATATTGAATTTGCGCACAAGATCCACGGCCATTTCTTCGGCGGTACCGCCCAACGCGAACTCGGCTTCGCGTCTGTCCGTAATCTTCATAAGCTCAAAGCCCGTGGTAGAGGTCCTGTTGGTTTCCTGCCAAAGTTCAATCGGGTGAAGTACCGGCATACTGACCTCCTGGGCACCGTACTTATCCATGTGTCTGCGGACTATGTCCGTTATCTTTTCATGGACTTTTTGGCCAAGCGGCAGCAAATAGTACCGACCGGCTGTGGATTCGCGTATGAATCCCGCCTGGGTCAGCAGACGATGCGAGTCTATCTTATAGTCAGAACCCTCTGTCTTTGATGTTTTTCCGAAAACTTTCGAATATCTCATTTTTCCTCAGTCCAGTTTATTGTAACACTATAACTATCCGTTACTTAAGCAGGGACCAAAGCGTCCTCATCCACGGCATTTTCGTCCATAAAAAGTGTGCCCATTTCATCTGCCAGAAGCTTCTCTATGGCTCCGCCGGTCTTTCCATGGCCCAGCCGCATCTCTATACCCGCGGCATTAAGTATACGTGCCGCCGCGAATTTTCCGGCCATTCCGCCGGTCCCGAATCCTTCGCCCTTATCGACTAAAAGATGCTCGGAACCTTTTATATCATCTATAAGTTCTACTACCGAACCTTCGTCTTCAATGTCCTCATAAACTCCATGGACATCGCTTAGTACTACTACGCGCACTCTGCTGAATACCCCGGTACTGCCTAAAAGCACGGCGTAGCGGGCAGCCAAAGTATCGTTATCGCCAAAAGATATCTGCTCATGCGATAGTGCGTCGTTTTCGTTCGCTACCGGTATATCGCCATCGGCAAGAAGCCTCAAACTCAGCGACTTCAGTTCCTCTCCTTCCCCGTCCTCTATTTCTTTTTTAGTAAAAAGTACCTGTCCGGCATTCCGGGGGCTAAGGCCCTCCTGCCAAGCCGTCATAAGCGTAGTCTGGCCCAAGCATGCCATACGCTGTTTGGCCTCGGTATCATCTTTACCGTAAGTTCTTTCTTCATGAGTATACTCATGGCCTCCTATGATGGCGGCCGAGGTGGTCAAAACCACGTCAACGCCTCCATCGGCAAGCTCGTTTACCTGGCGTCCTATATTTGCGAACGAATATCTATCCAGCGTAGGCCATTCAAAACTGTCCTGTCTCGTCAATACATCAGTACCTACTTTAACTACCACGAGCTCTCTGTTTGCTTCAACTGTCATTGTTTAAATCTCCGAAATCATCCGCGAATAAAAAACCGGCCCGGAGGCCGTTCGCGAGTGATTCTTTCTTAGTTTAAGGTAAAACTTACATAGCCTCCGGTGTCATACCGGGGCCGGCGGCAAAATTTGAAAAATGCTCGTACTACCTGTCATAAACGGATATATTACACTATATTGCTAAATATTTCAAGACGACCAAATAAACAAAGCCAGAAAGGCCATCGAGTTTTTCAGCATATGTACGATGACGCCCGCCCAGATATTGCCGGTCTTTTCTCTCAACCAGACCAGTACCATGGAAAGAGTAAAAGTATCCACCGCGGCTATCCAGACCGGGCTTTTGCCATCACCGAGCTGTAGATGTGCAAGCCCGAAGATTACACTTGTCAGGACTGCAGCCTGCAGGAACGGAAGCTTATTTCTCAACCCGCCGTATAAGAAACCGCGCACCATGATCTCTTCAGTAACGGCCGGAAGAATCACCAGCGCCGCGAACACCAGCGCCAGCGAGCCGCCGCCGGCTGCATTGTCAAACCCCACCTGCTGGCTCTGGTTGATATCTATGTTCGGCACAAATTGCTTAACAAAAATAAAAACTATCAGTATGGCTATGAAGTACATAACATAGCCCGGTATCGCATAGGCCATATTCTTAACGGTAGGCTTCTTTACGCCTATACGAGGCCAGGATATACCTCTCCATCGCATGAATATCCATAGAAACAGCAGCACGGCCGCCTCGGCAAACAATATAAAGAAAAATTGAAGCCTTACGGAATCGTCCACCGCGGAAACGACATTTTCCCTGCTCGTACCTCTAAGTATCAGATACTGAACGATGATATACGCAGCTATTATCTGAGAACCAAAGTATATTGTAAGCGTAGCAATAACCGCGGAAACAGGACCCCAGCCTGCAGGTCTGGGACGCGGATTTCTCTTAAGTTTTTTCAATATTTGCCGTCCGCTTTCAGGCTTCGCCACTAGAAGAACCGCCTTATATCAACGAACGTAATGAGCACGAACAGTATCATCAGGAAAGCAAATCCGGCACCATGTATAAATTCCTCCCGGGTTTTGGTAAGCGGTTTTTTAATAGCCTTGAAAAGCAACGTTATAAAAAGTCGCCCTCCGTCCAGTGCCGGTATCGGCAGCACATTTATTATTGCCAAGGTAAGTGATATAACGGCTATTATAGTCATGATAAAACTCAGGCCCAGTTTGCCGCCTTCTTTAAGTATGTAGAATATTCCAACCGGGCCGGATACCTGCTCGCTGGCCTTATGAGCCTGGCCGTGCGACAGGTCCGCGATGGCCGTGCCCAGTCCTTTGAAGGTAAGCTGGGTAAATTGGCCTATCAGCCCCGCCGCTACTACAGGAGCGGACCAGGTTGAACGCCGTAATTCTATGCCGTTTTGGCCTGATATGGTTGATATTCCAAGATAGCCTTCTCCTTCATTCTGTTTGTTAAGCGTTGTCCGGACTGTTATTTCTTTACCGGACCGCTCCAACCTGATAGGCACGGTTTTGCCGGCATTGTCTTTGGTAGCATCGGATACTTCTTCGGGCGAAGTTATCTTCTGTCCGTTTATGGCGAGTATCCGGTCGTCATGTTTGATTCCGGCTTTTTCTGCAGGTGTAGAGCCCACTACCGTATCCACCTTCACGACGTCTTTGTCCTTTATCTGCTGGATGACCCTGGTATCGCCGGCAACTGTGAATTGGTTGTCTATAAGCTTAGGCAGAGCCGTAGCCGCCAGCACCGTTAGCATTAGATAAGCTATTATCAGGTTCATGGTTACGCCGGCCAGCATTATCTTGACCTTTGTCTTAAGCGGAGCCGCTCCGTAGCTGCCCGGACGTGTATCCGCATCATGCTCGCCCTTCAATCGGACGAAACCGCCCAGAGGCAGCAGGTTTATACTGAACAGGAATTTGCTTCCGGAGGTCTTAACCTTTTTTGCCCACACTTTAGGCGGGAACCCGATGCCGAATTCCTCTACTTCAACCCCGCCGCGGCGTGCGACGATGAAGTGACCCCACTCGTGCGCCACCACCAAACCTATGAAAAGTATCAGGCTTAAGATCAGAAAAAATACAGTCATGCTTATAGATTATACAACCCTCTCAAGGCTGGATTAAACGGTTAGAATCTCGGTTTCTTTATTCTTAGCGGTAGATTCCACTTCTTCTTTGGCTTTGGCCATCGCTTCATCCACACGTTTTGTGATTCGTTTGGCTTCATCTTCGCTTATACCTTTGTCTTTTTTGGCCTGTTCGGTTTCTTTCAGCGCATCGTGCCGCACACCACGGATAGCTATCATGCAGTCTTCCACCTTTTCGCCAAGCTGTTTGGCAATCTGACGCCTTCTTTCTTCGGTCAAAGGAGGAACCGGAACCCTTATGATCCGTCCGTCGTCCACGGGATTCAATCCTAATGTCTGGTTGCTTCTTATGGCATCGGCTATAGTCTGCAGATTGTTCGCGTCAAACGGTGTGACCTGCAGAAGCTGGGCTTCCGGCGCGGTTATTGTCGCCAGCTGGTTCAAGGGCATTTGCTGGCCATACGCCTCTGCAGTTATGCCGTCCAGCATTGAAGGATGCGCCCGGCCGGTCCTTATCTTCTTTAGCTCATCGTCGAAATACGATTTAGCCTTGTCTATGCCCGTGTTGAGCTTGGATATCACCGTGCTTTCCATCACTCCACCTCGCCAAGCGCCATGCGGCTGAACCTTCTGACTATGATGTTTTCACCAAGTTTGGCTATATGCTCTTTTATATACGTACCTACATTCTGGTCAGGTTCTTTTATAAACGGCTGGTCCAAAAGGCACCTCTCAGCGAAATGCTTGTTCACCATGCCTTCGGTAATCTTATCCAGCATGTCAGCCGGTTTGCCTTCTGATTTGGCTTTTTCTTTGAATTCTTCGGTAACTCTTTTCTTTTCTTCTTCGGGAATATCCTCGCTGGAAACATATAGAGGCGCGCTGGCGGCTATGTGCATAGAGATGTCTTTGACCAGACCTGTGAATATTTCGTTGCGGGCTACGAAATCGGTCTCGCAGTTCACTTCTACAACTACGCCTATTCTGTTGTCATGATTGTACGTGCCGACTATCCCGGCCCTTGCTTCACGTTCACCGCGTTTTTCGGCCTTGGTCAAGCCCTTTTTACGCATTTGCTGCAACGCCTCATCGAAATCACCCTTGGCATCTTCCAGTGCCTTTTTGGCATCTGTTATACCGACTCCGGTAAGTTCGCGCAGTCTTTTTATTTCCTTGATATCTATCTTACTGCTCATCAGTCCTCCTTATCGGTCTTCTTAGCCTTGGACTTGCCGTCATTGATAGCCTGCACCACATAATCGGTTACCAGCTGTATAGACTTTATAGCGTCATCATTGGCCGGAACCGGATAATCGATACCTGAAGGATCTGCATTCGTATCCACTACGGCTACTATCGGTATGTTCAGTTTACGTGCTTCCCTTATGGCATTCGCTTCATTTATAACGTCAATAATAAAGACTGCGCCGAGTTTGCTAGCCATATGTTTGACACCCCCGTAGAGAAAGTTCATGCCGTCTATCTCTTCCTGGAATCTCTGCACTTCAAGCTTGCTGTATTTGGATTCCAATGCGCCCGAATCCATCTTTTGTTCAAGGTCTTTCAAGTGCTTTATACGGTTATTCATCGTATTGGCATTGGTAAGGATACCGCCTATCCAGCGTTCACTTACATAAGGCATGCCGGTATCTTCGGCTGCTTTTTTTATTATTGCTTTGGCCTGGCGTTTGGTTCCCACCAGAAGGATCTGCTTGCCCGCGGAAGCCGTCTTTTCCAGGAACTTCAATGCCTCTTCCAGGTTGTCCACTGTAACCGTGAGGTCGATTATGTGACTGCCGTTCCTCTTGCTGTGAATATACGGTGCCATCTTAGGATGCCATCGGCTGGTCTTATGCCCGAAATGCGCTCCGGACTCCAGCAACTTCTTTATATCTATGTTAGTCATAGTCTCCTTTTCCTTATTCTTCAGCCGGGACTTAAGCCCTGCAGCGGCCAAGAAGCCTGTCTGCAAGGAGGAAAAACTCCCCGGCTTGCTTAATTGATTGTCAGATTATCTTACTACATCTGTTGACCAATGTCCACGTTTAAGCTACAATTACTTCCCGTATTTATGAAAAAAGGAATTCACGCAGATAATTACAGGCCGGTAGTCTTCCAGGATATTTCCAATGGCAAGACTTTCCTTACCCGTTCCACCGCCAAAACCGATGAAACTATCAAGCTGGAAGGTGCTGAATATCCGCTTGTCAGGGTCCATATAAGCAGCGCTTCGCATCCCTTCTTTACCGGCCAGGAGAAGCTGGTAGACGTTGAGGGCCGGGTCGACAGATTCAAAGCCCGAGCCAAAGCTGCCGAAGAAGCCCGGGCTCGTGCCGCCAACAAAGCTAAGAAAACTTCCGTAAAAGCCGAAAAACCAAAAGAAACTCCTCAGAAACTTGGCAAATAGCTTAACCTGAAACGATTCAGGCGTAACTTATACGGTAATTTTTGCTATTCTAAAACGCATATGGACGAACAAGAAAAGAAAATCCGAGAAGAACTCCGCGAAGTCGAAACAGAACTGCAGCATCCCGAAGTATTCGGCAAAAGCAGTTATCCCAAACTGGCCAAGAAACAGGGCGAGCTTATCAAGCTGGTTGCTTTATTTGATGAGAAACAGACTATAGAAAAAGAAATGATTGGTGCCGAAGCCATAGCCGACGGCGGTGAACCCGAACTTGCCGAGCTGGCACGCTTAGAATTGGAAAAATTAAAATCTCGCAAAACCCAGCTGGAAAATGCGCTAGGAGAGGTGCTTCTGCCAAAAGACCCTCGCGATTCCCGCGACGTAATAATCGAAATCCGCGCCGCCGCCGGCGGCGACGAATCCAGCATATTCGCCGGTGAACTTTATCGAATGTATGTACGCTGGGCGGAGAATCACGGTTACAAAACCGAGCATATCAGTGAAAGCCCTAACGAAGTCGGCGGATTCAAAGAAGTCTCTTTCGCCGTAAAAGGCGAAGACGCATATAAGAATCTTAAATTCGAAGGCGGCGTACACCGCGTCCAGCGTATTCCGGCTACCGAATCGCAAGGCCGCGTCCACACCAGTACCGTAACCGTAGCGGTATTACCGGAGGCTGAAGAGTCAGATATAGAGATAAACCCGGCAGACCTGCGTATAGATGTTTTCCGCTCCGGCGGACACGGCGGCCAAAGTGTAAATACCACTGATTCGGCTGTCCGCATAACTCACGAACCAACCGGTATCGTGGTTACCAACCAGGACGAAAAATCCCAAATAAAGAATAAGGAAAAAGCTATGAGCGT
>DASUKF010000013.1:0-11395 GCA_036278875.1 Saccharimonadales bacterium (SeqCode) | reverse complement strand
CAGAAGCTCACCGATATGCAGGCAGGGGCAGTTGCTGATATTGGCAGCGTGGTCGAGAATTGCAACCGCGCTCTCGCTATAGCCGAGGAGCAGGCTCAGATAAGCGTGCGTACGGCCGTTGTCGGTATAGCCGGCGAGCTTGTGAAAGGTACGACTACGACTATCAGATGCACCCGTAAGGATCCGAACCTTGAGCTGGATGTAGCCGAAATGGAGCACATCATCGAACTGGTCCAGGAGCGTGCCGAGAAACAGGCCCGCAAGAATCTGGAATGGGAGCTGGGTAGCCAGCATATTGACGTGCGCCTGGTAAACAGCGCACTGGTCAGCATCAGTATCGATGGCTACAACGTCACCAACCCCATAGGCTTCAAGGGGCGGGATATCCTGGTACAGCTCTATACGGCGTTCGCTCCGATGATACATATAGCCGCCCTGGAAAGGGTAACAGGCGAGCTGGACCTGGACCTCCTGGCCGTAGCGGCCGAACCTTTCGCCGTAGCGCGCTCGGTCATCGGTGACAACAACAATGCCAGCATGAATGCCATCCTTATGGACGTCGGCGGCGGTACTACCGATATAGCCATCATCAATGAGGGCGGCGTGCAGGGTACCAAGATGTTTGGTATTGGCGGCCGCGCCTATACCCGCTCCATAGAAAGGGATTTGGGCGTGGAGTTCGATGTCGCCGAAAAGCTCAAGCTGGACTTCTCCGAAAGAGCCGAAGAAGATCTTAACCAGCACGCATCTATCAGCGAAAGCCTGGACAAGACCTGCGACGTGTGGCTTTCCGGCGTGGAGCTGGCACTTTCCGACTATAACCAGCTGGAGAATCTGCCGCACCAGATACTCCTTTGCGGCGGCGGTGCATCTCTGGGCAAGCTTATAGATGCCCTGGAACAGACCAACTGGTACGGTCAGCTGCCGTTCACCCGTAAACCCAAGATATCGCTCATTCATCCGGAGCAGGTCGTAGGCATAGAGGATAACACCGGCAAAGCCAACGACCATACCTTCATAACGGCTATGGGGCTCCTGCGTGTCGGACTCGATACCCTGCAGCAGCAGGAAGACCTGGAGTCTACTAGCGGGCTGAGGGCAAGATTTGATAGGATGTTACGTATATGAATGCTTTTTGCAGGGGTGCGGATAACTGATGGCTGAATCAAAAGACACTATCTATATAGATGTCGACGAAGAAATAACCGGTATCATCGACAAAGTCCAGAACAGCCCTAAGGACATCGTTGCGCTCGTTCTGCCAAAAAGAGCCAGCGTGCTTCAATCCATAGTCAATATGAAGCTTTTAAAACGTGCCCAGGACCAGAATAGTAAGAAGATAGTACTTATTACCTCTGAAACGCGCATATTGCCTCTGGCAGGCGCTACGGGTCTTTTCGTGGCTTCTAACCTGACCAGCAAGCCTTATATCCCTCCAGTACCAAAACCCGGCGGAGCCACTCCTGCTCCGGCTAAGTCCGAACCGGAAGAAGTAGAGGTTGACCCGCATGCTCCCGTATCACAAGTAGCGCCGGATGCTAAATTTGCCGACACTGGCGACGAGATAGAGATAGACAACACTCCCAAGCCGGCCGAAGCCGCGGCCGCCGCGGCAAAAAAGCCCAAGAAAAAGAACAAGATTAAAGTTCCCAACTTCGGTAAGTTTCGCAAGAAAGCCGTAATCATAGCGCTTATCGTGCTTCTTCTGATACTCGGCCTGATATGGGCGCTGTTCATAGCGCCAAAGGCCAACGTTACGCTCAAAGCGCAGACCAACAAACTGCCTGTAAGTTTCGGGTTTGTCGCCGACCCTAATGCCAGCGGTGTAGATACGGCCAATAGCGTAGTACGTGCTTCTACCCGGACAGACAAGCAGGACTTCAGCGAGACGGTCAATACTTCCGGCACCCAGAACAAAGGCAAGAAAGCCAGCGGCAGTGTAACCATGACGGCCAAGAAATGTAGCGGAAATCCATTCAATGCCCCAAGTAGCGTGCCTGCGGGCACGGGTGTCAGCGCAGGTGGTGCTACATTCATAACCCAGGATAATGCCACGTTTACGACAAGCGGGGCTACTACTGATTCAGACGGATGTTTTATCTATCCGGCAACCCACGATATCAATATTACGGCGCAATCCGGCGGCAAGGACGGCAATGTAAGCAACGCTGACTTCAGCGTATCCGGACGTTCTGATGTATCGGCTAGCGGGAGCGCCAGCGGCGGTACTGACAATATAGTCAAGGTCGTTACCCAGGCTGATGTGGATAAAGCCAAGGAGCGCCTGAACGGCGAGCCTAATGAGGCCCATGACAAGTTCGTATCAGATCTCAAGGACAAAGGTTACGTGCCCCTAGAAGATTCGTTCAAGGCAACCCCGGGCGACTTCACCGTAACCCCGGCGGTTAATTCCGAAGGCGAGCAGGTCACGGTCAGTGTTACCAAGACCTACACCATGATGGGTGTGAACCAGGACGACCTGCAGAAACTTATCGATGACCAGGTCAAGCAGCAGGAAGGCGGCAAGAGCCAGTCTATACTCAGCTACGGTATCGACCAGGCGGATATCAAATTCAACAGTGCCGGTTCGCTGGCAGACGACGGACAGACCCCGCTGACAATTGATACGGAAGTCGTAGTCGGCCCCAACCTTAACCAGGACGATATCAAGAACAAGATAGCAGGCAAGAAATCCGGCGAAGCCCAGGACATATTGGGGCAGATACCGGGCGTGAAGAATCCGACGGTCGAACTAAGCCCGTTCTGGGTAGGCCATGTACCGGGCAACCACTCGAAGATAAATATCGTGATACAGCAATCCGACGGCAGCAGTATACCTTAAGGCGCCAGTCAATTATGAGCGAAGCTAAGAATATATTGGCATTAGACGTAGGCGACGTGCGCATAGGCGTAGCCATAGCCAACACCATAGCCCGTATCCCGAACCCGCTGGCTATACTGCCGAACGGGCCGAAGGTCTTTCATGAGATAGAATCGCTGGTGCGTGAACACGATATCAGCTCCATAGTAGTCGGTTTGCCGCGGAATATGTCCGGTGAAGAAACAGGTCAGTCCGAAGCTTCGCGCAACTTCGCTGGCAAACTGAAGGAATATGTAAAAGTACCTCTTTCGTTCGCCGATGAAAGCTTAAGCAGCAAAAAGGCCGAACAGCACCGCTCCGAGCTCAAAAGAAACCCGAAAGAACCCTTAGACGACGTAGCCGCATGCTTTATACTAGAAGAACATTTCAGGAGCCATAATGACTAAGTTTCACCACAGGAGAGGGATGTCCCTAAGCGAACGCAGAAAGATTGCCATAATCGCCGGATTACTGCTGATAATCGCACTTTTCGGCAGCGCCGTACTGGTCAGAAAAGCCTATCAGGACAACCTGAAGCCGCTTAGCGCAAGCAATGCCGGAATAGTCGTAACTATCGAGCCCGGTACCGCCCCCAGCCAGATAGCCGTGCTTCTAAAGGAAAAGAACGTCATCCGAAGCGACTGGGCCATGGAATGGTACATACGCAACCACAACCTGCGCGACAAGCTCAAGGCCGGAACCTACCTGTTCAAGCAGTCACAATCCGTACCGGAGATAGCCGATGCCATAGCCGACGGAGACGTAGCAACCGACCTGGTCACGATACTGCCCGGCAGGCGACTGGAACAGATAAGAAAAGATCTGATAAAAGACGGATTTACCCCGGGAAACGTAGACAAGGCATTGGATCCGGCGCAATACGCTGACAATCCGGCCCTGGCCGACAAGCCGAAAGGCGCGAGTCTGGAAGGCTATCTCTATCCGGAAAGTTTCGAAAAGACAGCCGATACCGACGCCAGCCATATAATCAGACAATCGTTGGACGAGATGGCCCTGCACCTGACACCGGATATCCGGGCCGCCTTCAACAAAGAGGGCCTGACCGTGCATCAGGGCGTCATACTGGCTTCAATAGTAGAACAGGAGGTCGGCGATCCGTCTGACCGTGCTATGGCGGCGCAGGTATTCTTAAAGAGGCTTCAGATGAACATGCCGCTTGGTTCCGATGTGACGGCATTCTATGGAGCCATAAAAGCAGGTCATAAACCCAGCGTGAGTTTTAACAGCCCCTATAACACGCGCCTGCATGCCGGGTTGCCCGTGGGACCCATAAGCAACGTATCCGACAGTTCGCTAAAGGCCGTGGCTTACCCGAGTGATACGGATTGGCTGTATTTCGTCGCGGGCGACAACGGTAAGACATACTTTTCCAAGACCTTGTCCGAACACGAAGCATTGACCAAAAAATATTGTAAAAAACTCTGCAATTAATCTGCGCGATACCTCTGTTATGGTTGATAAAATAATATGCGAATAATCTTGTCTTAACCGTCTTTACCTGCTAAAGTTTATATTGCAGTTTTGGATGAAATAAAAATTCTTACATTGGATTTCATCTATTGACTGTGCTTGTTTGACAAAGAATAAATTACTAAACAGGGAGTAGTATATTCGCAGTTCAATAAGCGTAGCCGCCTCTAATCTTGTAGATAAGAGAACGCGCGCACCTCGCAATAGCTTTAGACATAGAATCTTCACCCGCATATTCGGCAAATCAGAGAAGCGATATGCCAGGCTAGGGATACTTACTGCCAATATATTAGTCATAGCAGTAGTGGTCGTACTGGTGTATACGAATTCCCCCAAAGGACCGGATACTCAGAAACTGAGCGCGGCCGCAAGCCAGGATTTAGAGTCTTCCAGTCCGCTTGACCAGCTTTCTGCCGCAGACATTGCGGTTAATATCGCCCGCGAAGCCAGGTTGCCCGAAGCTACAGCCGTTACCAACACGGCGGATTCGGAGAATGCAAGCCTGGCGGTATCATCAAGCGATGATAGCGTGGTAAGCAAACCGCAAGTTATTTCCGACGGGCTTGAATCCAACAAAGACATAATCCATTACACCGTAAAGCAGGGCGATACCGTGCAGAGCCTGGCCGACAAGTTCGGAATTACTCCTGAAACTATAAGGCTTTCCAATAATCTCGGGGGTGATACTCTGACCGTAGGTATGGACCTGTTAATAAGCCCTGTAAACGGCTTGGTATACAGGGTTCAACCGGGAGATACGCCGGAATCTGTCGCGGCCAAGTTCCGGGCCGATACAAGCCAGGTCATAAGCTTTAATGATGTAGAACTGACCCACAAGCTGAAGCCCGGCACACTGATAGTCATACCTGATGGTACGCAAGCCCAGCCGCGCAACACCGTGCCGGTAATAGGAACCAGTTTTAGCTTTTCCTTCGGCGGAGTCGGATATCCGGAAGGCTGGTGCACTTATTACGCCGCCGCAAGAAGCGGCGCGCCTCCGGGGTGGGGCAATGCTGCTACATGGGCATATTATGCGGCGCTTACTCCGGGCTGGCATGTGAGCACCATACCCAGAGTCGGTGCTATCGCACAGACGACAGCTAACCATGTAGGCATAGTCGAATGGGTATCATCTGATAAAAGCATGATTAAGTATTCTGATATGAATGGTATCGCGGGTTTTGGTAGAGTAGGGTATAGCGACAAGGTACCAGCGCACAGTGAATTCCAGAACTTCATTTACCACTAAATTTCAGAACACCTAGGCTACCTCTGTTATAATGCCAATGACATAGGAGTTTTAAGTGTTTGTAGACAAGGTAAGCGTAAAAATCAGGGCAGGCAAAGGCGGCGACGGCAAGCTTAGTTTCCGCCATGAGAAATATGTTGCCAAAGGCGGCCCGGACGGCGGCGACGGCGGGGACGGCGGGAACGTCGTGGCACTTGCCAGCAATAACCAGGATACCCTGGCTAATTTCCGCTACAAGAAGGAACTGGCGGCAGAGCCCGGCAAGAATGGTGAGAAACGCAAGAAACACGGTAAGAACGCCAAAGACCTGATAGTTAAATTGCCGGTAGGTACTGTCATATCGAATGAAAAAGGCAAAATCCTTGCGGATTTGACCGAGGACGGTCAGAGAGAAGTGGTTGCGGAGGGCGGCAAAGGCGGCTTTGGCAACGCGCATTTTGCCAGCAGTACCAGACAGGCGCCGCGTGTCGCCGAAAAAGGCGAGCCGGGTGAAGAACTTTTAGTCGAATTCGAGCTGAAGATGCTGGCGGACGTAGGGCTGGTGGGGCTGCCTAACGCCGGCAAATCAACTCTTTTAAGCCGCATCAGCAACGCGCATCCGGAAATAGCCAACTATCCCTTTACCACGCTTACGCCGAATCTCGGGGTGGTCGACGTGGCTGATTCCAGCATGCTGGTAGCCGACATACCGGGCCTGATAGAGGGCGCCAGCCGGGGCAAAGGGCTGGGTGATGAGTTTCTGCGCCATATAGAACGGACCAAGCTTCTTCTGCACCTGATAGACGCTTATGACGCCGATCCCGTCGGTTCCTATAAGACCATTCAGAGAGAACTGGCTGACTACACCGTCAACCTTTCCAGACGACCCCAGATAGTGGTAATAAACAAGGTGGAAGGCCTGGACGGGGAAATAATCGGCGACCTGATAAAAAGCCTTAAAAAAGCCGCCGGCCGAAAAGCCATAATGGCTATATCGGCCCAATCCGGGCAGGGCATACCTGAGTTGCTGAACGAAGCATACAAAATGTTGAAGGTCCTGCGTGCTAAACCTGCAAGGAGAGCCAGGGAAACGGTGCCCGTAATACGTCTGGAAAAAGAGGATGACAGCTGGAAAGTCGTTAAATCCAAAGACGGATTCAAAGTGAGAGGAAAGAAGATAGAAAGGTTTGCTCTGCGCACGGATTTTGAAAGCGAGGGCGGTGTGCAAAGGCTGCGGGATATAATGCGCAAAACGGGAATCATGCACGAGCTTGAACGCAGAAAAATAGAAACCGGCGACACAATCATATTTGACAATATTGATAGAAAGCTGACTTATTAAGAGTTTTATATTATATTGACAGAATGTCTTCTCCTGAATTAGAAAGTGTTTATTTCAGAAGCTACGGTCTGCATACCGTTCAGGATTCCCTGGGTGATATCCATATAGCGTCAGAGCCGGACTGGGATTCGCTATTCGACTTGCTGATAAGTGATCTGCCCGAAGACGGCGTCATAGTTACACCGGAGCTTTCAGGTTTTAGCGGTCCGCTTGCCGAGATACCTGAGCATAAGACCGAGATATGTGGCCGGATAGAGGGCGTAAGGGAACTAAGCCGTGCAACGGACGCGGTAATTATGTTCGGCACCCCGCTAAGGGAAAAGAACGGCAGCTGGTATAACGGCGTACTTCACTTCCGGAATGGCCGGGTAGACGGCTGCGATCTCAAATCAAACCTCAGCATGTTTGAAGAACAATCCGGTATGCTAGCCAGCGGTGACGGGTCCAGGCTTCCGCGTTTCGGACGCACTACGCTTATTTGTTCCGAGATGCTGAGTCCTGAGGAGTTAGCAGTAGAAACATCAACGGTACTGGTACCGGCTTGCTGGGCTACGCCGTTGCCGGATGTACGAGGCGGCAAAAGCCCGCTCAAGCTGGACGACCGTGATTATCTGAATTTTTTGCGCCTGGGCGCATCTACGGTAATGAGCAGTTACCTCGCCGTGGATACTATAGTCGTAGCCGACCGCAATATGCCCGGCTCTGATTGCGACGGTCCTTTCAATGCGGTTTTCAGCCGGGTACAATAGATAATAAGTGGCAGATACTTTCTTTTTTTATGATCTGGAAACCAGCGGCGTAAACCCGCGGGGTTCGCGGATAATGCAGTTCGCAGGCCGCCGCACCGACATGGATTTGGAACCTATAGGCGAAGAATTCAATGTACTGATAAAAATGACGGAAGATGTATTGCCGGACCCGGACGCGGTACTGATACATGGCACCACGCCGCAGCAGACCCTGGCGGAAGGTCTGAGCGAGGCGGAATTTGTCCATCTTTTTGATAAAAAGATATGGAAGCCGGACACGGTTTTCATAGGTTTCAACAATATACGTTTTGACGATGAGTTCATGCGGTTTCTTTTTTACCGCAACTTCAACGATGCTTATGAGTGGCAGTGGCGGGACAACTGCAGCCGCTGGGACCTTCTGGATGTTACCCGGATGACCCGCGCACTACGTCCGGAGGGCATAAAATGGCCGTTCGCGCCCGACGGCAAGCCTTCCAACCGTTTGGAACTGCTTACCGCAGTGAATAAGCTGGACCATAGTGAAGCGCACGATGCGCTCAGCGATGTGAACGCGACCATAGCCGTCGCCAGGCTCATAAAGGAAAAACAGCCCAGATTGTTCGAGTATCTTCTGGGTATGCGCTCCAAGCAGGCCGTGAAACATCTGGTAGAAAAAGAGGATATGTTCGTTTACTCCAGCGGTAAATACCCGGCGGAATTCGAAAAGACCACGGTAGCAGCGCGCATCTGCCCGCATCCCGATAGAAACGGCGCGCTTGTTTATGACCTTCGCCACGACCCGGAAGAATTCATGGATTTATCGCCGGAAGAGCTTGTAGAAAAGTGGAAATACAAAAAGGACAGCGAGGAGCTCAGACTCCCCGTGAAGTCGCTTCAATACAATAGGTGTCCGGCCATCGCTCCTTTGGGCGTGTTAGATAATGCCAGCAGAAAACGCATAGGTATAGATATAAAGAAGCTGGAAAAACACCTGAAAACTCTGCGCGGCGCGCCCAAATTTCAAGAGAATCTGCTTAGGGCCCTGGAAATCATCAATTCCGGACGCAAAGCCCAGGTAGAGCTGGTAGACAATCCGATAGATGTTGACCAGCGGCTATATGACAGGTTCATACCGGATGCGGACAGGAACCTTTCGGCCGGACTTCGTACAGCCAACCCTGCGGAAATCAGCAGTTTTGCGGACAAGTTTAGCGACAGCCGGCTGAAGAATCTGGTAGTGCTGTATAAGGCCCGGAATTTCCCGAAGTTCTTATCTTCCGCAGAAAAAGAACAGTGGGAAAGCTACCGTCGCGAAGTAATCCTGGCCGGCAAAGAATCCAGCCGTCTTAACCGATTTATGGCACGCCTGAAGGAGATATCCGAACGCGATGGCCTGAGCGATAACCACCGGTATTTACTTGAGGAACTTCAGCTTTGGGCCGAGAACATCGTTCCTGAAATGGAGTAGCTTCTTACTTAGCTTCTTCTTGTATGATTTTATGGTTCTGTGCGGCCGTTTCATGAATTTCTTAGCGGACCATTTTAACGTGCGCAGTCTTTTTTCTATGCCTTTTAATTTTTTCAGGTGGTAGGATTTGATGATGTAGATTACCAGGACAAACTCCAGCAGATAGAGTAAAGATAGGAACCCGAAATGCCAGTTTGTGCCGGGAATCTGCCCCAGAACTATGAAGTCCTGCATCAAAACCACCTTTTTAAGGATTTGTAAACGATATTATACTCAGGAATTGCCAAAAAGTCAATAAATAATTTAAAGATATTGACTACAAATCATAAAATTGTATAATAAATCAAATTATGTCAAGTTCTGCAGGTCAGCCTGACCCACAACCTACTGGCTATGAACGTTTCGGTCTAGTTTTTGAACGCGCCACAGCTTTAGGGGTAGAGATATCTACGATAGGCCAGGATTTAAGTACGGCTAGTAGAGAGTCATTGGAAGAGGTAAATAGTAGCATATCTGGTACAGATGTTGGTATTGACTGGCCCTTAGTACATGACTTTTCAATAAATCAATTTTTAAAATCAAAAACAGAACAAAGGCTAAGGAATTGCGGCGCGGTATCCCTGGTTGGCGTGAGTCCTGAAGAGGCAAAAACAGGGGAAATCAAAGTTAAGAATCCTTTGATGGACAGCAAGTACTATGATTTCGCACTCGAACAGGCTTACGGCAAGGAAAGCCCCCGGCGTGATTTTATAAGGGACCTTATAGCGTGGGCCGAAGGCATGGAGCAGAGAGGCTGGCCGACTTTTGTAAGGATTGATCTTGGTGGAAGGAATCGGGTAGAAGTTGATCTATATGAAGGAAACGAGCAAGTAAAGGCTTATCTGCAGGCAACTGTTGACAGAACAGAGGCAGAGGAGTCGCCGGAGGATTACCCTCCAGTTACCTGGGTTAGTGAAAGAGTTTTGGTGCGCGGGGATGAAGAATTGGCTGCCAGCTTAACTGAACAGCAGTAGCACTGGAAAAATTCTCTAAAACACGCTATACTATTTGCCCTAATGAAAGAGGGTGAATGGAATTTATAGAGGTTAAAGGTGCCCGCGAGCACAACTTAAAAAATATAAACGTAGACATACCGAGAAACAAGCTGGTGGTGATTACCGGGCTTTCCGGTTCCGGCAAGTCAAGCCTGGCTTTTGATACCATCTACGCCGAAGGCCAGCGGCGCTATGTGGAGAGCTTAAGCGCCTATGCCAGGCAGTTCCTGGGTTTGATGGAAAAACCTGATGTAGATCAGATAGACGGGTTGAGTCCGGCCATATCGATAGATCAGAAATCTACTAGCCGCAACCCGCGCAGTACGGTCGCTACCGTCACCGAGATATATGATTATCTGCGCCTGCTTTTTGCTCGTATCGGCGTACCGCACTGTCCGGTCTGCGGCAAGAGCGTATCGCGCCAGACGCCGACCATGATAGTCGACCAGGTTGGCAATAATCTGCCAAACAAGTCCCGTCTGCTGGTAATGGCCCCGGTAGTGATTGATAAGAAAGGCCAGTTTGAGCATATACCCGAGCAGTTCCAGCGCCGCGGTTTTGTCCGTGCCCGTGTGGACGGTGTGGTCTATTCACTGGACGAATGGCCCGAGCTGGACAAGAAATACAAGCACAACATCGAGATAGTCGTAGACAGGCTTATCAATGACGAAGAGAGCAAAGGGCGCCTGAGCCAAAGTATAGAGCAGGCATTGGATATAGCTGACGGCCGTCTGCTGGTGCAGGACGCGGACAGCAAGGAAGAGTATAAATATAGCCTGATGTATGCCTGTATAGATCACCCGGACGTATCGATTCCCGAGCTGGAACCGCGCACCTTCAGTTTCAACAGCCCGCACGGGGCCTGCCCGGTATGCACCGGACTAGGCAGCCGTCTGGAAGTAGATCCGGAGCTGGTCATTCCGAACGGACGGCTGACCATAGCCGAAGGGGCTATCAGGCCATTCAACCGGGTTACGTCTGACGCCTGGTACATGAAAAAAATGGCCGCCGTGGCCGACAGATACAGGTTTTCCATACATGTGCCTACAGGCGAGCTGAAAAAAGAGGATTTGGACAAGATTCTTTACGGGACCGGCAGCGAAACCTACAGGATAAAGATGGGCGGCGGCAGGGCGTTCGATACGACCTATGAAGGCGTCATACCAAATCTGGAAAGACGGCACAAGGAAACGGAAAGCGACTTCATGCGCCGCGATATCGAGCGCTTCATGCAGGAGAGG
>DASUKF010000012.1:0-9140 GCA_036278875.1 Saccharimonadales bacterium (SeqCode) | reverse complement strand
AGGCCGTAGCGATGCGCGAGTCTCCGTTCTCGGTGCCATCAGATGAGTATAGATTAGCCATGTGAGAATCTGGAGCATCCAGGATAGTCCTGCCAACTCCTCCCTCTCGTGGCACGAAAGCCGCTTGCCTGATGTCTATTTGATTGCCATAAGATGCTGTGTTGCCGGACAGCATACGAAAGTTGCGATCGTGCGGCTCGACAGCAAGTACATGTGAATCCGGATGCCGGCTGGCAAAGTATGCCGCGGATATGCCTACATAAGCACCCATATCCACTATAGGCAGGCCTTTGATTCTTTCACTGAGGCTGGCGGGCATGGCATAGACTCTTTGACCTATGATCTCATTGAAATTACCAATATCGGAAGGGTTGCCTTTTATGGTGATAGGAAAGCGAAGTTCGCGTGGTTTTAATACTATGTCTTCTTTGATTTCCGTACCCGTAATTCTGCTATAAGCAAATTTTACCGCGGTTTGGATACCTGCGGATCTGGCTATACCCGCCAGACGCTTGGCTCGTTCGATTTGTTTTGTGGCTGTAGCGGCAAGTTCGTTACCCGAACGGGCTTCCGGACTGCGGCTACCTGCTACTGCGGTCCCTGACATTTCAACGAACTATTATACTACTTTTTAGTAAATTAATCAATATCGTTATTAAATTAAATCCACTTTTTGTATTCGAAGAATTTGGCTGTGAAATACATACAAGCAATTATAAACGCCACTATTCCCAAGAAAGCATACTTGGTGTGCTGGTACGGCAGCTCGACGTTCATCCCCCATATCCCTCCGATGATGGTCGGTATGGCCAAGAAGATGGCTATAGAGGTTAAACGCTTGAATATCTTGTTAAGGTTGTTGGTGGCGATGACATCGTAGGCCTGGCGCACGTTCACCACTGTTCGCAGACGGGATTTACACAGCTCGATAAGTTCGTTCGTGCTTAGCATAATGTCATCGGCCATGTCCTTATCATCCTCATAAAGACGCATGTATTTGCCACTTTCCAGAGCATTGAGGACCAGTGCCTGAGGCTGGAGAGCGGAAAGGAACTCGTTCAAGTCTTCTTCCAGCTCGATGAATTTAATCAGGTCGATACTGCTGGCCTCCGTACGGCGCATCTGCGAGCGGAAGCGAAGAATCTGCTTGCCTATCTGAAGAAGCTGGCGGCGATAGCTCTGATTTATCTGGTCCAGAATATGCAGGAAGGTCTTGGTCTTCTGCGTAGTCAGAAATTCTACTTTGCCGCCGATAAGGTTCTGTAGTATATCATCAGCCTTGCGCATCACGGTGATGATGTTCTTGTCGGTATAGATAATAAGCATCGGTTCGGTCGGGATATCCGGATCTTCCGGACGGCAGTAACGGCAGAATACGTAGACTTTTCCGTCGCTGACCTCGACGCGCGGAGCCTCATGCGGGTCGGTTGCATCCTGCAGGATATCCCTGTCCAGGTCCAAATCCTGCGCCAGCTTATCCAGTTCTTTGTCCGTAGGTTCGACTGCATGCACCCAAGTGCCGACTTTGGACTCGTCCAGCTTGCTGAGTTTTCGGGTGCGTGCGGTGCTGCTATATATGTCAATCATTAAGGTCAATTGTACCCTAATCAAGCTATTTCATGCCAGCAGATAAGCTTACTTGGTTTTTATTTCTTCCCAAGGCAATCCGGGTTTGCCGAAATGGCCGTATGCAGAAGTACGAGAATATATAGGCCGGCGGAGACCCAGTGTGTTGATTATGCCTTCTACCGAAGTGTCTATCAGGCTATGGGCAAAGTCGTACAGCGCCTTGCCGCTTACTTTTTCCGTATTGAAGGTTTCAATGGTTTCCATCAATGGTTTTGGCTGGCCGATAACGTATGCCAAGCCAACCTCGCATTCGTCGGCCAAGCCGTTAGCTACGATATTTTTCGCGATATATCTGGCCGCATAGGCACCGGAGCGGTCAACTTTGCTAGGGTCTTTCCCGGAAAAAGCACCGCCGCCGACGCGTGCGTAACCGCCGTAAGTGTCGACCACTATTTTGCGTCCTGTCAGGCCGGCGTCGGATTCCGGCCCTGGGATGTGCCACACCCCCGTACCGTTGATTATGTTTTCGCAGTCGGTATTCATACCGAAACTTTCAAAAACCGGTCTGATTATCTTTTCGCGCGCTTCGCTTCTGACCTGGTCAGCGGTAGTCTGTTCGTCATGAGCGAGCGCCAGCACGGTCTTTTCCACGCGTACCGGGCGGTTGCCATCGTATCTGACAGTTACCTGTGCCTTGCCGTCGGGCCTTAGCCAGGCAAGCTCGCCTTTTTCCCTGGCCTCGTCGATGCGGCGGGTCAGCGCATGGGCCAGCATTATCGGCAGAGGCATCAGCTGCTTGGTCTGTCTGCAGGCGTAACCGAACATCATGCCCTGATCGCCGGCACCTCCCTTATCTACGCCTACTGCTATGTCCGCAGCCTGCTTATGGATAAAGTTCGAAAATTTCGCTTTGTTCGAAAATTTCCATTGCGGGCGAGTATAGCCCAGCTCGGCAATCTTTGCCCGGACTATCTGCTCATAATCTATATCGGAATCTATACGCACTTCACCGAAAAGGCTTATCTGACTGTCCCCTACCACCGTTTCTACAGCCGTGCGGGCCAGCGGGTCACGAACCAGTGCAGCATCAACAACCGCATCGCTTATGGCGTCGCATATTTTGTCCGGGTGGCCTGCGCACACGGATTCGCTGGTGAAAAATTCTGCGCCTTCCGGCATAAAAAATCCTTTCTGTCTTCCGGACAAAAAGGATTGACTGCATTCACATATCTTTCCCTGTATCCGGGCTAGACGGAGCACCCGGCCTTACCCGGGTTGCCGGCGGTTCCTCGAGCTAGTTCTCTCCCCGCACTCTTTATATCTAAGTTGTTAATGATTCTTAAATTAACATAACGTGAAAGAAGTTTCTATCTTGATATTTTATAGTGTTTATGCTATAATATATGAATGGTCTTTGACAGGAACCAGGCACTGGTAGGAGTTGAACGAGAGATGGTGGTTGCAGAGTTTGTAGACCAAGCTCACGCTGCCGGCATTGAATATGGTTACGACCCGGAAAAGCTAGAAAGATTCATGGCTGTAAGGGGTAATATCGCCGAAATCGCCATATCTGCCTACGGCGTGACTGATGTCGAAGAAATAACTCCCGAATTAATCAAAGAAATCGCGATATTCGGTTCGCCGGAACTTCAGGAAAAAATTGATAAAGACGAAGCCGAGAAACGAAGATATAAGCGTCTTGCCATGATAGACGAGCTTACGGGACTTGGCAGTAGGCATGCGTTCAAAGAAGCTCTGGCAACAGCCGAAGCAGACCCGAATGTCGCAATAATAAAGCTTGATGCTAATGACTTCGGAAAAATAAACAAGGAACTGGGAGATGACGAGGGGGATGAAGCGCTTAAGGGTATAGGCCGGCACATCAGGAATACTGCAGAAGAGTACGGATATGGCGAACGTACTTTCCGGCTTGAAGCTGAATCGGAAGATGAAGAGCAAGAACAAGACAGTACTTTCCGGGTGGGCGGCGACGAATTCATAGTATTAGCACCTACAGATATAGCCGATGAGTTACTGGAAAGAATTATAAGTACCTATGGAGACGAAGGCAGCATGCAATACGGATCTACGACCGTAAGCCTTACCGGTGCCACTGGTTCAACGCTAGAAGAAGTAAACCTTGCCCTTCGTGATGCCAAGGCAGAACATAGATTATCCCGCCCGCAGTAAATTTTCTGATACAATTTGGATATGAATCCAGAAGCGCGGAGGGTCCAGCGCGTTTATCTTACACTTACGCTGCTAAATACTCTGGCGGCATCGCTGATATGGGGAATAAACACTCTTTTCCTGCTCAATGCCGGCCTGAACAACACCCAGGCGTTCGCGGCTAACGCTTTCTTTACCGTAGGTCAAGTACTGTTCGAGGTACCTACCGGCGTCATAGCCGATAGCTGGGGCAGACGGGCCTCTTTTCTACTGGGGTCTTTGACGCTTGGCGCATCCACCCTTGCCTACCTGTACATGTGGGAAATCCAGGGGCCGTTCTGGGGCTGGGCCTTGTCTTCTATCGTGCTCGGTCTTGGCTTCACTTTCTTTTCCGGCGCAGTAGAGGCCTGGCTGGTAGACGCCATGTATGCCAGCAAATACGAAGGCGAGCTTGACCATATATTCGCCCGGGGACAGATAGTCGGTGGAATCGCCATGCTCAGCGGTTCGGTCGCCGGCGGTATAATCGCCCAGGCAACGAACCTGGGGATTCCATATATTATCCGCGCGGCTATACTGGGCATTAGCTTCATAACGGCCTTCTTCGTCATGCGAGACATCGGCTTCGTGCCTAAACGTAGTAAGAAACCGCTCAAGGACATGAAAAATATTCTGGATAAATCCATCGAGTACGGAATAAGAAATACGAAAGTGCGCTGGCTGATGCTGTCTTCGCCTTTCCTGACGGGCATAAGTTTTTATGTCTTTTACGCTCTTCAGCCGTATCTTTTGAAACTTTACGGCAACCCGGATGCATACAGTATCGCCGGATTAGTCGCGGCCATAGTGGCCGGGGCGCAGATTGTCGGCGGTCTTTTAGTGCCGAAAATCATAAAAGCTTTCAACAAGCGGACGAGCATACTTCTGTATGGAGCGGCCGTAAGCGCCCTGATACTGATAATTTTTGGCTGGATAAACAGCTTCGCTTTAGCTATAGTCTTGATAATAGTCTGGGCGCTTATCTTCGCAGGAACCATGCCGGTGCGCCAGGCATATCTTAATGGAGCAATACCGTCCGCACAAAGAGCCACCGTCCTGTCATTTGACTCGCTGGTGGGTTCCAGCGGCGGAGTCGTGTTCCAGCCCGTCCTGGGTAAAGTCGCCGATGTCTACAGCTATTCCACTTCTTATATCGTTTCCGGATGTATCAGCGTGATATCCCTGCCCTTCATATATAGAGCCCGACAAGAAAACGCGCCTTCGGATACAATCCGGCAGAATCACAACCCGGAAGAATGATTCTTGTAAGTATCGACGCTTGCAGCCTTATTGGCTATCTCCTCGGCGTGTGAATATTGATATTTCATCTCATCCAGCTGGGGCTGGACGAACTTTTCCATCAGATAAACCGGCGAATAAGCCAGGCCGAATGCGAACAATCCTAAAACCAAGAACCTCATAATTAAAGGAATCCTAGCAGGTCACCCCTAAAATAAAAATTGCTTATCTTAATAAAATGTTGCTAATAAGACCATTTAGTGTTAAAATTTGCAAAAATAAGGAGTGTCTATGACAAACCAAGGCGCCAGCGGTGGAAATGGTGATGAAGTAGAAAGAGGTCCTGAAGTATCTTTGCCCAAGGCACTAGAAACAGGACAAGAACGACAGGAAATAATAGACGGACATGATGCGGCAGTTAGCGGGCTCAATGATTTAACAGCCCGAAAAAATGATATAGAAGCAAGGCACGAAAGAGAATTGGCTCAAATACGGGCTTTTCACGAAATGGAACTGGGAGGACTTGAAGAAGAGCGAGCGCCGCTCATCAGGGACAAAACCCGGTTTGAGGGCGAACTTAAATCTCATAGCGGCAGAGTATCGCACTGGAAAGGCCGGCTACGTACCCTCGCCAGTAAGCCCGATGCTCCGCGCGGCGACCAGCTTTTATTTGCCGCTTTTGCTACCCATGGAGATACAAGTCAAGAAGGCCTTGAAAGAATTGCCGCGGTAGATGACGCGGTGAAAGAAAATCATGGAGCGGTATTCGTAGTAGTCCAAGACGGCAACATGGCCTTCGGCCGCACCAGGCAATACAATGAAGGATTATTGATAGATACATCCAAAGGCGATGATTCGGAAGACGGTGTAGACAGGGTGCGGGTCCCCCTGCAACCATATGATGTCGGCGATGGTGAAAGATCTGCGGCATTCGGCTTTGTCTCGGGTAATTTCGATGACCCAAAGAAAGATGAGCACAGCTATGACCCTGTGCTTGACCGAAGTGCGGACGAAGATGATGAAGTAGAGGGCGGTGGTTGGTTGTCTAGAACGCAAATTGAAGCTTCACACCTACCCTTGACTGATCCGACCCACATAAGGGTCTTGGAAGAATTCACCGGCGAAGTAGATGCCGAAGAACTTTTGAAACGTGGGGGTAAAGAAGACTTTCTCCTCACCGGAGAAGCGGCAGGCAAGTTTCTTCACCAGTTCTTTGACAGCCGTTTAGCCCAAATCAGCGAATGGGATAAGGACGCCGCGGTCAGAGAAGCTTCAAGGTTACCTGTTCTGGCACTCCATCTTGGTATTCATCTAGACCTTAGCAAACTTGAAAGGTTCAAGCCTGGATTTGGTGAAATATAACTTGGCATTACCATGGGTATCGAATTAAGTGCCGAGGCACTAAGAGCACAAACCGAATTAGCTGACGCGCAATCAGGTGCGGCGGACGCCAGAAGCGGCCTTGATAGAGTAGAAACCAGGCTTAAAGCAGTAGATGCTCAGATAGCCGGAATTCAAGGGCGACATCAGGGAGAAATCGGGTCTTTGGAAGAAGCTAAGCTTAGAGATGTTTTAGGCATATACGATTCACGTCTGCAAAACGTAATAGCCCTCTCTTTAGGCAACGAAGATATGCAGCTTCCTGAAAATCCTGACCTGGAGGCATGCCAGCGAATAGCCGAATTAGATGCCTCAATAAAAGGCTCTGCAGGCCAGCCCGTAACTGTGATAAATACAAATAAAGACTGGGTTGATTTCGCCCTATTGCAGGAACCCGACCCGGAATTTAGGATTGAAACAAAAGGTCTGGTTATAGCCAGAGGTCCCAACGTACATAGCAAACACAGGATTGAACTTCCTACTTATGGTGCTTTGGCTATTGACCCGGATAAGGGAACATCGCCGGCAATTGACGGCAACCGCGAACTTTATGCCAGAGAACATCGACTAGACGGAATCAGCAACCCTATAGTTGATCCGCTTGTCACCAAAGCCGTAATGCCCGGCGAAAACGCCGAAGATTATCAAGATGAAGACTCTGAGACCACTTTGGTATTAATAGGTTATTCTCATCTCAGAGGCGTGCTTAATGATATTCTTGGTTTTGCTGTTGATGCAAGCGCTTCTGGAGAAGATTCAGACTCAGATACAAGCCGATCATTCAGACGAGCAGATTTAATGGTTAAGGAGTTACAGAAAAAAGGCGTCGAATTCGACCCTGACTTTATAGACGGCTATCTTCTCTATAGAATAAGTGCCTTAGAAAAATCAGACAACAGCAATGGAGGAGAAATTAAAGACGGTTATAGGAAACAGGTCCTTGCCGGCCTTTGGGAAAAATACGAACAGCTCCTTGAGGCCGGCTGGTTAAAACGATAGTCGTTCATCTGTTATAATCTATTAGTTATTGGGGATTAGCCAAGTGGTAAGGCAGTGGGTTCTGGTCCCATGATCGGGGGTTCGAATCCCTCATCCCCAGCCAAATATTTCATAATATTAATAGATCATGGCTAATATTTCCCTAGGCAGGATCGAAGAAGTAAGGCCTCGTAAACTCTTTAGGCCAACTGCTCTATTTAACGGTACTGAATAGGATGAATATTTTAGTTCTGAATTCAGATAAATCTTCTGGCAGTAATTTTGTATCTTGTTTAAAATATGCGGCGGTTGATTGCAAAGTTTACGGCACTTCAACTCATCCTATTCGATCTTTATTATCAGAAACTGATCAGAACATTTACGTGTCTGAAGCCCAAAATCAACATCCTTCAAAAGTAATCGATATTGCCAGAAAAGAATCAAACGTCGATTTTGACCTGACTTATCAGTCCAAATCTGACCATTATATGCTTGAATATTCCAAACACAGGAATAGATACCCCGTATTTCTGCCGGCGCATGAGCAAGTTGTTATCTACGAAGATAAATATCTCACTTACCGTCATCTAGTTAAAAAAGGGTTTAATGTTCCCTATACCGGTTTACCAAAGAATGTTGAAGATCTGCATGAGATTTCCAGAAACATAAGTTCCAATAAGTTTTGGGTACGGGAAAAAAGCGGACAAGGCGGAAAGGGATCTTTTAAAGCAGATAGCGTGGAAGCAATTTCTCATGTACTTGACGAAAGAAATGGCTGGGGTGATTACTTGGTGTCAAAAAGGATTGATATAAAAGAATCCTGTACCTGGAAACAACGTTTAAGCGACGACTTGTCTCCAGGAGAGATGGTTTCGTGGATTGCGCTATATAAGAACAACGATCTTATTGCAAGTCAAGTAAGAAAGAGACTTTATTGGGAGCATTCAGACCTAACGGTGTCGGGGGTTACAGGGTACACGGGAGCAAATATGACAATATCAAATGATTATATTCATGAGCTATCCGACAAAATAGCGAGGTCATTCGGATCGGTTAACGGCGTTATGGGGATTGATTATTTAGTTGACGACAATGGGGATCCTGTTGCCACAGAGATCCAAGCTAGCAGATTTTTTACTTCAACTTACTTCTTAGCGCTTTTGGGACTGAATTTTCCAAAGTTGTATATAGAGGCATTCAATGACGCACCTTCACTGAAGAATACCGTCAATCCATGCAAACCTGGGTATCTTTATATTCAAAGATTCGGAGCCAAAAGCAAGTTGATAAAAAGAGATAAAATAATGAATCTTGGCTAATAATGAGTGAAATCAATCGGCAAAGAAGCCCAAAAATAATAGATTTATCAAGGAATGAGCTACACAACGACCTGCCTTTCAGTGTTTCGGATCTTATAGACAAAAGTGATATAAACTTCAGTATTTACAATATGGAGTCAAAACTGGAAAAAGTTCTGACTGAAAAGTACAATTGTTCAAAAAGTGAGATCTACATATCAAACGGGGTCGAGGATTTTCTTCGATCCACATTTTCTCGCACAATTGACGATAATCTACAGCTCCTACTTCCAAAATATTCCTGGGGCTATTATAGAGTTCTATCTTCAAAATATGGTCATGAACCGCGATTCTACTCAGTAAATGACATATCCGGTTTATTCGAACTGGATCTTGATTCTCTCAGGAAGAACATAATGAGCATCTTATCCAAAGGCAAGCAGCCGCTAGTCGTGATTAACAACCCTT
>DASUKF010000011.1:0-47192 GCA_036278875.1 Saccharimonadales bacterium (SeqCode) | reverse complement strand
CCGTTTCCCTTGCTGGCTGTAAACTGCAGACAACGGACAGTTCCAAGATGTATGAATTTACGGACGAAGAACTGGGGCCCGGGGAATACAAAGCTTTTTATAATGGTATAACGGGTTTGACTTTGACTAACTCCACAGGTGGTTCTGTCTATCTGGTCAATCATGACGAATCGGAAGACATTGATCAGGCTGATTATGCGGCGGGTCTTGACGATGATGTTTCCTGGTCGCTTATAAATGGGGAGTGGCTCCAAACTTTCTCACTTACTCCGGATAAATCCAATGAGCTTTTAACTCTTAAACCTTGTCCTGCCGGGCAATTCAGGAATCCCGATACTAATCGTTGCAATAGCTTGATTGATGAAGCTGCCGGTCTGGGCCCGTGTGCCCCGGGCAAGAAAAGAAACCCTGATACCAACCGCTGCCGCAATATTACTTCGTTTGCAACCGCTCTGAGTGCTTGTGCATCCGATCAATATCGCAATCCGGCTACCCATAGGTGCAAGAAATATTCATCGTCTGGCGCGCTTAAGCCTTGTCAGCCGGGCCAGGAGCGCAATCCGGCGACTAACAGATGTAGGAAGAGTATGGCTTTATCTGACAGTGGCGTCAATGATGTGAAAGATGTGCTGTCAACAAATACTCAGAGTAGTGGTCCCGGCTGGTCATTTGCAATATTTAGTGTAATTGGAGCTTTTAGCTATGGTATATGGGAATGGCGCGGTGAAATCCTGCAGAAATTATCCCTGTTAAGAACAAAACTTTCTTAATGAAAGTAATAATTGTTAGCTAGGCAGCTACCTACAAATTTTCGCGGTAAAGACATCTGGGCCGGTTTAGTCGTTTACGTTACAATAAAAGCATGAATAAGAAGATTACCTACACTAAATCTTCTGATAAGAAGTTAATCGCTAAGCTGGCTAAACAAATGAAGCCAGCTCTTATTTCTCTTTCCAAAAAATAGTTGGCTTTCATAGTAAGGTTATATTTTAGCACAGAGGCAGCTCTACCTCTGTTAGGTAAGTCGCATATTGAGCGAAGCCATCCCCACATTACTCTCTCCTCAGGTCAGAATCAGCTGTTTTCTTAGAAGGTATTGAAACCTCAATGTGTTATTGACATATATTCATTTTATTGATATAATATTAACCGTTTATATTTACATAAGGGATATGCAATTGAGCCAACTTACAATAGACAAAGTCTCTTTAGAGCAATTGTTTGAGCCATTGGATGAGCGTCAGTTTGCCGAAGATGATGGTTATCCCGGTATTGAAATAGTTACGGAATTCGCTGAATCCAGTCGCCTACATACTTGCCCGTCCCTAGTAGGCTATTTACTTAAGGAAGTAGCTGAGGGCAGAACTCAGTTTGAAGAGGGCCGAGTATTAGATGTTGCAATAACTGAATTTGGACTACTAAGAAACCTGGTGGCTCAAGAGGGCGGACGCGAATTTACCTCAGTAAAAAATCTTAGAGGCCAGTCATCCTCGTATATGCAAATTGGAAATGTTGTTTTTAGCTATTACTCTGGTCCGCACGACGCTCCATATAGAAGATATGAAGAAAGTATCGGCGAAATTATGGCTATGAGCCGTGATGAAGACGTAGGAAGTCTAAAGACAGAGGTGTTTGAATCTCCGGAAGAAGCCCAACAGATTTATTATGAAATGGCATCATATATAGGTATGCACGATAGTATCTACTCGGCTGCGGCTTCTCAATAAACTTAGCTGCCTGCCTGTAAAATGCTTCTAGGCTTCCGTGTGCGTTGATCAAAAGGCCATAAAAAGCGAAAACAGGTCCGCAGACCTGTCTTCTGAGAAAAGTCCTTTGGATAAACCTCACACTTTTCCTATACACCAATTTACTCCCCTACTATAAGGGTGTCAATAGTTCAGCTCGCTTGGTGTGTATAAGCTGTGAACAAACTGGCGGAGTTATCCACCGTTTACTTCTTGGCTTTGCTACGGCCGGGCGTAAGCAAATCTACTATCATGAGCAGTAGCATGCCCAAAAGCGCGTAGATTACTATCGCAAAAAGCGTGTTGAATTCCAGGACAAAGTGCCTGCCGATGGCCGCGTTGGTGAATATGCCGCGGAATGGATCTAAGAGTACGGAGGTGTTGTCATAGACCCAGCCTACGAACCCGTTCAACGGATTGGCGCCGCAGAGTTTCAGGATGAACCTGAGCCCTAAGAAGACAATGACTATCCCCGTAAATAAGTTGATTAATCTTGCTGCGAAAACTTGTGGCTTCATAACGAATCCCCTTGTTTATTAATACATGGCTTAATTATAGCAAACCATAAGCGTGTTATATATCAAGCCCGTCCTTTAATAGAAAAGTGATTTACTCTATAATTTATTTCAAATAACCAGGAAACATTTGCTCTATATGGCTAAAATCAATCAAAACTATAAGAAATTGCAGGCCGGATACCTTTTCCCGGAAATTGCTAAGAGAACGCGCAAATTCCAGGAAAAAAACCCGGACGTGGAGCTGATACGCCTGGGTATAGGCGACACCACCCGGCCACTTACACCGTCCGTTGTCAAACGGCTGCATGCCAAGGTTAACGAGCTGGCAGATGCTAAAACGTATTCGGGCTACGGTGATGTCCACGGCGAGCCTGAACTTAGGGATGTGTTAGCCAAGTATTATGAGCGTTATGGCGCAGAGGTAAAAACCGATGAGGTATTCGTAAGCGACGGTGCGAAGTCGGATACGGCCAATATACAGTCAATCTTCTCCGCTGAAGCGCGCATAGCGGTTCAGGACCCGGTGTATCCGGTGTATGTGGACAGCGCGGTAATCGGCGGCAAGACGACAGGTTATAAGGAAGGCCGCTATGAAGGGATAATCTATATGGATTGCAGTGAAGAGAACGGCTTCTTCCCTGATCTGCCGGATGAAAAAGCAGACCTGATATACCTGTGCAGTCCGAATAACCCGACCGGTGCGGTGGCAACCCATGATCAGCTGAAACTATTCGTAGATTACGCGCGCGAGAATGGCGCGGTGATAATCTTTGACGCGGCGTACGCCGCATTTATCAGCGACGACAGCCTGCCGCGGAGCATCTATGAAATCGAAGGCGCAAAGGAATGTGCGATAGAGGTCAACAGCTTTTCGAAACTGGCCGGATTCACCGGCGTGCGCCTGGGCTGGACGGTCGTGCCGCATGAGCTAAGGACGGAAACCAGCGATCCCGGAGAAATCCGTGCCGTCTGGAGCCGCCGCCAGTCAACCATGTTCAACGAAGCCTCGAACATAGCCCAGGCCGGCGGAGCAGCTGTCCTGTCAGAGGAAGGGCTGGCAGAAACTCAGGAGCTGGTAGATTACTATATGGAGAACGCCAAGGTTATAAATGACGGCCTGAAAGAAATAGGCCTTGTTACTTTCGGGGGCGTGAACGCGCCATATATCTGGGCCAAGACCCCGGAAGGAATCGACTCGTGGCAGTTCTTTGACAAGCTTATGGACGAAGCGCATGTGGTCGGTACACCCGGCGCCGGGTTCGGACGCATGGGCGAAGGATATTTCCGTCTGAGCGCATTCGGCCATAAGGAAAATATCGAAAAAGCCATGGATAATATAAGGAATAACCTGAAAATATGAGCAAAGAATTACCGTTCGACGAAAACAAGCTGCGTGAAATAGCGTCCAAGTACCCTACCCCGTTTCATCTGTACGACGAGGCCGGGATAAGAAAAACCGCTAAAGCGCTGAACGGTTGTTTCGACTGGTCTGATAATTACATCAACTATTTCGCGGTGAAGGCAACGCCCAATCCGTATATCATGCAGATTCTGAAAGAAGAAGGAATGGGCGCAGATGCCAGTTCCCTGCCTGAACTGCTCTTAGCCGAGGCCGCCGGACTTTCCGGAGAGCAGATAATGTTTACTTCCAACAACACGCCGCCTGAAGAGTATAAGAAGGCTTACGGACTCGGCGCAGTCATAAATCTGGACGATATAAACCAGATAGACGTACTGCAGAAGTCTCTGGATGGCAAATTCCCGGAGTTTATCAGCTTCCGTTACAACCCCGGCCCTGACCGCGTAACTGACGAGAAAAATGTGATAGGCAACCCGGAAGATGCTAAATATGGCGTGACGACCACGCAGCTGCCCGAAGCTTATGATAAAGCGCGCTCCTTAGGCGCAAAACGGTTCGGCCTGCACACCATGGTTGTATCCAATGAACGGAACGAAGAAGGCCATCTTCAGACGGCCGAAATGCTCTTCAATATGGCCGTAAAACTGAAAAACGAAAAAGATATAAAGATTGAAATGATTAATTTCGGCGGAGGCCTGGGTATACCGATGCGGCCGGAAGAGCAGCCTATTGACCTGGATAAGCTTAAGGCCGGCGTCAGGCAAAAATACGAGCAAATCATAGCCAAAAACGGACTTGATCCGATACGCCTGGTAACCGAGAACGGCCGATACGTGACCGGACCTAACGGCTATCTTGTAACGACAGTACGGAGTTTGAAACATACCTACCATGACTACGCAGGCGTGGATGCGACTATGGCCGATATGATGCGGGTCGGCATGTACGGCGCCTATCACCATATAAGCGTCCCCGGCAAGGAAGACGGGCCCAGAAAACCGCAGCGCGTTACCGGCAGTTTGTGTGAGAACAATGACACGTTCACCGGCAAAGAAGACCGCCTGCTGCCGGAGCTTGAACCGGGTGACCTGGTCGTAATCCATGATACCGGCGCGCACGGTCATGCTATGGGCTTCAACTACAACGGCAAACTGCGCCACGCGGAACTGCTTTTGCGCGAAGACGGTTCAATCCAGCAGATAAGGCGTGCTGAAACCGTAGCCGACTATTTCAAGACGTTGGATTTCCCCGGCCTGAAAGACGCTTAAATAACAACAGTCCTCACCCTTTTAACTGCTATAATTAGTTGTAACTCTAGGGAAAAATACCAAAAATGAGGGTATATAATTTCAGTGCCGGTCCTGCTATGCTCGATGAGTCAGTGCTCAAGCAAGCCGCGGATGAGATATCGGATTTCGAAGGCGTCGGGATGAGCGTGATGGAGATGAGCCATCGCAGTACAGAGTTTATCGAAATAGCCGAACAGGCCGAGAAAGACCTGCGGGAACTGATGGATATCCCCGGCAACTACAAAGTCCTGTTTCTTCAGGGCGGTGCCACCGGACAGTTCGCCGCCATACCTATGAATCTGGCAGATGAGACCGCAACCGCCGACTATATACTTAACGGCCTCTGGGGCAAGAAGGCCATAAAAGAAGCCGGCAAATACCTGAAAGTCAACATAGCCGCAGGGAGCGAGCCGTTCACCACCGTACCGGATCCGGACAGCTGGAAGCTGTCCAAAAACGCGGCCTACGTACATATAACCCCTAACGAAACCATCAACGGCGTCGCATTCAACTTCACGCCGGAAACGGATGCGCCCCTGGTAGCTGATATAAGCTCTATGATATTAAGCGAGCCTATAGACGTATCCAAGTATGGAGTTCTTTACGCCGGCGCCCAGAAAAATATCGGTCCGGCAGGACTGACCATAGTAATAGTACGCGACGATTTGCTGGACAAGGCTCGACCTGTTACGCCTATGATATGGAACTGGTCGGAAAAATCGGTTGCCGGATCCATGCTCAATACTCCGCCGACTTACAGCTGGTATATCGCCGGCCTGGTCCTGAAATGGCTTAAAAAACAAGGCGGCGTAAAAGCCATAGCCAAAGTCAACGCAAAAAAGGCCGGCAAACTCTATGACTACATCGACAAATCCGGATTTTACAAAAACGAAGTAGAACCGAAATACCGTTCCAGGATGAACGTGGTCTTTACCCTGCCTGATGACGAGCTGGACAAGCTGTTCGCCGAACAGGCAAATGATGCGGGTCTGAAAAATCTGGAAGGACATAGGAGTATCGGCGGCATGCGCGCGAGCATCTATAACGCCATGCCGGAAGCGGGCGTGGACGCGCTGATTAAGTTTATGAAGGAGTTTGCAAGTAAAAATGGCTGACAAATACAAAGTTAAAACTTATAACAAGATAGCCGAAGTAGGTATAAAACGCTTTAAACCTGATTATAAGGTTTCTGCGGATGAAAAGAACCCGGATGCCATAGTTCTGCGCTCCTATAATCTGCATGACGAGCCTTTAGCTGATTCTCTGATAGCCGTAGGCCGCGCCGGAGCCGGTACCAATAATATCCCGATAGAAAAATTATCCTCTATGGGCGTAGCCGTTTTCAACGCCCCGGGTGCCAACGCAAACTCTGTCAAGGAACTGGTCCTGGCCGGTATGCTTCTCTCCAGCCGCAATATTCATGAAGCTATCCTTTATACGGCTAAATTGCCTAAAGAAGGCATGAAGGAACAGGTCGAAGCCGGCAAGAAGAAGTTCGCCGGGAGCGAGCTGAAAGGAAAGACACTCGGTGTTATAGGTTTGGGTGCGATAGGTTACCGCGTGGCCAATTCCGGTCTGGATCTGGGTATGAAAGTTATCGGCTGTGACCCGGCATTGAGCCTAAAGAATGCGCGCCAGCTTTCATCGGCGGTCAGTATGGTAGAAGACATAGACGAACTGCTTCGCGCCAGTGACTATGTGACCATACATGTGCCTCTGCTGGATGCGACTAAAGGCATGATCAACAAACAGAAAATAGCCCTGTTGAAACCCGGCGCGGTCTTTTTGAATTTCGCCCGGGACGAGCTGGTTGACGAGCCGGCCATGCTGGAGGCCCTGGACGCCGGCCAGGCCGCCAGATACATAACGGATTTTCCTAATACGACAACTAACGGCCACGACAAAGTAATCGCCCTGCCCCATCTGGGAGCTTCTACCGGCGAAGCCGAGGATAATTGCGCCGTGATGATAGCGGATCAGCTGCAGGATTATATAGAAAACGGCAATATCCAGAATGCAGTTAATCTGCCCAACACGGTGATGTCGCGCAAGGGCAATCTCAGGGTTACGCTGGTGCATGGCAACAAGCCGGGAGTGGTAGCACAGATAAGCAATATACTGAGTGAAAAGAATATAAATATCCTGGATCTTTTGAACAGGAGCCGTGACAAATTGGCCTACACCATGATAGATATTGACGGCAAAGAACTGCCGGCCGATACGGCCAAGAAGCTGGAAACCATAGCCGAAGTTTCAAAAATCAGGCTGCTTCAGAATAATTAAGACATACTCAAGCATTTAACCTATTAAGGTGTATCGGATATAATATAACAGCTGTAAGCCATGGCCGTGACACATGGTTAAATGAGCGGGAGTTTTTGCCGGTATGTTTGCCGGCACCATTATGGCTAAGAAGAAATTCATTGTCGTTTCCAATAGATTGCCTATAAGTGTAAGCAAATCGGGCGGCAGATTAGTGTATACGCCGAGTTCTGGCGGACTTGCAACCGCCCTGTCCAAGCTCTACAAGAATGATTCGGATAGTCTTTGGGTTGGCTGGCCGGGTATCTGCGAAGAAGATACCACGCCGGCTGACCGCAGAGAAATAACCAGGAAGCTAAGGCAGCAGGGCTGTTACCCTGTGTTTCTTACAAAGCGCCAGGTGCGGGAATATTATGACGGTTATTCCAATGACACAATCTGGCCGCTTTTTCATTATTTCCAGACCTATGTGAAGAATGAAAATGTATACTGGGAAACTTATCAGGAGGTAAACGATATATTTGCTGATACCGTACTTCGTTTCGCAGGACAGGATAGCATCATATGGGTTCATGATTATCATCTGATGCTTCTGCCGGGAAAACTGAGGGACAGGTTGCAGAATGGTACTATCGGCTTCTTCTTGCACATACCTTTCCCTTCTTATGAAATATTCAGGTTGCTTCCTAACCGCACGGAAATAATCAAAGGTCTGCTGGGCGCCGACCTTATAGGTTTCCATATATATGATTATGCCAGGCATTTTTTGAGCAGTCTGCTCAGGACCATGGGCGTGGAGAATTCCAACGGTATCGTAACCATTGGGGACAGGGCTATCAAGGTAGACGCCTTCCCTATAGGTATAGATTACGAGAAATTCGCAAACGCCCGAAAAGACAAGGAAACGGCAGAAGAGATAAAAGCGATAAAGAAACACTACAAAGATAAAAAGATAATCCTGTCCATGGACAGGCTGGACTATACCAAAGGTATCCTGGGGCGGCTCAGATCTTTCGAGTATTTTCTGGACAATAATCCGCAATACAGGCAGAAAGTAGTGCTGGTCATGGTAGCGGTTCCATCGCGCGTGGAGGTGGATACTTATCAGAACCTTAAGCAGGAGATTGAACAGAGGGTCAGTCGCATAAACGGCAAATACTCCACTGTGGACTGGACGCCTATATCCTATCAGTTCCGCAACCTGCCCTTCCCGCAGGTATCTGCGCTTCTTACCGAGGCCGATGTGGCGCTTCTGACACCTTTGCGCGACGGTATGAACCTGGTGGCCAAGGAGTACGTGGCGACCAAACAGAACGGACCGGGGGTTCTAATACTCAGTGAAATGGCCGGTGCCATCGACGAGATGCCGGAAGCTATTAGTGTCAATCCTAATGACGTGAACTCTATTTCCGATGCTATAACCGAGGCTCTTGAAATGCCGAAGGACGAGCAGATGCAGAAAATAAAAACCATGCAGAAACGCCTGAGCCAGTATACCGTAGGCCGCTGGGCCCAGGATTTCATCGAACAGCTAAAAAAAACCAAACAGCTGCAGGATGCCCAGAGCGACAAGCTTATAAATAAAGAGCGGGAGCGCAAGATTCTAAGCGCCCTAAGAAGGTCCAGGCAGCGTCTTATACTCCTGGACTACGATGGGACCATAACCGATCTGGTGCCGACACATGACCCCGTCCGTTCGAAGCCGTCCGAAGAAACCCTCAGTCTTTTAAGACATATAGCCGGAATGAGAAATACGGTGCTTTGCGTAATAAGCGGCCGGCCTAAAGATGTATTGGACTCCTGGTTCAAAGGCATACCTATGATTTTGTCCGCCGAACATGGCGCATGGATAAAAGACGACAACGAGTGGTCAAGGCGCGATATATCGTTGAACGTGCATCGCAAGAATATAATCGAGCTTTTAAAGCAGTATGTCGAGCGTACGCCCGGATCCAGCATAGAGGAAAAGGACTTTTCAATCGTTTGGCATTATCGCAACGTACCGCCAGAGCTGGCCCAGGCACGGAATTCCAGCATAGAATACGAACTGAAGAACATGCTTTCAGGCAGCGATTTTGCAGTGCACAGGGGCGCGAAAATACTGGAAGTAAAACCGAAATTCATCAACAAAGGCATGATAGCTGAGGAATTTCTGGCCATGGTGGAGCCGGACTTCGTACTTTGTATAGGAGACGACAGTACGGACGAGGATATGTTCGAGGTGATGCCCGACAACGCTTTTTCCATAAAGGTAGGTCTTGGCGAAAGCGGCGCCAGATTCCAGGTGCTGGAGCCTAAGAATGTGTTGGCTCTGCTGGAGAAACTTACCCGTATACGCTAGTTAGCGGTTTGTTTGATAAACCACTCTTTGATAAGCTTGTCGGCTTGCCTGACTATGTCGATATCCGGCATGTCGTCTGTACTCAGAGGCAATCTGACCTGACCTGATTTAATCATGCCTTTATCATGCATCAGGGCTTTTACAGGCACCGGATTGCTGGCGCAGAACAGGGCTTTGATGGCTGACTCCCATAGTTCATCATCCTTGAAACTGCCGCTTGCGCATTGTTCGGCGTAAAGTTTGGTCGCCTGCGGCCAGACATTGGCCGCGACAGATACTACGCCCTTGGCGCCAAGCCTGGAAAACGGCGGAAGCATCAGATCGTCACCGCTCAGCATCAGGACATCGGGAACGGTTTTTATGTATTCGGCGAATTCTTCTTCCGAACCGCTGGCTTCTTTCATAGCCCAGAGATTCTTGTGACCTTTTAGCATCTTTACGGTTTGGAACTCCAGCTTTTTGGCTGTTCTGCCGGGGATGTTATACAGCATGCAGGGCTTATCCGCCGCGTCCAAGAGCGCTTTGAACCAGCCGTACTGGCCGTGTACGCCCGGCTTGGCATAAACCGGCACGACCACCAGATAGCAGTCCAAATCCAGGGTATTCAGATACCTTACCCATTCCAGTTGAGTGTTCAAGTTGTTGGCCCCGACAGCCGTCATGATAGGTACCGATAAGTTTAGGCCTATAGCAAACTCAAGCATACGTTTCTTTTCGTCATCATCCAGATTCAGCCCTTCTCCGGTACTGGCCAGTACCGCTACGGCGTTTTGTACTTCATCCTGCTGTCTGAGTATTTTTTCAAAACTTTCATAGTCTACGGACCCGTCATCGTTCATCGGCGTTATAACGGCCGTCCATACTTTGTAAGAATCTATATCTTTCATATCCCCAGCTCCTTTTCCATTATGTCCTGCAGATTGTGAAGGCCCGGTTCGATACCGCCTGCTGCTAGCTTTCTGGCGGTCCAGATAGCGCCTTGGGCGAATATCCGCCGGTCTTTTGATTTGTGCTCCAGAGTTATGTCCTCATAGGGCGTGACTAATGTAAGCTTGTGCTCGCCGGGGTTATCGCCGATGCGCTCGCTGGTTATATCAACTTTCCGGCCCAGCCATTTCTCCCAGGAAAGCGCCGTACCGCTGGGCTGGTCTTTCTTGTGTATATGGTGTATCTCGTGCAGTTTGAATTCATATTCATCAAAAAGCTTGGGCGTTTTTGACAAGACTTTTATCATGCCGTAGACCAAATTCATGCCCAGGCTGAAGTTTGAAGCCGTAACCCAGGCTACGCCATTTTCTTTCAGCCGCCTGTCGACATTATCCGGCCAGACGAAACCCGTACTCCCCGTAGCTACCGGCAGCTTGCTTTCAATCAGCATATCCAGATGTTCCATCAGGCCCGGTCCGGGCAGGAAGGATATGGCAACGTCGCAGGCACGCAATTTCTCGAGGGTCGGCGGATTATTCTCATTGAAACCGGTGACGTTCTCTTCACCTAATATGTCTATCACTCTGCCGCCGGTCCTGCCTGTGCCAAGCAATGCTACTTTCATCATGCTTCCTCTATGAACTGTTTATGTAATCTTATTACGGATTCCCTGCCGTGCTTATCGGCTACCAAAAAACAAAAATTATGCTTGCTGGCACCCTGGCTTATCATTCTGATAGCAATTTTACTATCTTTCGTTTCCAGACAGGAAAATATCTTGCTGACCAGGCCCGGCGTGTTGTTGATATCGTTGCCGATTAGCGAAACTATACTGAAACCGTCCTCTACGCTGACTTCGCCGAGCCGCTCAAGGTCGGCAAGCAGTTTATCCTGGCCTGACAGGCCGTTGTCAAGCGTGAAGGCGATTGAAATTTCGCTGGTGCTTACCTGGTCTACACTGACCTTGTTCTGTGCGAAAACATTAAATACTCTTGCCATATAACCGAACTGCTGGGCCATAAGCTCGGTAGTGAGCGTAACCACGCTCTGCCCGGGTTTGACTACTACGGCTGTAACCAGAGGTTTCCTGCTGTTGGTTTTTTCTATCCGGGTGCCCGGTTCTTTAGGTTTGAAAGTGTTGCCTACATACACCGGTATATTTGCCCGGCGCATCGGCGTTATGGTCTTAGAATAGAGTATCTTGGCTCCCGATGTGGCAAGCTCGGCCGCCTCCTGAAAAGTCAGGCTGGCTACGTGTTTAACATCCTTAACTATGCGCGGATCTGCGCTGGCTACGGCTACATCGCTCCATATTTGCAGTTCCTTCGCATTCACAGCTTCTGCGAACAGGGCGGCGCTGTAATCACTGCCTCCCCTGCCCAATGTGGTCGTGCTGCCGTCCGGCGCGCGGCCTACGAAGCCCTGTGAAATCAACAGTTTGCCTTCTGCGAATCTGGGTATAAGTATCTTCTCTGCCTGTTTTTTTATCTTCTGTTCGTCGGGGTTGGCATATTTATGGTTTTCATCGGTGCTGATGATTTTTCTGGCATCTATTATTTCTGTTTGTCTACCCGCTTTTTCCATCGCTCCGGCCAATAATATCGATGACATCTGTTCACCATTGGACAGTATGTGGTCATAAATTTGCTTAGATTGCCGTTTTAGCGCCGGATTATCGGATAGGTCGAAGTCCAGAACATTCTGTATGTCTTTTATTCTCTGCCTGTAGATGTGGCGTGTGCTCGGATATATCTCTTTTAGAACGGCTGAATAATCCTTGCCTACCAGACTAAGTGTAAGTTCGTTCAATCTGACGAATAACGCTTCCAATTCTTCCTTGCGGGCTGGTTGCAAATCCAGCTCGTCAGCTATCTTAAGGTGTCTAACCTTCATCTCTTCCACTATCCGTACAGCCTCTACGGCCGGGGTTTTTATAAGCATATCGGCCAGTTCTATCAGCTGATTGGTAGTGCCGCCGGTAGCGGATACGATAACCAGCGAAACATTCCGGTCAATAGCGACTTTGGCCGACTGCCTGATGGCAGCGGCGTCTTTTAGGGATGAACCCCCGAATTTAGCTACTGTACGTTTGTTGCTCAATATTTAGCCTGACAATTAGATTTCAACTATTCATTGTAACAGATATACACGGCATGAAATGACTGTTATTATATTTGGATGAGTAAAAAGCAAGTCGGCATTGTAGGTTGGCGCGGTATGGTAGGTTCCGTGCTGCTTAAGCGCATGCTTGAAGAAGATGACTTTTCGCGCGTTGAAGCCCGTTTTCTTTCTACTTCCCAAGCAGGCCAGCCGGGGCCGGAAATAAACGGTTCCCGGGAGCCTTTGGGCGATGCGTATGATATCGATACTTTGTCCGGCTTTGACGTAATTGTCAGTTGTCAGGGCAGCGACTTTACCCTTAAGGTCCACGGGGCATTACGCGATAAGGGCTGGGACGGATTCTGGATAGATTCTGCCAGCCTGCTCAGAAACGAGCCTGCATCCGTGCTGGTTCTCGACCCGATTAATCTTGACGTTATGCAAAGAGCTATCGACGGCGGCAGGAAAGATCTTATAGGCGCCAACTGCACCGTCAGCACCATGCTCATGGGCATAGGCGGCCTGTTCAAGACCGGCCTGGTCGAATCCGCCAACCCTTCGACCTATCAGGCTGTATCCGGCGCCGGCTCCAAAAACGTCATTGAGCTTTTAAAACAGTTCTATTCCCTGGGCGAAGCTACGCATGAAGATTTGGAAAATCCGGCAAATAGCATACTTGATATCGACCGCAAAGCCGCAGACCGTCTGCGTTCAGCCGAGCTGCCTACTTCCGAATTCGGCTATCCTATCGCCGGGAACATACTGCCCTGGATAGATTCCGAGATGGATAACGGCCAATCGCGCGAAGAATACAAAGCCCAGGTGGAGACTAACGCTATTCTAGGCCTGAAGCCTGATGAAATAATAGTCGACGGCACCTGCGTCCGTGTAGGTTCATTGCGCTCGCACGCGCAGTCGGTCACACTGAAGCTGAAAGAAGACAAGCCGCTGGAAGAACTGGAAGAAATAATCAAATCCTCCCATCAGTGGGCCAGGTTCGTACCCAATACCAAAGAAGAAACTCTTAAAAATTTGACCCCTGTTGCCGTGAGCGGCTCGCTGGAGGTTGCCGTAGGACGTCTCAGAAAGCTGAATAACGGCCCCGAGTACGTCAACGTGTTCGTCGTGGGTGATCAGCTCCTTTGGGGCGCCGCCGAACCTGTCAGACGGGCTCTTATGACGGTCATTTCGCTTTAGGTTGCATTTTAAACAGACGGGCTATATTATTTTAAGAATCTTAAAAGAAGAGGTCTTTCTATGGCAGGCGGACAATTTTTATCAGTTGGATACGGCAATGTGGGACAGGCGGTTCCCGAACGTGCAGTCGAGCTGGGGCTGGAGCAATCGCCCCATATAGTCAGGAGCTCTCATGTTTATGGGGCTCAAGATGGTGAGCCTACGCGTTCCAGTGAAGAATTTTGGACGGATCCGGAAATTACGGACGGTGTTGATGTGGCGTTCCTGGCAATTCCCTCTTTTGATGATGGAAATACCGCTAGGGATATCATAAAAGGCCTGGTAGAGCGCGGCATACCGGTAGTAACGGCAGAAAAAGGTGCGCTGGCTAATCACTATGCCGAGCTTGATCCTATCATGGACCGTATCGGTATAAGTGCCACCGTCGGCGGCGGCACCCAGATGACACCTGCCCTAACCCGACAGCTCAGCACCAGAACAAGACAGGTTCACGGCGTAGTTAACGGTACCGTTAATTTCGTAGCAGACGGTATAGCGAACGGCCGGACTGCCGGGCAGGTCATAGACGAAGCCGTAAGCCTGGGATATGCCGAACCGGGAGCTTCAAACCATCTGGAGGTTATGAATGGCGAACTGGTAGGTGATATTCCCAAGAAGGCTTCTATACTTTGGAATACGGTTTTCCGACCCATTTTTGCACCGGACCAGGTACTGTCACACACCGATCTCAAACAGCCGGAACTGGACCAGGACGGATTTAACCGGTTGATAGCCGAAGCCGGCAGCCGGCGCTACATTCTTTCTATAGTAAGAGAAGGTGATGAGTTGCCCGAGGAAGACACTATAGTCGGTTTCAGGCAGCCGGTCGATGATGACTGGGTGATTATGGGAGGGTTCCGAAGGATAACCGACAATCCCCTCTTCCAGCCGCTTAAGATAGCCGGTCCGGGCAACGGAGCCGTTATTGCTAACGGTCCTAATGAATCCGACGGGACCTATGTCGTGGCATCCGGCCCGGGGGCCGGGCCCGGTCCTACTTCTGCCGCAATGGTTTTGGATGCGGAGCAGAAGTTTGGTATATAAGATTAAGATTTGTTTTTAACTCGCAGTTTAGGTAGTATTAAGCTATCTAATTATGGGTAAGATAAAAGTTGCGATAGTCGGTGTAGGCAATTGTGCCTCATCGCTCATACAGGGCGTCCATTACTACAGGAACACCAAGGATGACGAGTTCATCCCCGGTGTAATGCATGTCAATTTCGGGGGCTACCACATAAATGATATAGAAGTCGTAGCCGCCTTTGATGTTAATGCGAATAAAGTCGGCAAAGATGTTGCGGAAGCTATATACGCCGAACCGAACAACACGGCAGTCTTCGCTAAAGTTCCAAAAACTGGCGTAAAGGTCCAACTCGGTCCAAAGCTGGACGGAGTCAACAAATACACCGCCGCGGTAGTACCGGAAGCCAAAGGCAAGCCTGTAGATGTAGTAAACGAACTCAAGAAAAGCGGCGCCCAGGCAGTTATAAATTACCTGCCGGTCGGTTCGCAGAAAGCAACCGAGTTCTATGCCCAGGCGGCTATAGATGCCGGCTGCGGCTTCGTCAATTGCATACCTGTTTTCATAGCTTCGGATAAGAAATGGGCTAAGAAGTTCAAAGATGCCGGCCTGCCGGTAATAGGCGACGATATAAAGGCCCAGGTCGGTGCTACTATAACTCACCGTACGCTTGTTAATCTGTTTTTGGACCGCGGCATGAAGATTGAACGCACTTACCAGCTGAATACCGGCGGCAATACGGATTTCTTGAATATGCTGGAGCGCGAACGCCTATCCAGCAAGAAGATATCCAAGACCCGTGCGGTAAGCTCGATGATAGAAGCCCGCGGCCAAACCATAGACGATGATGATATCCATGTAGGACCTTCGGATTATGTTCCCTGGCAGAAAGATAATAAGATATGTTTTCTGCGTATTGAAAGCAAACATTTCGGAGATGTGCCGATGTATCTGGATCTGCGTCTTTCCGTAGAAGACTCTCCAAATTCCGCCGGTGTCGCCATAGATTCCATCCGCTGTCTGAAGCTGGCGCTGGACAACGGCCTCTCCGGTCCGATAATTGAACCGGCCGCTTATTTCCAAAAGCATCCTCCGAAGCAGATAGAAGACCGCGAAGCACGCGATCTCGTCGAAAAATTCATCAATAAATACGGCCGCAAATAAATACGGGCCACCCTAGTGTGGGGACAGTCTGGTCGTCACCACTATTGATTGAGTCTTTTAATCATGGCGTGTATTTCGCTGTAATCGGTTACGCCGCCGTTTGGTATCAGGGCTGATTGACCTGTCGGTGTAGTATATCCCGTGACCAGACTTTTCTTGCTGTCGCGCAGACCGACTGATCTAAGCTGGCTGTCGGGTATGGCGTTGAAAACCCGATAAAGCGGCAGTATATTATTAAGCTTTAAATCGGTCTTTATATTATTAGCGACAGCATCCAATAGCGGTTTGTTACGGTGCGGGTCAAGCAGCAGCCTGGTGTTTATCTTGTCCTTGATGCCTTTTATCACGGCGCGCTGGTTCTTGGTCCTGTCAAAGTCCGAAAGAGCCAGTCCGTACGAACCGTAAGTCTCGCCTCGTGCACGAGTAAGCCGTAGTGCCGTCTTGCCGTCTATCTTCTGCTTGCCGTTCTTCAATTTCAACGGTCCGCCTTCCGTAGGCCGAAAGTTCGGATCGTATATACCCCTTGGATCGGAACTTTTGATAGTCACCGTTATGCCGTGCAGTGCCTTTACCGTGTCTCTGACCGCACCGTAATTGATAAGTACGTAATAATTCAGTTTGATACCGAAATTTTTTGAAATAATCTCTTCAAGCAGACCCATTCCACCCCGGGCATAACCCTTCTCGCTAAAATGGGAGCTCTGACCGTACTGATATGCTTCGTTTATCTTGGCATAGCCATAGCCGGGTATGTTTACGTAGAGATCGCGCGGTACGCTCAGCATATAGCCGGTCTTAGAGTCTTTATCCAGGCTCATTATCATTATCGAGTCGGTAAGCTTGGCGCCCGAATGGCCCGGGTCATCAGCCGAGAAGCCTGCCATAAGTATGTTGGTCCTGCCGTCCTCGTTCTTTAGCTCGTTCGCTCCCAGCGCACCGATAAGGTTGCCGTCACCGAACATCTTTTTGGCAGCATGCGAATAATTATGATAATCCCACATAGCTATGTAGCCTATGTAGGAAAGCGGGATAAGGATGATTATAAATACCAGCAGAAGCGCTCTTTTCCAGCTGAATCGCAGTAGTTTTTTCTTCCACTTCTGCCATCTGCCGGTCTCTTCCCCTACCTTATGCTCACTGTGGGTGGGTGTCCGGTAAGTCCGGCCCGGATTTGCCATGGTCCGGTTCACATCGAACCGTTTTGGCTGGCGTTTCTCTTTGTTTCTGAACATAGAATAATCATACCAGAAGAATGGTACGATTATTCCTTAGTCCTGTCGGGTGAAAAGATTGACTATACCTAATAAAATGACAGCTCCCAGGAGGGCTACCACGAAACTGGCCAGATTGAATCCTGTAACGCCGCTTCCGCCGAACAACCTTACGGTGTATCCGCCGATAAAAGCGCCGACTATACCTACTATTATATTAGCCAGCGCACCCTGTTCCTCATTCGTGCCCATTATTATCGAGGCCACCCAGCCTATCAGTGCGCCGAATATTATCCAGAGTATTATATTTATCATCTATGCCTTATCAGCTTTGGTATTCGACGCTGATGTCTATTCTGCGTCTAGGCGTAAAGTCCTGTCTGCGCAGGCTGTCAAATCGCCGTAATTCAGGATATTGCCTGGTCTTGCGGCTTAAGAAACTGTCTATCCGTGCATCTAAATCTTCGCTCATATCACCTCCTCGTAAACAACATATTATATGAACGGGCGTCAATAATCAGTTAATATATTTACAGGTGATTTGTAAGATAAATTACATGTTACCCCTACCAATTGGCCTAGTATTAGCTATAGTTAAAAACGAAGGAAACCTATGCTCAAATACCTAAGTCCTCTTATTGAAAAATCCGTAAGAAGGACCTACGCTCCGGGCTCGACTATTTACTACCAGGGGGAAGTGCCGCGTTCGGCCTGCATAATAATAAAAGGGATAGTCAGGGTCTTCAGTATATCGCCGCAAGGTGACGAACAAGTAGTCACCTACCACGACGGCGGAGAATTCGTGCCGACTTCATGGATATTCGGCAAGACGGCCGGCAGCCTTTTTTTCTATGAGGCCGTCGGAAAATGCGAGGTAGCTTTTGTCCCCCGGGATAAGTTTCTGGCTTTCTTCAGAGAAAAGCCGGAACGGATGGAAAAGCTGATGACTTATTTTGCTACTACTTACACATCTTCCTTGATACGTATAAGCGCCCTGGAACAGGCCAAAGCGCGGGAGAAGCTGCTATATACGCTTTATTATCTATGCCAGCGGCACGGTATACCCGGGAAAGAGTCGCCTATCATCAATATCAAGCTGTCTTTGACCCACCAGGCGCTTGCCAGCCTCATAGGATTGACGCGGGAAACTACCGCTACGGAAATGAACAAGCTTAAAAAAGAAAAGATACTCCGCTATAAGAACCAGCAATATTCTATAAACCGCGAAAAACTGCTGGGGCTGATGGGAGAAGAAAGTTTCAGGGATATTTCATCCCTGGCCTGATTATTTATCTTCTAGTGTGTTGCTTACGAAACGGGCCAGTTCCTTGGGAGAGGCCCAGGCTTTGAGCATATATTTGTGCGCACCTAGATCATAGGCTTTGTCTATCTCATTCTGGGTGTCCAGATTGGAAAATACGATTATCTTTACTTTAGGATGTTTTTTCGCAGGCTTGTATTCATTTAAGAATTCTATGCCGCTCATCTTCGGCATCCTCAGGTCCAGGAGGATAAGATCCGGGTCGCCCTTTTTTATCTGCTTAAGGGCCTGCTGGCCATCATAGGCAGCTTCCACTTCGTAGCCCTCTTTTTTTAGTATTATCTGATAAGCCTCGCTTAGTGCCTGTTCATCTTCTACTATCAGTATTTTTTTTGCCATTTTCCTCCTTAGCCTTCCACTTCTGTGCAAGTCGGTTTCTGGCCGATTGCGAACATCATATAGGTGATGATAGGCTTCAAGGCTTAACTTTACTGTGAAATATATTACAGAATCTATTTATCTTTTTTGTAAAGAGGCAGGGTTATAATGCAGCTGGAGCCCTGACCGTCAGCCGATTTGAAGCTGATCTTTCCTTTATGCGAGTCAGTTACCTTCTTGGCAAGATACAGACCGATTCCGCTGCCGGTAACCGAGCTGGATAAATCATTGGGTACCCGCGAGAATTTTTTGAAAAGCAGGTGGCGGTATTTTTCGTCCACTCCTACCCCGGTGTCATCTACAGATAGTCTGGCACGGCTCTTTGTCTGCCTGACCCTGACGGTTATGTTGCCGCCGGAACGCGTATACTTCATGGCGTTGTTGATTATATTCTCTATGGCCATGCGCAGATATGCAGCGTCGCCATTAACGTATATCGGATTACGCGGCATGCGCCTGTAGAGCTTCAGGCCGCTATCCTTTATGGCTTTTTTCTGCTCGTTCAAAATTGTGGTGGTCAGCCTTACCAGGTCGGTCTTTTTAAAGTTGAATTCTATATCGCCGTTATCCGCTCTTGCCGCGAAGAGCATATCATTTATGGTGCTTAGCTGGCGTTCGTTGCTCTCATATGCTTGGTCCAGAAATTTCTGCTGTTCCCTAGTCATCTTCCCGCCGTAGCCTTCCCTGAGCATGCCTATGTATTGTTTCACACCGGTAGCAGGTGTTCTTAACTGATGTGACGCCAGAGCCAGCAGTTCGTCCTTAGCCAACTGTATCTCATCGAACTCTTTACCCTTTAAAGCCTTTGTGCGGTTAGTGAGCAGAGTATATATGAATACGCCCATAAACAAACTCAAGAATATACCGAACCATAATGCTGCGGCAGGCCTTTTTCTTTCCCGTTTCGGGACTATTTCATCGCTGGCTACTCCATGAACATTCAAACCAAGATTATTGACTTTTACCGGCCGGTCATCGGCAAGTTTCCCTCGGGAGGAATCTATCCATGAAAAACCCGGACTTTGATAAAGAGGCGTGTCGCCCGCTGCGTTGACGCTTTTCACTTTGAAAGCAAAATTACTATTATCGTCATCTTCTATCTTGTTTATGAGGCTATAGGTAATGATGTCGGCGTAAGTGTATCCCCATATATAATGCCTTCTTTCGGCCTGCGTATCTGGCCTGCTGTTTTTTACGTAAATTGGTGAGAATATCATCAATTGCGGCTGATTGCCGAATACCCTGTTACCCGAAAGATAAGGTATTATCACGGCTTTGCCGCTGTCGCGTGCCCTTTCCATGCTGGCCCGCAGAGCCACGTCAGAATACAAATCGTAACCTACCGCTGCGTCACTCGAGCTGGATTTTGGCGAAGTATAGACTATGCTCGCATGGGTTTTGGATTTATCGCCCGGATAAACATGGAAAAGTATATTTTCTTTTGAACGTACGGAACCGGTATAGGCGTTTAACGCCCCGGGCTGGATGATTTTGGCGAATCCTATGTTTCTGATGCCCGGATACCTGTGCTTTAGGTCGAAAATACTTACGAATCTGTGCCATTCGCCGCTATTTACATAGTCGGATGCATCGAACAGACCCACGCCGGCGCTTACGACATCTACATATGAATTAAGTTCTTTTTCAAGATTCCGGGACGTGTCGTTCATATATTTATCAAGACTGCTTGACTGCTCCTTTTTGACAGAATGCTTTAGATCGGCCCAGTTCCAGAAGCTCAATATCATAAATACCGCCAGCACCGCCATAGCGGGCAGTATATGCATAAAAGCCAAATCTCGTTTGGTGAAGTTTATCCGTTTATCAATATAAAACATAGGCCGCTACAGCATGATTTTACTTGAGAAGTACAGGATTAATGTAAGAAATTTAACAAAACTGTCCGGATGACTGCAGCTGGTTTATATCCTCGCTTGAGCTTATATCCTATCGCTGTTCATTTCGTCCACCGGGTCTTCTTCCGGAGTTTCTTCGGGGGTATCTTCCGGAGCGTCTTCTGCCTTTTCGTTCTCTTCTTCCGATGGATCCGGGTCGGATTTGTATGCCATAATTTTCTCCTTCAATTATTAAGCAGCCCCTACGACCTTCTCTGTATATTGATTCCGGCCATAAGGACTGCTTCAGTTGATTAAGTATCAGGGTCTCCGCTTGCTACCGGGAGCCTCCCTTTTTACCTGCTTCGCTTGCCCTCTTGGGGTCGTTCTTGAAATTCCCGCCGCTGGCTTTGCCGCCTTTGCTGGCTATTTCCCGCTGTTTGCTTTCATCCATTGAAGCGAAACCTTGTTTGCCACTTCCTTGTGCCATAAATCTCCTCCTTTAACTTTAAATTGCCATGGCAGAGTACATTGTACGCAATGAGTGGGGGTGCAAGCAGTGAATTTTTTTACCTTTTTTATTCGCCTGCATATTCCTGCAGATAAAGCCGTTTTTCAACAGCCCGGTTATATGGTCTTTTTCTTTTTGGCGCTGTGTCGTCGTAATTTTTTCCTAACATGGATTTTAGGATAATTAAGCCGGAAGGCAGAGGCAGTGAAATAACTCACAAATCTATTTTATTCTGGCCAGTTTAATAATGATTTCCAGGACTTTTTCAGGACCATGCCAATGTTCGGATATTATTTCCAGCCCGAAGTGCCTGGCTATGAACTTTATAGCGAGTATTAATATTATCGCATCATCCATATAGCCTACTACGGGCAAGAAATCCGGTACCAGATCCAGCGGAGACAGCATATATCCAGCGGCAAGGGTTAACACTATCTTGTGTGTCAGGCCCAGGCGCGGGTCGCTCATCAGGTTTTTTAGGAGCGAGGGGCCGCTGGGAACTATGGCAGCTATCTCTCCTGCTTCCAGGCCTTTGGCGGCTAAAGCTACTCCGCCAAGGAAAAGCGCATAAAATCCGGCTGCTGCTGCGGCTGTCGCGGTAATAGCTTTGGCATTGTCTGCCGAAAAATCATTTAAATGTCTTGCCAGCCTCTGAAACGTGGGTAATTTTTCAGGTTCCGTACTGCAATGAATCTTTATACAACCTTCTTTAGGAGCTGTGGGGCTTTTAGAGGCTAGATTCGTCTTATCTGCTGCGGTTTCTGTGCCGTTATCGTTAATTACATCCGGTATCGGGGCGGGTATGTCTATCTGCTTGGATTGGGTTATATAGCTCGAGTTGCTAGAAGAGTCTTCAGCTTGTGCTACGACATGGTGTGCACCGGACGATATGCCAAGTGCCGTAAGGTTTAATTGCCACCTGCCGGCATGATTCGAAGTGGTTATATGTACATCTGATGAATCAATGACCAGAGTAACCTGGGCATTTGGAATCGTATAACCATAAAGCAGGAATGCCTTTACTCCGCCCGTATTTGAAGCTCTGGTACTGACCGTGGGCGGCAGGAAAAGATTCAGTGTAGTATTGGTCTGCACGGATAGGTTGATCGTATAGCTTACAGTGTCTGTCACGCTGCCTTCGTTATCTACCGCGCTGATCTCTATGCTGTGGGTCCCGGCCGCACGCGAGCCCAAAAGAATGTTGAAATTACCGCTTGAGCCGGCTACTCCCGTGCCTGCAGTTCCGCCGTTGTCTTTAACCGTTACGAATGCATGGGGAGAAGTTCTGCCGTTTATAGTCAGACTAGTGTCCGGTACGGTAAGAGTTACCGATATCGAAGCCGGGTTATTCTCATCAAATACGGCGCTGGCAGTGCCTGCACCTAACACCATAACCGACAGGGCTGCTATGGTTAGGGCTAGGACGGACGATAGTTTACGTCTCCACCGCACGACTACCTATTCCTTTTCGAACAGGATGCGGAAGGCTCGCTTTAAGCGGTTTCTTGCTTTCCAGAGCATCAGGCCTATTATGACCGCTATAAACAATATTATGCCGAGCATCTTCCAGGGGATGCTTATGAAGCTTACCGATGACGTAAGGGTCATATTTTTAGTGCCATAAAGCAAGGTAAGCGTAGCGGTATATTTTCCGATAAGCATGCCGCTGTGCTGCCACTGGTTGATAAATTCTCTTTTCGCTCCCGGTATCACATATTTGCCGCCGAAAGGTATGGTCGCCACCTTCTTGCCGAACATGTTGGTTATGGTGATACTGCCTATAGGCTTGACTTGGACGTTGCCCTCGTTGCTTATAAGTGTTTTATATGTGACCGTGTCGTTCTGCGAAGTATGGTCGGCCAGCATACTTGATATACTTGCCTGTTCCTTGGCATCCCCGGCTATCCTAAGAAGAAGCAGGGTTCCTATCTGCTGGCTGACCCCGACGGCTGAAGCTCCGCTTGCACCGTGTGTCGTGCTGAATACTATGGAGCCGAACTTTCCACCCGGTTCTGCGTTCTTAGGTACATCTACCGTAAAATTGAATACTTTTGACTCCTTTGCCTGTAGTACGGCCGAAGACGGGGTTACGTGGATCCACTTGGCCAGCGAATATTGCCCGTTTTGATCAGTCAATCCGACTTCCCCCTCCGTACCTACTGCTACGAAGTTCTTTATAGAGGTGTTTATATCGACTGTTTTATCGGTTATGTTCTGAACCTTTATGCTGTCATGCAAAGTATCCCCCGGGTTGGCGGACAGGTCAAAAGTAGGCGGAGAAACCGCCAGACTGGTCTTATCGGTATTATCCGTGGCCGCGATGCTCTTTAAAGGCAGGCCAACGACAGCTAACAGACATACTGCCAGCGTTGTAAAAAGAAGATGTTTTTTTATTCTTTGATTCAAAGCACAGACCCCGGTACTCCTTCAGAAGCTTGGCCTAATTCTAGCATGCCGTATTAGATTATACCAAGGAGATTAATAAATAGGCGTAGCGGTGTATACGACAGTTGTGGAGTAGCTTCCCGTAGGTGTCGTAGAACCTATTCCCAGCTGGAAACCGACTTTAGTAACGTCATTGCTTATTGCGGAAGTATTGGATGCGACACTGTTGTCGGTAGAGGTGGTTGTCAACCCGGACCATTTGTTTGATGAAAACTGGCTGAGATTGGCATTGTCCGTGGTGTAGCCGAAATTCTCGGTACCGGCTGAAGAAAAGGTTGTCGGTGAGCCATGCGTACCGGAGAAATCATCTATATCATGTCCGCCATTGGTCAGCGCGCCCGTGTACTTTACATATGCCGTATAGCCGTTACCCGAGTTGGTGGACACGGTAAGACTTTGCGCGGCTATCGCATTAGTACCTATGGTGGCTGTAGTTGCGAACGGTATGGTGCCGGAGGTAGTAGTTATGTTGGTAGTCGCACCGTTGACCGTTTGCCCGCTGTTGACCGCACCTACGGTGAATGCAAGCGTCGGATTGACGGTAGCCGATACGGACTGCCCCGCCGTATATATGATACCCACGGTAGCAGCATCGGAAGGGCTGCTGCTGCAGTTAGTGTTAGCATAGGTATTTACGGCTACGAAGTACGCGGTTCCTGCCGAACTGCCGTTGGTTATACTGCCCAGGACCACATTGCCGGAAGAAGCAGGCGCCTCGCCGGTAGTATATGTCAGTTTGACGGTTCCGTTAGCCGAAGCATCCGCCGTCCAGTTGCCGGCCGTGACCAGCGAAGAAGAGCTTAAGCTGGCTGAAGTGGAGGTAAAGCCGGCAGGTACCGAGCCGCTCATGTCGGCCGCGTCATTAAACTGGAACTTAATACACTTTATAGGCGTACCTGTGGTGAAACCGCTTGCGTTGAAAGTATAGCTGGATGATTGGCTGGGCCTGCTGTCCGACAGCGTCATGGATGCCGAAGTCAGCGTAGCCGCCTGCGCTACACCTAAACCTAATATTAAACTCAGAGCCAATACCAACGGACTGCTGATAGCTATTGCTTTTGCTATTAAACTTTTCATTTTCCCCTCAATTTGTGTCTTTAACTGATACGGTTATCATAAGCATTAAATGCTTCGTTGTCAACATTAAGCGAGCAGTTTTTCCACAGAGGTGAATCTGTTTATTTGCCGGCAAGGGCTTTAAGCGCGCGTCCCCAGCGCCTGTATGTCCGGCGTATTATGTATAAACCCAATCCTCCGGCTATGGTTATCAGTATCAGCGGCAGCCACGGAATAACCCAGAAAGACACTTTGTCCGATTTCAAAACCGTATGTTTGACACCGTAGGTTATCTCGACCTTGGCGCTATAATGACCGGCCAGCCAGGGCTTATCCCAGCTGATGTGCACGGTCTTTCCGGTACCGGGCAGGACTACGGTATCGGGCATATTAATCTCCGCTATCTGCTTCCCTATGCCGTCATATATATGTACCTTGCCGTGGGACAGCAGATGTACATTTCCCGTATTCTTAAGCCGTAAACTAAAGTTTACCGGTGCTGATTCCTGGAAACTATGGTCTATTTTGAAGCTCTCAAGCTTCTCATCCTCGCGGGTATCCCCCTTGATTATGATGAAAGCTGTCACGCTTACCCTGACTATCTGTCTGGTCTGCATGGACGATATGGCGCCGACCGGAACCAGAGGGGTTATGTATATGGAGGCATAATGACCTCCCGGCTCGGCATTCGTCGGAGGATTGACGGTTATCTTTTCGGTGTAAATCTTCCCGGGTTTTAATATTATGTCGGATTCGGCGAAGCTGAGCCATTTCTGCACCGGGTCGTCCTTATATTCGGAGCTGTTGAGCGGCTCGGCGGAAAGGTGCACCGGCAAAGCCTGGCCGGTGACATTTATTATCTGAAGCTGGAAGGTGTCCTTACCGCCAGGATCGACTATACGCTGGACTATGGAAGGCGTTACCGCCAGCGCGGAAGCACCGGGCGCGTCAGCGCCAGCCTGGCGTGCGGGAAGACAGAATATTAATACTAACCCTATCAATACCCAAAATTTCCGCGTCAAAACATACCCTGATAGCCCTTAATAGTTCGCTACTATAGTATAAACGATTATCGCAGAGTAAGTACTGGCTGTCTGGCTTGGGTCCGCCGTAATGCGGTTTGTGATTGTATAGCTGGCACTGGCATTAGATCCGGTGACCGGACCTGCAAAGTCCGCGAGCACATCGCCCGGTGCGCTCAATGAGAACGGTGCATAGCAGCCTGGCGCCGCCAGGGACGAGCCGCCAGGACACGGGTTATTCTGGAATTTGTTCGAGCCGCCTACGCTGGTGTCGTCGGACGTGTAGCCGAATCCCGTGTCGCCGCTCTGCCAGCTGTCAGGAGTAGCGTAGGAGCCGCCCGTGAAACCGGGGATGGTATGCGAACCCGATGTCAGGAGCGATGCGGCAAAGGCCCGTATAGAGAATCCGTTATATGCATTGGTTGTCGCGGAAAGCGTAGTTTGCTGAGTGTCCGTCCACGGTGTCGTATTAGAAGGGTCAAGCTCGTTGAACTGCAGGTTTGACGGAGAAACACTGAAGGTAAGGCTTGGCGCTACCAACTGGCCGCTGCTGTATACGGCCGCACCTGTATTACCTACGTTGTCCGTAGCCCGTACGTTCATATAATAAGTTTTGCTGGTCTGAAGCGTCAGACCGGAAGCTGTCACAGACGTAGACGAACTGTTGCCCGTCCATCCCTTTATATCGGTTCCGCTTGGCGTAGTTCCGATAGAATATTCATAGCTGGCTATCCCCGACCCCGGATCCGTAAATCCGCTCCAGTTACCCGACACGCTTGAGAGCGAGCCGCTGTTGAATATATTCTCAAAGCCGGCCGTAGTGCCGTCATATACGGTTCCCCCGGTCGGCCCGGACGTGTCTATACCAAAGTCTGCAGAAGATTCGGCGTTGCCGCCGTAACTTGCCCAGCCGGAAGAGCCGTAAGCGTTCTGCGCTTTGGCCTGCCAATGATACTGGGTGTTTGTACTCAGGCCGGACAGTGTCACGGTAGCGGTCACGGCAGAGCCGCTGTAGGATACGCCCGTACCACAGCTGCCGCTGTTAGAAAAACCGGTACCGAGCGGCTGGGCTTCGACGCATAGCTGGATTGTATCGCTGGCATTTGCGGAACTGACTGATGCGGTAAATTTGACACTGCCGGAGTTATGCCAGGAACCTGTCGATATGGTAACGTCCGATGTGGTTTTCTGTGCCGGGCTGGTAGGAGTGTCCGGCGGTGCGACGATGATGATTTCGGGAGTGGCATTATATGCATTGAGCGAGGAGCCGTCACTTTTTGTAACACGCATGCAATAATGGCTACCGGCGGTTGCACCGCTGGTCACGAGAGCGAAATCCCACATACCGTCGTTTGAAGATAGCGCGCTCGGGTTAGTGAAGTTCGTAGTACCGCTCTCCTGATAGCTCTGGCGCACCAGCGTGTTGCCCCCGTCCGTCGGATCATTGGCGTTGGTGGTAAGAGCCATGGTATTGACGGCGTTAGGGTTGTCGAAGTACCTGACGGTAGAACTGTCAGTTACATCGGAATAAGAAAATTGCGGAGAAGTACAGGTACCTGAACCCTTCAGCGCGTATTGCAATTTATATGAAAGACTGCCGGCCGGGGCCGTTGATTCATATATATCCAGCCTCAGGCGAAAAGCGTTGCCATTGGATATGTTAGCCTGCGTGTTCTGCGTGGCAAGCGCCGAACCGACATCAATACCGCTGGGTGCGAATGGAACTATAGTAGTTTTGGTCGAAGTATAATCCGTGCCGTCCGTCTTTCTGGTCGAAGTATAATCCGTGCCATCCGTGGTCAGGACCGAAGTATAATCCGTGCCATCCGTCTTCTTTATGGATGTATAGTCGGTGCCATCAGCGTCAACAGTAGACGTATAGTCGGTGCCATCTACGCTGACCGTTCCCGTATATTGATTCCCGTCGGACAGGCAATTGGAAGTGGAGCAACCGGAAATATTTTGCGATGCGTCATATTTGAGCAAAACCATATCATAACCGCCGGCACCGCCGGGGCTGGCGGAAGCGCCGGCTATAGCAAGTCCGCCGTCGCTGGTCTGGACTATGGCATAGCTGTCATCTTCGCCGGTACCTCCCCAGCTTTTCCCCCATTGGTATGTTCCTGAACTATTAAATTTCACCATGGCGATATCATAACTGCCGGCCATACCTATTGCGCTGGCATGGTTGGCTATAACCAGTCCGCCGTCGCTGGTCTGGACGATAGCTTCCGCTCTGTCGCCTGCCGCATCGCCCCATAGACGGCTCCAGCTGAAATTGCCGGAGCTGGTAAACTTGACCAGTATCATATCGTAGTTGCCGGCTCCCCAGCTGTTTTCACGGCCTGTAATTGCATATCCCCCGTCGCTGGTCTGAACTATGGCATGACCTTCTTCGTAGCCTGCCCCGCCCCATGTCTTGCTCCAGGACATATTGCCTGACGAATCGTATTTAATAATCATCATGTCCTCCGTACCGCCGCCTATGCCGAAGCTAATGGTATAGCCGGTCACCGCATACCCGCCGTCGCTGGTCTGAATAATTGAATAGCCGGTATCCACGTCGGTTCCTCCCCACGTCTTGCTCCAGGATAACGCTCCGTTACTGGCGAATTTAGCTATGAATAAATCATAATTTCCGGCGCCGAAACTTGTCGTAGTACCGGTCACCGCGTACCCGCCGTCGCTGGTCTGTATCACGGAAAAGCCTTGGTCTACGCCTGGATAACCCCACATTTTGCTCCAGGTTATATTGCCTGACGAATCATATTTGAGCAGAGCCATGCGGGGGTTGATATTACCGAAGCTGTTTACGGAAAATCCGGTAACTATGTACCCGCCGTCGCTGGTCTGTTTGACCGACCAGCCTTCATCATCGCCGGCACCTCCCCATGTCTTGCTCCAATCCAAATTTCCTGCGGCGCTATATTTAGCCAGGTACAGGTCGCCGCTCCCGGCGCCGAAACTTGTCGTAGTACCGGTCACCGCATACCCGCCGTCGCTGGTCTGAACCATGGATTCGCCGTAGTCGTCGCCGCTGCCGCCCCAACCCTTTATGAATGTGGGTTGGCCGGAAGCATCCTGGTTGCCAAACAGTCCATAGCTGTTTTGATTGGCTGTTATCGTGGTGTAATCTACGGTAATTCTAATATGGTCTACCTGGCAGGTTTCGCTAGCAGACGGCGGGCCGCCGCTCCTGTTGTTTTTGGCAGAGATAGCAAACCCGAAGTTGCTGGCATTTACGTCCGAATACGTCCAGGTTTGGCCCCATAGATCGGAACTGCCGCCGTAGTTGACGTAAGTGTCGGTCGTCGGCCAGGTCGTAGCATTTGATTTATCCGTAGAGCCAATAGTGCCGCTTTTAACTATGCGGATGGCGTTATCCAGGCAGGTGTTATTACCGTTGGTATTGGCTTCACTGCGTTCAACGCCCACGGTAATCCCGTTTATGGTGGAACCGCTGGGGATTGAAAATCCGAAGCCGGTAGCTTTTGTATAGTTTGAAGTGCCGCCGTTGGATAAGCTTACCGTGGCTCGGCTGTTGTCCGAGCTGAGTACGTTGCCCGGATTGGTCCAGGCTGCCGAACCGGTACCGGTATCGTTAGTCGCCGATGTAGGATTGTTAGGTCCGGAGGTTGTAGCGAACACCGGCAACGTTCTGATCGAAAGTGCCGCCAGCGCGCAACCTAAGAAAAATAAAAATATCGCAAGCCTGTGCGCATGCAATACGTCCACCCCGGACCTGTTTGTTTTTACCCTCACTTTTGTTTCCTTAAAGGATACGTGCTCCCTAAGCAGTTCTCCTTAAATAATGTCTTCTATATTATATACCAAATAGCGTAAGCATCATATATAGTTCGCTTACTCTTATGTATTTATTCCGAATCCATTGTCAGATTGTGGTAGGTCACGCCGAAAGTAGAACGGTTCCAGGCCCGCTCGTGCATATAGTACAAAAACATCTTGGTGAACACCTCGACTCCGCCGATGGTAAGACCAAGTGCAAATTTGCCTGTTATAATCCACGCGATAATAATCGTATCCGTGGTAGCAACGAACCGCCAGGTGACCGCTTTCGCTATTGACCTCCTGTGTTTATTCATGACACCTATCCTAATTAAATTGAAGGTAATATAGACCAAAGCAGACTATAAATCAATCTTAGCCCCTTAATCTAATTTTCTTTCAGCATGGGTAAGTTCCGAGTCCACGGTCCTTACGCTCTCCCGGCTCAGGTGGGCGGCTTCGCCCATACCGGCGGTGTATCTGCCCATAACGGCCGACACGCCCAGAGAAACGCCGCGGATAAAGGCCCTTCTGACCCTGCTGCCGGTCAGGTCGTTCCTTAACACTTGCAGGTCTTCACACAATAATTCGCGGGTCAGCCGCAGGAAAAGCTCCTTACGGCTGTCGGCTTTAGTTATAGCCTCTATCTGCTCCATCCTGTGCAGATACAGCCTGGAGGCATAATCCAGCATCTGCTGCCCGGTGTAGGGCCAGCCTCCGGGTTCGTTCTGGAACCTGTCAAAATCCCTGTCCAGGTTATCAAAACGTCTTGCGTTCTCCTCCGGGTCATCGGTACCTATCCTGTCCGGACGCACGCCGGTACCATACGATGTGTAATGGATTTCATTATAAGCCGTCCTAAGCGCCAGATCTGCCAGCAATTTATCGCCTGCAAGGGCTTCCCGGTCGCGCCGTGCTCTTCTGCGTTTGGCGAAATCGGCGATGTTTATGTAGCCGCTTTCCTGGATGTCATGCATGAATATATAGCCTGCAGCTACCTGCAGCCCCGTGTCCACATGCTCGACTATAAGCTCGCGGTCTTCTGAGAATAAATTCAATTTCGGGGTCATTGACAAAGCAAATATACCGGCGGCCATGCTGGCCCTGAGCCATCTGTTGTGCTGCCAGGTATCAACCACTTTTTCAAGGCCCTTGTATGAAAAACGCTCCACCAATGCACCCCGTCTTGCTTCTTCTTTCAGCAGGACATCTATCATAACGTGAAGATGATTGCCCGCCAGTTCTTCAAGTTCGTCGGCATCTTCACCGTCAAATGACACGTTTTTGACCAGTTTAGGTAATTGACCGGCCTGTAAAGCTTCCTGCGGTCCGGTCTCGAGCACTTGAGAAAGCTTGGCTACTACGGCGTCGGCGTATCTTTCCTCCGTTTCGTCTCTTTCCTCTCTATGCTCATCCCTGTTCCTTATACCAAGTTTTCTGGTCAGGGCATCTATGTAGGCTTGCCGCGAATCTATAAGTTCCTTATCAACCTCGGATACGGCCGGGCCGTCTTCTCCGCCGGAGTCTGCCCGTAGCTGAGTTATCTCATCAATAAGGCTTGCCAGACTTCCGCCGTTCTTGACATATTCCAGCGCATTCGGTGAAGGTGTAACGGGATCAAGGATCTCCCTGTAAATGATAAGAAGTTCTTCTTCGGTGTCTCCCGTATGCGCCTCAACATCTACGGCCTCCGTAATAACACCGTCCGGAGCCACCTCAAGACTCGCCGATATTCTTTCGATTTCGGTTTCGCCACTCATATTTATATATAATAGCATATATTGATAAAAAAATCAATATATTTTACAGGGGTATACTTTGCTTTTTTCGGTAATTTCTAAGAGCTAATATACCGAACACGGCTGACAGCAAAGCGGCCAGCCCGCCCACCGCCAGGCCCAGCCGGGGACTGCCATGCTCGCTTATGTAGCCTATTATAGGACCGCCTATAGGCGTGGAACCAAGGAATGCCATTACCCAGAGCGCCATCACTCTGCCGCGCATATCCTGAACGCTATTAAGCTGAAGAGTCGTGTTGGTAAGCGCCGTGAAGCTTATAGTACAGAAACCGACCAGAACCAGAGCGGCCAGAGCCATGGGCAGGTCCGGTGTTATGGCCGTCAGGATCATCGAGATACCCAGTGCTATAGTAGCCTCCAGCAGACGTTTAGGCGAAGGATTGCCCCTGCTCGCCGTGAACAATCCTCCTATGAGCGAACCTAGCCCCATAGCGGTCATCATTAAAGCATATGTACCGGCGTTGCCACCGAAAGTTTGAGTCGCGAAAAGCGGCAATACCACCTGGAACTCATATGATAAGGCTCCTACGAGGGCCATTATTATCAGGACATTCCTAAGAACCGGCGTATGCCATACGTAGAAAAATCCGGCCCTGAGCCTGCCCTTGCCCCTTGCGCTTGGCAGTGAAGGCAGCAGTTCGGAGCCGTCCATCAGCTTCAGGCAGATAAGTACGGCTATGTAAGACAAGCCGTTTATGAAAAAACACCAGCCAAGCCCGACGCCGGCTATCAGTGCCGCCGCTATTACCGGGCCGATTATGCGTGCTATATTCACTTCGATTGAGTTGAGCGATATGGCATTGGTCAGTTTTTCCTTCCCTACCATCTCCATGACGAAGGTTTGCCGCGTCGGGCTGTCTACGGCATTTATCAGCCCGAGGCATGACGCCAGCACGAAAACCATCCACACCTGTACCGTATTTGTCACAACGATCGCTGCCAGAATGAATGCCAATATCATCGCGCCGGTCTGCGTGACATAAAGCAGGCGTCTTTTATTGACGCTGTCAGCTATCAGTCCGCCGTAAGGACCCAGGATGAGTACCGGTAGGAAACGCGCTGCGGCCAGCAGTCCAAGCAGCGTTCCAGAATGGGTCAGCTCGAGTATCAGCCAGGCCTGTGCCACGGTGTCCAGCCATGTGCCGGACAGCGATATGGCCTGGCCGCCGAAATATAGACGGTAGTTGCGTACGCTGAGCGAGGAAAATGAACGAAGGCCATAATCTTTCAGGCCGTCCGCGGCCTTTTTACTTACTTTTTTAACCATCTCTTATAATTTTACCAGTCGGTATCCTTTCATATAGTTATGTAATATTGCTTATCTATTAAGTGTAATAATCCTCACGGAAACTGCGTTATTAAGTTTGTAGCATAAAGAGTGGAAAGGAGAGGCTTAAGCGACAAGCTAATAAAAGGAGGATTTTATGGAAAAGATGTCACAATCCAGACTAGCCAGCATACTTACTATGGTCGTAGGAATCTGGCTGCTCGTGTCACCCGCGTTCATGTCCGTGACAGGCGGCGCACTGACCAATATGATGATAATCGGTGCGGTATTCGTAGTAGCCGGCTTTATTCAGCTCTTCTGGGTCAATACCCTGCCCAGCTGGATAAACGCCCTGGTAGCTATCTGGCTCTTCATCTCGGCTTTCTCATACAGCGTAGGTAATGGGATTGCCTGGAGTGAAACCATTTCAGCCGTGGTGGTATTCATACTGGCCACCTGGGACGGCGTGGAAATAAGCCAGGTCAGACAGGACCGCCAGCACCATGCGCATACATAAGCCTAAGGGTTGGCTTAAGGAAAATAGGTCTTTTAAGGCCTATTTTTTATGTTCGCCTTCAAACGCGCTGCCTTCCGCTACACCTCTGGCGCCGGTATGAAGAGGCGTTTCGCGCAAGAACAGAGCCGTTATGAAAGCAGCCAGGGCGAAAGGTATGGCCACCAGGAACATTTCATGAAATGAACGGACGAAGGCTAAAAGCACGTCATCGCGAACAGCTTGCGGGGCATGGGCCAGAGCCTGTGTGCCGCCCTGGAGCGAGCTGGTGACTATCTTGCCGCTGTCTTTTACGGCCGGAAGCAGATCCTGCAAATGATGCGTAAGCCGGCTGATGAGCACAGTACCGAATAAAGCGCCGCCCAAAGAACCGCCAAGACTCCGGAAAAATGTCGCGCTGGACGTAGCGGTTCCAAGGTGCTTTCTGTCCACAGAGTTTTGTATGGCCAGCGTGGCTACCTGTATGAATGAACCCAGGCCTGCGCCTATGACTATCATCCATATGGAAAGCGTCCATTGGCTGGTGGTCAGGGTGACATGACTGAACAGCCACAACCCGAAGGTCAGAAGCAAGGTTCCTATTATAGGAAATATCTTGTATTTTCCGGTCTTGCTGATTATGCGCCCGGATGTAATCGACGCTCCCATAAGGCCCAGTACTAGCGGAACCATGAGCAGTCCGGACTTGGTTGGAGAATAACCGCGCACTACCTGCTGGTATTCAGGTATGTAGAGTATGCTTGCAAACATGGCTATGCCGGACAGGAGTGAAAGTATCACCGATACGTTGAAGATATCGTTCTTAAACAGACTCAAAGGTATCAGCGGCTCTTTGGCCTTGTGTTCGCGCAGGACGAAAAGTATTCCGAAGACTACGGAGGATATGAGCAGGCCGATTATCTGGATGCTGCCCCAGGCATAGTCCACGCCCGCCCATACGGAAACCAACAGAAGGCTTATTACCGATACGGTAAGCAGAGATGCGCCGGCGTAGTCTATCTTGTGTTCGGTCTTTCTTACCGGCAGGTGCAGACGTGCCGCGACCGCGCTTAGGGCGATTATTCCAAGCGGTATGTTTATATAGAATATCCAGCGCCAGCCGGCTACACCCAGCAAGGAGTTCGCATCGGCGAAGAATCCTCCAAGCAGAGGCCCTACCACGCTTGCCAAAGCGAACACGCCTCCGAAATAACCCTGATACCGGCCTCTTTGCCGCGGCGGTATGACGTCGCCGACTATGGCCAGGATAAGGCTCATAAGACCGCCTCCGCCGATACCTTGGATTCCACGGAATATGACCAGCTGGTTGATACTCTGACTCAGACCGCACAGGGCCGAGCCAGCCAAGAATATGACTATGGTGAACTGAAAAAGCTTCTTGCGTCCATACAGGTCACCGAGTTTGCCGAATATAGGGGTCACTATAGCGCTGGTTATAAGATAGGATGTCGCTACCCACGAAAGCTTGCTCAGCCCCTGCAGGTCGCTGGCTATTTTCGGCAATGCGGTGGATACGATAGTCTGATCAAGTGCCGCCAGAAGCATGGCCAGCATCAAGGCGCCTATGATAACCATTATCTGGCCGTGCGAATAATGAATAGCGTCAGTATCGGTTTGTGCGTGTTTGCTGATTTTCAGCCTCCTTGATTTCTATTTGTTGTTGTTTAAAGCGTCGGAAAAGTCCTGAAGCATTGCCTCAAGCTCTTCTGCTTTTATTAGCACCAGCGCCGGGCGCTGAGTGCTGCTCATGATGACCACCTTGCTCCCGGGCTTCAGGCCCAGCTTGCCGCGGGCTTCTGCAGGCACTACCAGCTGCCCTTTTTCATTTAAGGTAGCAGTACCTAGTATCTTTGGAAAAGAATGCTCAGACATGAGTAATAAAAGTAATACATTTACTACTATACACGAATATCGGGCGCGAGGCAATATCCGGATTATATAAGATAAAGAATTTGCGGCTGTGTGCTTTCTTACAGATTTTTATAACGGGAAGCCTATATTTATAACTAGTAATGTCAGAGGAGTGAAAATAATTTAAGGAGGAAGAATTATGGCAGATTCAGACAATCCCGGCCAGTTCGGCAAACGTTCCGATACGGAGGAACAGGCTAGCAAAGGCGGCCAGTCCCAGGGCAAGGATACCAACCCCGGTAATTTTGCAAACGACCGGGAAAAGGCCCGCAAAGCCGGCCAGAAGGGCGGCAGTCAGAGCAGCCGCAGCAGCTAAGGCGAAAAGTAAAGAGGATCCATTCCCTGAAGGGTCCTCTTTTAAACTTAAAGGAGATAATCATGGCTAAATATGATAAGAAGTCACAGGAAGAAGTAAAAAAAGCGATGCACGAACATAAGCATGAAGGTAAATTCAAGAACAAGAAACAGGCTGTAGCGGTAGGCTTGAGCAAAGCCCGCCAAAAGGGAAGCAAGGCGCCAGAGCCCGACGACAAAGATTAAAGCTTAAAATAGCATACCTATCCATATGCCAAGACCGGCAAAAGCTACGCTGAATACCAGGCTTCCCATAATCTGGTAAAAAGCCTGACTGTATAGTTTTTCTTCGATAAGCCTGACCGATTCGAAGCTGGCCGTGCTGAAGGTGGTATATCCGCCGCAGAAACCGGTTCCCAGGATTAATTTGGTATTCATGCCTACTTTATGATTAAGGAACAGACCGGTTATTATTCCTAATATCAGCGAGCCACTGATATTTATAAGCATAGTACCCCATGGAAATCTTCTTCCCAGCCTGGTCCTTACCAGCCCGTCCACGATGAAGCGTGCAAGCGCACCTGATCCGCCTGCTAGCGAGATAAACAATACCGTCATATCTTCTTCCTCTGCTTGAGGTACATAGAAGCCGCCTGGATGCCCAAAATGCTTAAAATCAGGCCGAATATTATCGTGGCCCACGCATATAAGATGGCAGTCATGTGGTGGCCGTTTCTGGATAAAAGGTCGATTTCTACGGCCAGCGAACTATAAGTAGTGAAAGATCCGATGAAGCCGGTTCCGACGAGCAAACGTATCAGGCGGCGTCTGCCTTTGTCCTTTCCCGCTCTTGCCAATGCTTCCAGCAAAAATCCTAACAGGAATGCCCCGATCATATTGACCGCGAAGGTCGCGGCCGGCCATGCTCCGTCCTGTACGGGCAGCCTTAATGCCACGCCGTAGCGGGCCAAAGTGCCAAAACATCCGCCGATAAATACTGCCAGCTGGAGCGCGGGCGTCAGATGGATCGGCCATCTGTATCTGCCGGGCTGAACTACGTCAGGATCCAGCGGCAGTTCAGGATGGCTGTCATAAGACAATCTTTTATTTGCCACGCTACCTATTTTAATACCAAGCAGATATCAACCGAACTTATATTGAATTTACTCAGCCGGTTTCTGCAGCTCTGCCTATTGATTGCATGAACAAAGTTTCTGCTACTACGGCTATTACCTCTGGAGGAGAATTCTCTGTAATCTTTTTTAACATTACTTCACCGCCCGGTTCCGTAAATACGGTGGACAGATAGAAGGCACCCGTTTTCCGGCTTCTGGATAAATGCTGATAGACCCGTCTGCCGGCAATTTCTCCTATTGTCGTCAGTCGTTCAGTCCCGGACATCTCCGATATATCAGCCCGCACTTCCCCGTCTGTAATAAGCCCGCGGGCTCGGTTCGCAGGGTCGTTATATAAACTTGAATGAAGTTTTTCGGCCAGTTCATATGCACTGGCAGCTTCCGCTCCTGTCATTATGTAAATAATACAAGAAAATCGCTATTTAGTCAATTTAGGTAGATAACTTAACGCAGGTAACTGCCGCCGGAACTGTCTTTGCTGGCAAGCATAGCCTTCAAGCCTTGGTATAGCACACCGTTTGTTAGCGGCCCCGGTTTTTCACCTGTCGTGGCAAGGATTACGGCCTTGCCATACAAAGCTTTTTTGATAACGGCCTCGATATCAGCGCCTGTCAAACCTTCGCATTCGTCGGCTAACTGTTCTATGTCTATATCTTCAGAAAACAATTCAGCCGAATCGCCGGTCGCCTTATCGGCAAATTTGGTAAAGAGCTTGCCGATTATATCTTGTCGGCCTTCGGTATCCGGCAGGCCTATTTCAAGCTGTTCAGAAAAGCGACTTCTGTTATTGATTAAGGCGGGATCAACCATACCGGGAACGTTTGTTGCAGCGATAATTATACAATCAGGGCGGTCAACATTCATTGCCTGCAGAAGCTCAGTGGTTACGTTTTGGTCGATACTACTTGATCCCATTGCTTCCCGCGACGGTGCCAAAGCTTCTATCTCATCAATAAAGATAACAACTTTTTCGCCTTCTTCAACAAGCAAATCGGCAAGCTCGAAAGCGCCGCGCATGTTACGCTCCGTTTCGCCATGAAAAGCATTTTTAATCGTGCTGGCTTTTACTGTCAGTACAACTGCTTCCGAGTCTCTCGCGAATGCATTAGCCAAGCTTGTCTTACCTGTTCCCGGAGGCCCTTTGAGTAGAATACCCCTAGGAGGACTCACGCCGAATTCCCGGAACGCATCCGGATGCGCAAAGCCCATGGCCGCTTGCTTAAGTTTCTCTATGTCACCGTCCAAACCGCCGATATATTTGAAATCATCCTCACGCGGTTCGGTAACCATTTCCTGCCTTAATATTTCAAGCCTCTGGGTATTAATAGGGTCCTTGCTATCTTTTTCAGGCGAGCCATAGTCTATATCGATACGTGTTTTTGGCAATTGCTTCCTATAGAAATCGGCATACGTTTCCGCTATGACCGGGAAATGTTCTTGTAGCGCTGATAGTTCCGACTCCAGCTGCCTAGGCGTAGGCTTGGCAGTACCAAACCGTGTAGCATATCCGGCGCGGTGTGTGCTTTGTCCGTTGACAGTAACATATAGAGACGGCAACTGGCTAAAGTCGACGTGGAGATTCGTAGTTTCGTCCAAGCCTATGACTGCAGTGCGGCCGTTCTTGCCGAACTCTATATTATCCGAATAAATCTCCTCTAATCTTCCCTGCATATGTTCGGCCAGCATATTTTTCGCGGGTTCGCGGGTATCAATCGGATTGCCCTCTTCTGTCCTGTCCGGAGCATCTGGTATGTCAAGCGCATCAGATTGTGCCTGAATTCTTCCGGCTATTAAAGAAGTTTGTTCCGTTTTTATAAAACCTACTTCAACCCTACCCACTCCCGGGTGTGATCCTGCAGGTATGGTGGAAGTAAAGGTTTCCTCGACATGGGCTGGTGAAACGGAAAACAGACCGCCGGACTCAGGGTCTATGACCGCATCCCTGAACCAGCCTACGGCTGCTCTGCTGTCTGGCACTGATATTTCAAGGCGCCTATCACTGTCATATTCCGGAGAACTTGGGCCAAAGCCGCCGAACGCATCCTTTACATATTCGCTGCCGTCTACGGTAGGCAGGTCGGGTTTTACGGCTTCAAATAGCGGGGATACTTCAATTGAAGGAAGGCGGTGAGCCATTGGCCTAATTGCATCATAATGGCTCAGACCGGCCAGACCAGACGAAAATAAGGGTATACCCTGCTCTACTTTGTCCCTTAATATGTCTCCTAGTTCTCCTGTTGGTGCTGGTCTTTCATCAACACATTCCGGCTCAACTACTTCATCAACGTCTCGTTCATCATCCAGATGCTCTTGAGGAACTTCAATTCTTTCCCTATTGACGGTACCGTCAGCATTGGCATCGCCAATATCACCTAGCGGACCGCGTTCTTTTCCACCTTCTGGGTCAACACTCATGCGCACTATTATATCACTATATTACAAAATAATCAAGCGTAAAATGTTTATGGTTACACGTTCCTGTGCTGCCGTCTATAACGTTTTCATCTGTTCCCATACGTGAGTAGTATTCGCTACTAACTCTTCAAAAGTTCCGTCGTTCACTATGACGAAATCCGACATAGCAATTCTTTCCTCGTTGCTTATCTGTTCTCTTATACGTTCTTTCGCTACTTCCATTTCAATTTTCCTGTGACCGGTAACTAACCTTTCAATGGCTCTTTCTTCAGAGGTGATTACCGACACTATTCCATTCATAATCTTTGCATGTTCCAAATCGGGCACGGGCACTTCTATGACCGCTGTGGATCCGGCGCTAAGCTCTGCTATTCTCTCAAGCGTAGCGTCCCATACCATCGGGTGCAGCGCTTCGTTTATCGCTTTTACCAGTTCAGGGTCTGAGAACATGATTTTGCCGGCCAGAGCCCTGTCCAGCTTACCGTCTTCGCCTATGATTTGAGCCCCTAATATCTCTACCATAGGCGGCAAGGCCGGCCCTTCGGGTTTCTGTAATTCGGTCGCGATTTTGTCCGTATCGATTACTTTCGCGCCTAAAGATTCAAATATTTCGCCCGTAGTCGTTTTGCCGGCCCCCATTCCGCCGGTCAGCTCAAACATCCTTATTTCAGGGTCTATCTCTACACTCATAAATTCCTAGGATTATATTCCAGCTCTGTTTAAATTACCATAGTTTGTTGCAGATGAATCTAATTTATTGTAATATTTATGAAACTTAAACTAAGGAGTTATCATGGCAGCACCAGGCACGAGCGGGGCGGAAGCTTCAGCGGAAGTAGGGCCAAAAGTATTGTATGGCGGTTCGTTTGATCCCCCTACACTTGGACATCTTGACCTCATCACTAAAGCTGCGGCAGTTTTTCCGCATGTTGAAGTTAACCTGGCGGTAAATCCGGAAAAGGACAACGGCTATTTTAAAATACCTGAACGCCTTGAGCTTCTAAGAGCAATAACGGCAGATTTAGACAATGTTGCTGTGGAGCATCTACCTAGCGGATTTTTGGTGGGCTATGCGGAAAAAAATGGATTTGCTGCATTGGTCAGAGGCCTGCGATCTGAAAGAGATTTCGGCAGTGAGTCTGATTTATATAAAGGAAATAGGCTTATAACACCAAATGTGCAAACTATATATTTTCCTTCTGAACCGGCCCTGGACATGGTTAGCTCAACAATGGTCAAGGTGATACTTGCCGCCAATGACCCGGATTGGCAGCGCGTAGTTTCACAGTTCGTACCGGAACCGGTAATGGATGCTATCGTTGCCAAAGAAACCGCCGCCGAGCCTCCTCAGGCATAGAAATAAAAAAGATATCTAAGGCAGTAAAGCTTGCAGTTCTTCTATTTCGCCGGCAATATTGATTTTTGCCTGTTCTTCGAATTCTGCCCGGAAAGGTTCGGTGGTATAAACACCGCTGTTTTCGTGTCTGCTTGCCAGGTCTCCAAGTATTTTCATACGCCCCGGTACATATAGCTCTGCCGGTACATGGCGATATTCTTCCCTTATATCATCAGCGTAAATCTTATATCGTTCCGGCGTCGCTCCAAGAATAGCCAGATCTCCGTCCAGGAACAGTTCGCAGTCTCTGCCCACGTCCACTGGCGTGTGGCCTGCAGTAGCTCTGGTTATACCGGCTACTTTTCCAGCTGCCTTCATAGTTAGGAACGACGGTGTTTCAGCTTCGGATAATTGCGCGCTAAGCTCTTCGTTCCTGCCAGGTTCTGCCAAAGGATCATATATAGAATCGTGATACATAATCGTCCAGCCGACGGCATTTGGGTCATCCATCTCTTCTTTGAATTTTAGAAGTATGGCGAAAAGCTCTAAAGGATGCTGGAAATCATGATGTCTACGCCACGGTTCGTCGTAGCGTCTTTTCAGGCCGTCTATTTGTGACAGGAGCGCATCGCCGGACAGTCTGGGCGTTTCCAGCTCCGCGGCTATTACTTCTATACCGGGTATTTCTATGCCAGGTTTTTTCATTAATGTATATTGTCCGTATTTAAAAAGCCCGGTGCAAGCATAAACCTGATACCCACCCCTATTTACTGACAAAACTTACCTGTAGCGCGGGGTTTCTGGCGGCGGAGCACTCGGGTCGTTTAATTCCTTTGGAGTAGGTTCTATCAAAGTCAAAACAATACGAAAGTAAGTATTTATTCTTTTTTATTTTTTTTGTCTTTGCGGGGAGCTACGTCGTTGGCGAGTGCTTTGCCGTGCAAGGAGCCTCTGGCAGTCGCCGCTATAAGTGAAGGAAACAGTAGCGCTGGAAGGATGCCGGCCGCCCTTATCAGGGATTGTCTGATTGGACTTGCGCTCAGGCCTTTTTCCATCCTAAGAACGTCCTCTGCCAAAATATCACGCCCCAGCTGAATATAAAGCTCTTCTTGCAGGTTTGACTGGTCTGAAGAAGCGAGGATCGCTTTTACTTGATTCCGCTTCTCTATCAATAGACGAGCGGCATACCCGAGCGCTTGATCACCTGTGTATGGCTTGCCGCCCGGATCATTATTAAGATGTATAAATTGTCTATCAAGATCTTCAAAGCGCTGAAGATTTTCATCTTTATCTTCACTACCGTTTCGTCCTGTCACTACTCCGGTGATTGGCGAATTGCCGTAACGGGTTGAGCTGTAGGCTAGCCGCAAGGCAAGATCGGCAGTTTGGCCATCTTCGGCTAACTGCTCTCGCAGGTTTCTGCTTTGCTTGCCATGCGCGAAGTCCAGATATTGCCAGCGGACCTCCTCGGGCGCTTCCCATCCGAAAAGTCCGGCCGCCAAAATTTCAAGAGAAGTGTTAATACTGTCGGCAACACCGGGATTAGCAACGGGTATTACATGTAATTCCGGAACCAGGGTCGCCGTAAATACACTGCCGGCTATGGCCAAACGTGCCGCTCGATTACCTACCGCGCTTGCCAATCTGCCCTGATGGCCGTCAATGAGCTGTCGGCGGGCTATATGTTCCTGCAGTGCGGTATCAGCCAATAAGTACAAGTGGTTGGCTGAAAGATGCTCCATAGACAATTCTCTGCCCTCGTCGAAAGAAGTATTGCTTATAAGAGTAGGCATCTGTCTAAGAGCTAGTGAATCTTCGGGTGTTTTTGCCTCTAGAACTCTTTCTACTTTGGATATTACGTTATCAACATAGGCTTCTCGCAAATCCTGACGTCTTTGTCTGGTCGGACCTCTACCCGGCAGACGATGCTGAAGCAGAAATTCAACATATTCACCGCGAGATTGTTCAAGTTCTTGCTCCTCGGGGCTTTGCTCGGCCAATTGCTCAATTTCACGCAAGCAAAGACGCAGACTTCCGCCGCTCTGCATATATTGGATTGTTTCAGGGTCTAAACTCCCCCCGGAGGCAATATCTAAAAAATAGTCGTTTAACTGTTGTTGTCTATCGACGGGCTGTACGGCTGGGCCTGAATCTGTGCGTTCAAAACCACTCTCTGTCATAAAACTAAAAATACCACAAAAACACTATTTCGTCAACTTGCGGTATCCTCTATGAACTTTTGCAGGACTGCGGCGTGGTTTATAGCCGGGGCCTTTGCTCCGTATAAAAGAGTCGTGTCCGGATTTTGTTTAATCAGTTTTTTCAATTTGGAAACTTCCGGATTTTTCTCCAGTTCATCGGTGTATCTGGCACTGAATTCTGCAAACTTCTCAGGCTTGTGTCCGAACCATGTCCGCAGTTCCGGCGATGGCGCTATTTCCTTTAACCACAGGTCCAATGCGGCACGCTGTTTGCTCACTCCTCTAGGCCATAATCTGTCCACCAGGACGCGGTAGCCGTCACTTTCCGCAGGTTCGTCGTAAATACGCTTAATCCGTAGCATAATTACAATTATAAACCCGTAATGGTAATCTATAAATGATGCCGGGACTTTTAGAAAAGTTTGAAAACAACAGGATATTTACAGAGGATGAAGCCTGGGCTCTATTCAGGCTGGCGGCTATTGCAGAGGCGTGCGGCTGGACCTTGCTTGTCATTGGAATCGGTTTTAGCGATTACGTTTTCCCAGGTAACCATACTCCGGTCCTGCTGGCCGGTCGTATACACGGAATGCTTTTTCTTCTATATGCACTGGCTTCCATAGGCTTATACCCAGCTTTGCGCTGGTCACGCAGGCGTGCATTTATAGCCTTGCTGGCAAGTGTGCCGCCTTATGGCTCCTTGGCGTTTGAGATATGGACCAGCCACACCAGACGGAATGAGCAGTTTTATATCTTCAGGAATTGTATAGCACTGAACCTTTTAGACTAAACCGTACGCACGGGCTATTCGTATCCGGATTAGACTTAGGATTTGCCGTTCAGATATTTGCCGGCGACACTCAGCGCAAAAGAAGACAAGATGACAAAAACCGTCACCATGAACAGCTTGGATATTACTAAGTTAAAGCCGGTATCATCTGAGCCCGGGTCGGTATTTGTCAGGACCATATAAATCCCTAATATACCGAACAGAACCGAAGCACCGATAAATACTTTCGTAGCTATTTTTTGCATGACTTAATTATATCAAAAATCCGCTATGACAAGCTTTTTCATCTGCATCAGATGCGTGAAGGCATCGGGCCTTTTCATCAGTTCGCCCATGTTTTCAGGCACTATCTGCCAGCTTAGGCCATATTTGTCCTTGCACCAGCCACACTGTTCGGATTCCGGCACGGTAGAAAGTTTTTCCCAGAAATAATCAATCTCTTCCTGGTCTTTGCATGATACAGAAAGTGAGATAGCTTCATTGAAGTTAAAATCATGCTCCACGCCCGAATCCATTGCCGCGAACCATTGCCCGTTCAGTGCAAAATCACCATACATTATCGAGCCTTTGTTTGCCGGACCGGTATCGTTCTCGTATCTGGCCAGGTTTCCGACTTTAGAGTCTTTAAATACCGACACATAGAAGTTAATAGCTTCTTCTGCATGATTGTTATTGTCCCCTATGAACATTAGCGACGGGGTGATGAACGGCCGCGGCTCGCCCTCGGGATTCGTCAGTATCAACTGCCAGGTCAGACCGTAGCGGTCCTTGACCCAGCCATAGCGCTTGCTGAACGGATAAGTATCTATCGGCATCAGTGCTTCCCCGCCGTCTATCAGCTTTTCCCAGAGTTCGTTCAGATGCTCCTCGGCCTGTTCGTCCTGAGAAGGGTCGAAGTTCAGCATGAATGAGATTGATGGTGTGAACTTGAATTCCGGTCCGGCATTTATGGCGGTAAACTTCATTCCGGCGAGTTCAAACTCTACAGTCAGTGGCTTTCCGGCCAGTTCAAGCTGAAAATCAAGCAGGCCTTCTTCCTTACTTTTAGGGTAATATGCAGTAAAATTAACTTTTCCTTCAGGGAAAACCGAGGTGTAAAAGTCCACCGCTTCCTTCGCATTGCCGTCGAACCATAAGTTCGGTGTGATTTTTTGCTGCATAATACTACCCTCGCTTCCCTAAATTGCTTGCCCTTTTATGATAACAAAATAAGGTAAAATAAGGGTATGGCTACTATGACTAAACAGACTATTTCCGGCGGCGTTGTGCATGGGATGCCGGAGGACTTAAAGAAAGCTCTGCTGGCTGACGAGTCAGCGCTTGAGCGCTGGGAAGACCTTACTCCACTAGCCCGTAATGAGTGGATATGCTGGACCGTGACCGTTAAAAAAGAAGAAACCAGAAAAGCTCATGTTAAGCGAGTGGTTACAGAGCTTCTGGAAGGAATGCGCCGCCCCTGTTGCTGGATAGGTTGCATACACCGCAAAGACAAGAAAATAAGCCCGTCCGTACAGTGGGCACTTGATAAAAAGACCAAGCCCAAATAGAAAGCCGAAATTATCTCATTTTTGCGACTAGAAAAATAGCCGGAGCTCCCAGTAGCAAGCCGAACAGCGCTAATAATTTTGCGCTTAATACAAGGCTCAGTAGCGCCAGGATACCGAAATACAGCGTCCAGCCCATAGCGCCGGCGATCAGCATCAAATTCAGGTAAGTGATTCCGTGTCTTTCACCGTTAATACAGTAGCGGGTGATATAAGGAGTCAATGCCAGGGATTTGCCGCTGCCGCTGACAAAATTTACTCCGAAGATATAAAGCGCACCCTGTGCCAGTATCCGTGAAAAATTAGCTATTCCGGCAAGCCGTGAACCTGCCCGCATGTACTGATATATGCTTTTTCTCTTTTCCCGCGCACCGGCATACAGCGAAATTACAATTGCCGATATCAGGCTAACCGAAGCCAGCGCACCAACGCTTGCGTAAGAAGGTATAAATAAAAATATGAAAAGCGGCCAGATATTATATTCAACCGCATCATCGACATTGAAAGCGCCATTGGCTATAAGATCCGGCAATATTTCTCTGATCTTAACCGGTCTTGATTCGGGCGTCTTAAAATTGCGCATTAGAAACAGCGGTATCAGACCAAGCAAAAACATCACAATTGCCGCACCATATAACGCGTCAGCGCCGAACAGGGTCGCTATTCCCCCGCCGATAGCCGGGGTGATTCCACCGGCTAAAATCAGCAATGCATTGGATACGCCAACGCTTTTGCCTCTATTATGATGTGCCAATAGCTGGATAAAGGCTATCCTAAAAGGCAACCAGTACAGGCTGACGGCCAGACCGCCAAAAAATGCTATGGCGTATAAAGGCACATGATAGGACCCCAGGCTGAACAGCAGTATGTACTGAGTAATATTTGAAAAGAAACTAAGAGCAATGGTGCGGCGGATTCCTGCTTTTTTGACTATCCATGCTCCTGCTGATTGGGTAAGTAGCCAAAATAAAGAAAATAGGCAAAGGTAACCGAGCACACTTGTCAGAGAATATCCTTGGCTAAGAAGAAATAAAGGGATAAAGATGCTGGAAACGCCCTCTGCAATACTGCGTAGAGAATGTAGAGCATTTATTTTTGCAAGTCCGGCTAAACGTGCGGCGTGGTAATGATGGTGTCCGAGAGCATGCATTCACGCACAGTCTACCATAAGAATTAAGACTATCTGCAAGTAAACACTTATTAGTTGAAGTAATAGGCCCTGACGTCGGGACCTATAAACTCCTTCTTCTCATTTGGGGCCCTGCGGATTTCGGCGGCCGGAATAACTCTTAAGTCTGGCATTTCGCATAATTTTAAACTTTATTGTTCAATATGTCAAAGCCATGCCCGGTCAGCGTCTACTCTTCGGTTACCGGCAGTTTCATATTGAAAACTACGTATCTCATTCCATTCAGTACGCATTTTCCGAACAGGCTTGGCGGCGTTCTCTTTATAGCGACGACGGATTCCTCTGCCGCGGCTTTGGCGAGCTTGATTCGGTCCGAAAGCGTTGGGCGGAGCCCGACTTCGCCATTTTCGTAATCTTGTTTTATATCAAAAAGAGAATCCATCATATAGCCTACCCTGCTCCAGCTATTGACCCAGCGGTTGAACTCCTTTCTTGCGGAAGCATCAAGCAGTCCATCTGTAGGAAGCTTTAAAAATGATGCTAATAGATCCGCCTCTTCCCTTCTGATATCGATAATTTCCTGAACGGTTTCAGCATTTCGCTGAGACCGTGCAAGCTCGTCTACGGATTTAACGCCATCCAGTAGCGCTTGTCTGCCTTGCTCGTCCTGGCGATGCATAAAGTTTGCGAATCTGACTTGTATATCCCTGCTCAGATCGTCCCTGAAATGTCCGCTGGTAATTTCCTGGAAAGGACCGGTTATATCGACTTGCTCGACATCTACCAGATGGTCCAGAAGCATACTACCGCCCAGCACCACAGCCCAATCGTAGCTTTCCTCATCCGTAAGTTCTACGCCGAATTGGTCCGCCGCGGCATGGAATAGCGCCCTGGAACCTTTATAGCCTCTACATGAGCGTAAAGGTGGTTCAGGAAAAGGGCCGACATTGCCCGTTAACTCCGCTACAGCTACATCAGACATTTAAAATAAAATACCATAAAGTTGATATTTAATCAAGTATTTTAGTGTTTGCGCGCGCGTTTAACCCAAATAATAATCGCGGACTTCGGAATTGATATATTCTTGTTTGGCCGCAGGATTCTTACGAATCTGCGCGGCTGAGATAGGCACGTTTTTGCGCTGCAAGTCTACAAGCATGTGCTTGGAGCCCATAGCCTTTGACCAAGGTTCGCCGTATTCTTCCGAACTGAAGACTATGTCGGGCACATAACCTAAAGTTTTAATCGTGAAGTCGGCCCATGCCTGGTGGTCGCCGTCCTTGTAAATATCGTCGACGAGTATGGCTTTTGCCTGCGGGTAGGCGTGC
>DASUKF010000010.1:0-14618 GCA_036278875.1 Saccharimonadales bacterium (SeqCode) | reverse complement strand
CTGCAATTCCATCCCGAGGTAGCGCATACCGAGCACGGCCGGGAAATACTGGAGGCCTTCATAGACAAATGCGGTTTCAGAAAAGATTGGTCCGCAAGTTCGATAATCGATGAACAGGTAGAAAAGATAAAACAAACCGCGGGCGAGAGCAATGTAATCTGCGCGCTCTCCGGCGGAGTCGATTCGTCCATTGCCGCTACACTTGTAGACAAAGCCGTCGGTGACCGGCAGACATGTATTTTCGTAGATACCGGCCTGCTTAGGAAAGATGAATTCGACGAGGTGTTGAATATTTATAAGACTACCGGTCTGAATGTAATAGCCGTAAATGCCCGGGAAAGATTCCTTAGAAAACTCAAAGGCGTGACCGACCCGGAGCAGAAGCGTAAGATAATCGGCAACGAATTCATTGAAATATTCGACGAAGAAGCGCATAAGATATCAAATGTCGGCTTCCTGGTGCAGGGTACGCTTTATCCTGATGTCATAGAATCCGTTTCGGTCAACGGACCTTCCGTAACTATAAAGTCCCACCATAACGTAGGCGGCCTGCCGGAAAAGATGAAACTTAAGCTAATAGAACCGCTCCGCGAGCTTTTCAAGGATGAAGTCAGGCAAATAGGTGCCGAACTCGGCCTGCCGGAAAAAATCACCATGCGGCAGCCGTTCCCGGGGCCCGGCCTGGCTGTCAGAATCATCGGCGAAGTCAACCAGCAGTCAATCGACATCCTTCAGCAGGCAGATGCAATCATGCGTCAAGAAATCGACAGTTCTGAAATTAAGAAAGACCTGTGGCAGTATTTCGCCGTCCTTCTGCCGGTAAAGAGTGTCGGTGTCATGGGCGACGGACGCACGCACGAACAGGTCATAGCCCTGCGCGCGGTAGAGTCCAGTGACGGTATGACCGCCGACTGGGCAAAATTACCGTATGATCTGTTGGCTAAAGTCAGCGGCAGGATCGTCAGCGAAGTACGCGGAGTCAACCGCGTAGTTTATGACGTTACTTCCAAGCCTCCGGGCACGATAGAGTGGGAATAATTATCAGTCCCGGGCTTTCTTCAGCAGCTCGAAGTCTTTTTTAAGCTCTTGTTCCATCTGAGCATAAATCTCAGGTATCTCAACAGGTTCTTCTTCCGGTGGAACTTGCGCTCCATCTACATCTATCCCTCGGTAAGCCAGTCTTTCGGCCGCTGCGCCATAACTACGCCAGGTCGCACCGAAAAACGAGCCGGAACCTTTGTGCGGCGCGTCTACCTGATGAGCTATGCAGCTGTGCTCGCCTAAGCCTATAGGCCCTGCATCACGTGCGACCTCTATAGCCGTCCCTAACACATCTTCAAATGGCGTCACAGTCGTGATGCCCATATCGTCATCCAGGCGTAACCTGCCTAAATTCAGTGCCCTCACTTCGCTGACCCACTCATTGCTCAAAAATCCCAGGATTGCGGCCTGCGCATCAGTGCCGTGGACCGATATGGCCTGTCCGAACCCCTGGGCCCTCATGCCTATTTCTGCCCATTCTGACCTCTGTCTGCCTTCACGCGCGGCTAATGGGGGAACTGCTGCGAATATAGCTCCCATAGCTAATATACCGGGTATGTAAGGCACCTTTGGATATTTCGTAAACTTGATTGTCAGGTCTACCCGTTCTTTCAAGCTTAATGCATGTTTTTCAAATGCTTCTCCGATGTTGATTTTTTCATGTACTTCGGCCGTTGCAGCTCCCAGCTCCTCAACCATCCACATAGCCAAAGTGCCGCATCTTTTTTCCAGGCTGTCGTCCGAACCGCCAACTTCAACCGCGTCTTCAGGAATAAGCCCCGGATCAGCAAGCCACCCTATATCCGGTCCGAACTCCCTGATGGACATCCGATTAATTTCGCGGCTGGCAAGATGATAAGATTGCAAGGACATGGCAGGAGCTAATTCTTCCTTAGCAGGACATGCGCCGGTATTACCGGAAAGTCGCTATCCGGATTAACATTTGAAAATAATACTTCTACCGAATCTTCGATTTCTTCGTAGACCGGCTTGAGCGAGCGCTCAGGGGAGGGTATTACCAGCGGCTCAGGTATCTGCAGGAAATGCAGGCCGCCCGGACGGGTTCTTTCCAGCAGGAATCTGAATGCTCCCGCATAAAACGGTGCCGGTAAGTCCTGCAGGGTACCGGCCGGACGGTGCATTACCAAAGACAGGCCGCCCGGTGCATTTTCGTCTATCCATCCGTCTATTTCCTCCCATGTCGCGCGGTCGCATAAATCTCCCTCTATGTGATCCAGTCCCACTACAGCTTTTGTTTCATCTGAACGCGCATCGGTATAGTTCGTTACCAGTGCTTTTTCCAACGTGCCAGGTTTAAGTAGCTGCTGCAAAGCCGCGCCGTTCGTTCCGCCGGCTATATCGATACCCACATTTCCCGAACCATTACCAATGCTTCTAAGTATCATTCCGCCCAGTCCGGTTGAAAAATCTTCCGGCAGTCCGGCCAGAACCGAATATTCTTCCAGCGAGGAGTCATCAACATGCCATTCATCGCCTTTCTCGCTCATATCTAATAATCTGGCGATTGGATCAACCTCTGCCAAATCCACGAAGGCCAAAGAGTCGGCTGTTTTTAACATTAACTATATTATAATATTTTTATTAATATAAAGCAAATCTACTTGTTAAAATACTACTGTTAAAGTAATCTAAAAGCAGATGCAAGGAAAAACTACTTTTGTCGTCGGACTCCAGTATGGCGATGAGGGCAAGGGAAAGATTGTTGATTACCTGGCCGAAAAAAGCGACGTTGTAGTCCGCGGGAACGGCGGAGCCAACGCCGGCCACACCATAGTTCTGAAAGACGGACAAGCTCTTGCTCTGCATCAGATACCCTCCGGCATAGCATACGACAATACACTGAATATAATCGGCAACGGCTGTTTCCTGGACCCGGTTAAGCTAGCGGACGAAATCATGGACGCAGAATCCAAAGGACTTGTCATATCGCCGGACAACCTGAAGATAAGCAAGACCGCGCACCTGGTACTTCCCATACATAAACAAAAAGACGAAGAGCGCGAAAGCGGCACCAAAGGCCAGGGTACTACCAAATCGGGCATAGCATTCGTAGCCGCTGATAAAGCCCTGCGCGAAGGCATAAGGGCCGAAGTAATCGAAGAGTCCACTAAAGAAGAGCTGGTTAAACTGGGCGGGAAAGAATTCGGCGAAGCCGCCTTTGAGCTGGCCAATTACCTATGCGACAGCGTAGAACTTATCCAGCAGTCAATATCGGATAAAAAAAAGCTACTGGTAGAGGGCGCCCAGGCGTTCGGCCTGGACATAAACCACGGCAAATATCCGTATTCCACGTCTTCCGACACCACCGTTTCCGGTCTGATGAGCGGTACCGGTATAAATTACAGGCAGGTGGGCAGAGTAATAGGCATAGCAAAAGCGATTCCTTCAAAAGTCGGCGGCGGCCCGTTCGTCACCATAATAAAAGATGAGGATATAGCCGCTAAGGCACGGGGCGAAAAGGGCAAAGTCGATAGCGAATTCGGCGCTACAACGGGGCGCGAACGCGAGGTCGGCTACCTTGATTTGGTCGCACTCAAAAGGTCTGTGCAAGTCAACGGCATAGACGAGATAGCCCTGACCAAGTTCGACTGTATCAACCGCCACGGAGCTGTTACGAAAATCGCCGTCGCATACATGTTCAAGGGCAAAAAAGTAACCAGCCCGCCGAGTTCCGGCGTGGAACTTTATGAATGCGAACCGGTATATGAGGAGCTTCCGACCTGGCAGGATAATGATTCTCCCGAAGCCGGGAAATACATAAAATTCATTGAGGATTATTTAGGTGTGCCGGTAACTATGCTGGGAGTAGGGCCTAACCGGGAAGACCTTATAATAAGGGAGAATTGATGGATTTTAAAAGCAAACTGGACGAAGCGGTAGAAAAGAACAGCTCGCTTGTCTGCGTCGGTCTGGATCCGGACCCGGACAAATTGCCCGAAGAATTCAAAGCCGCAGAAAAGCCGCTGTTTGAGTTCAACAAATCCATAATAGATGCTACGCATGATTCGGTATGTGCCTACAAGCCAAATTCGGCTTTTTATGAAGCTTTAGGGGTAGACGGTATAGAGCAACTTAAGGCTACCTGCGATTATATAAGAGAGAATTATCCTGATATTCCGATAATTTTGGACTACAAGCGCGGTGATATCGGTAACACCAACGCGAAATATGCCCAGTTCGCCTTTGAATATCTGGGAGCAGACGCGGTAACTCTCCAGCCGTACCAAGGTGGGGAAGCCTTGCAGCCATTCCTTGAATATAAAGACAAAGGAATCATTATCCTGGCCAAGACATCAAACGACGGTTCCGCTGAGTTCCAAAACCTGCAGACAGAAGGCAAACCGCTTTATGAGCATGTAGCTGAAAAGGCCGTCAAAGAGTGGAACATGAACGGAAATATAGGCTTGGTCGCAGGTGCAACTTACCCGGAGGAGCTGAAACGCATCCGGGAAATCGCCGGCGAAGATACAATTATATTGGTGCCCGGTATCGGCGCTCAGGGCGGCGACTTGGAAGTTATGTTAAAGGCCGGTCTGAACGGCTCGCATAAAGGCCTGATTATCAATTCTTCCAGAGGAATAATCTATAGCGACAATCCGGCTCAAACCGCCGCAGAACTCAAAACTCAAGTAGGCCAGCTTCGTTAAAAATTCTTGCAATAAAATGCAAACTATTGTATTATTTATGCCATGAAATCAGATGGCAAGGGAAACCTAATATTTGTAAATGGCGAAGGACTGGACGTAGAACGTGCAAAGGTCATTGACCGCGCATTTCACCCTACATCAACGCCCAGGAGCGGAGACGGCAGCAGCGAAGAAACTTGGCAAAAACGCAGAGTTGCTAAAGCAATGGTTGATGCAGGGCTTACTCCGGATATAGATGTTTCAGACGCAAGACCGGTTACCAGTAGAGTAGAAGACTTTGTAAGAGGCGGGGCCTACGGAACCAGTACGCTGGTTATAAGACATGATGAAATAGAGGAAGTCAGCGCTGAACTGGGTGGCGCTCTGGACTATGACTCCGTACTTCAACGCTGGCACCACGACGGCCAAAATAGCAGAGCCGCTCAAGAGCTTCTGGGGGAAATAGCCGCTTTGCAGGCCGGCGAACCGGTTGAAACACCAAGCTAAGTAATTATTGAATCTAGTTTGTTTTTTGAAATGGCTTGTTTTACTTCCATGGCTAGGCGGCGGCCTACACTAAGGTTTTCGCCGTACATATAGCTGGAATAGGGAGTAAACATAGTGCCCGGACTTCCCGGTATGCGCATGCTCACATCGAATACGAATAATTTTTCCGTAGGTGGCCCGGGAGTGATAGCGCCTTGCAGGGCGAACGGGCCTATCATGCCGGGCGGATAGTGCTTGGCGACAGCTTGCACGAACTTCTCGCCGCACTCGTAGGCTTTCTCTACCAATGATTCTTTAATGGTCACGGCGACGTGGCCGTTTTCTATATATTGAGGCCGTACATGTTTCAAAACTTCGGTCTGCTCGGTAGCGGTAAGTCTTAGCAGGCCGTCGATATTCGTTTGCCGGCGCGTATCGGTACCCAGTAGTTCCAGTTCTCCGGTGACAGGTGAATAGAAAAAGTTCAGATTGAGCTGAGGGCCCAGTACGAACTCTTCTATAATCGCATTGTCCAGGCTTTGTTTATCAATCACGCCGCTGTCGAGCCGTTTCTTGGATTCCGCCAAATACTCTTCGTAGCTGTTGACCAGGAAGAAAGCGCGCTCGTAGCTCCTGGCGGCTTCCGCGGCCTTGACTATGACCTGACGGTCTATGTCCTTAGGGTCTTTGAATTGCTTCGGAATATTTATGCCTGCTTCCTTAAGCAGGAAATACTGGTTCTTGGCTTCGTCACGCTCTTCTTTGCGTACTAGAACACGGTTGCCGATGATAGGCACCTTGAAATCATTCTCAATCTCATTGATATCGCAGTAAACCCAGAAATAACGGCTATGCACGAACACGGCGTTAAGCTCGCGCAGCTGCTTCTGAATATCAGGCTTGGCTACATCGGAAAAATCATCTACTAAAATCACTTGGTCGACACAGCCTTTATCGCCCCGGGTCTTGTAATACTGCGTAAATGTCTTGTCGCGACCTTTCTGAGCTATCACTACGGTTTCAAAGCCTTCGGCCTTAGCGCCGCGGCAGACATCCAGCGCACTGTGGCCGCCCAGGGTAGCTATACGTACGTTATCAAGATCGTAACCTAGAAGTAACTTCGACTTATCTACTGCCATTGATTAAGACTTTCTCCAGCTCATCGGTTTCTATAGCCTGTTTTATCTCCCGGGCGACTCTTCTGCCCGTACTCATAGGTTCACTATACCTTAAATCGGTGTAAGGCGAACCGTTTATATAGGGATTGGTTCCAGCAACAATCCTAGCAGAAATCTCGAATACATAAAATTCCAATTCCGGAGTGACTATGGTTTCCAGACAGAACGGACCTATCAGACCGCCCGGTTCCAACTCTTTGGAAACTTTAACCACGCTTTCACCCATTTCGAAAATCTCCGGCAGCATAGACTCCCTTACCACCACCGGCAGGTTGCCCATTATGTTATAGGAGCTTTCGATATTAAGGTCCAGCTGGTCCTTGGCGCTGATGCGACCGATGGAATCCACGTTAGTCTCATAACGTTTGTCCATACTCATGACTTCCAGCTCGTCCGTCAGCGGGGAGTAGAAGTAGTGCACATAAAGCGGCGCGCCTACGATGTATTCCTGGATTATGTATTTGCGATCTTTGTATGGCTTGATTTTCTCGTAAAATTCTTCGGCCGTCTTAGCCAGGAAATAACCTTTACCGCCGCCGGCGCCGTAGAATTTGATGATAGACGGGCCGTCGATATCCTCTGGCTTATCATATATGCGCGGCAGGGTCAGTCCGGCGCGCGCCAGCCAGTCCCTCTGCCGGGTACGGCTCTGCTCCCAAGGAAGAATCTTCTTGTTGCCAAAATACAGCGCATTGGACTGGTTCAGCGCTTCAAGGTCCGTATAGGCACTAAAGAAGGAGCCGTGCGGCACCAGTATCACATTTTCATCAATCAGTTTCTTTTCCAGTCCCGGCAGCTCTTTGAACGATTCAAGTTCTACGATTTCATCGGCTACCTTGAAAGACCTGTAAGGCTGAATATGGCCTTTCTTGGCTATTATCATCGTTTTGAAGCCCTCGTCGCGAGCGCCTTTGAGTATCTGAAGCGCTGAGTGGCTCCCAAGCGTCGCTATCTTATAGTCCGAGGTCTTGTGCTTCATATATTTCCCGAGAGTTCCCTTTAAAAAAGCGGATATTAAGACAATATTATACCTATAAAGCCGTAAAATTCCTACCGGGACGGATGTTATTATTAATTTTCAATGAAGTTTAATATTACCAGCAAAGACGGGCGGGCCAGGACAGGTGTAATAAAGACGCCTCATGGCAATATTGAAACCCCGGCCTTCATACCGGTGGGGACCAAGGCCGATGTAAAGACCCTTGATATCAGCGATTTGCATAAGTTGCGCGCACCGGCGGTGCTGGCAAATACCTATCATCTGTACCTCCGACCCGGACCGGACCTGATAGAAAAATTCGGCGGACTCGGCGAATTCATGGGCTGGGACGGACCGACGTTTACCGACAGCGGCGGTTTCCAGGTCTTTTCACTGGGTTTCGGCCTGGAACACGGTGTCAGCAAAGTCAGTAATATATTCCCCGACGAAGAAAATAAACGAAAAAACGCGGTTCCGAGCAGAAAGAAACTGTTTAAGATAGATGAAGACGGAGTAAACTTCGTCTCGCATCTGGACGGCGGCAAGCACCGCTTCACCGCCGAGATATCCATAGATATCCAGCAGAAACTCGGTGCCGATATCATCTTTGCTTTCGACGAATGCACCTCGCCCATGCACGACAAGAAATACACCGAAGAGGCCATGAATCGAACACACAAATGGGCTAAAAGAAGTGTTCAGGCCTGGACTAACAGGGAAAAACAGGGTTTATACGGCATAATCCAGGGCGGAGCGTACGAAGAGCTGCGTAGGAAAAGTACTGAATTTATTTGTTCACTGGATACACCCGGCATAGCAATCGGCGGTTCTTTAGGCAAGTCGAAAAAAGACATGTACGACATACTTGATTGGACCTTGCCTATAGCTCCGGAGGAAAGACCCAGGCACCTGCTGGGCATAGGCGAGATAGAAGACCTGTTCACCGCCAGCGCCCGTGGTATTGATACATTCGACTGTGTCAGTCCGACCCGTATAGCTCGAAACGGCAGCGTCTATGTCAGCCCCCAGGCAGGCGGCACGCCCGCGAACAAATTCAACATCAATATCCGGGCTCAGAAATACGCGGCCGATTCCGGGCCGATTGACGAAAACTGCGATTGTTTCACCTGCAAAAATCACACCAGGGCCTATATAAGGCATTTGTTCGCGTCCGGCGAACTGCTGGCTATGAGACTGGCTACCATACATAACCTGCATTTCGTATTCAGCCTGATGAACGGCATACGCGGCGCCATACAAAAAGAACGGCTAAGCAAACTGGCGCTGGACTGGGGCATAAAAGTTTAGATATTGTTGGATATACGCTTAATCTTAGATAAACTAAAAATAACGAGGAAAATGAAAAATAAAACAAAAGAACTGAAACCGCTGCAGAAGCTTACGCTTTATTTTTTTAACCATACGCGGCAGACTGCTCTCCTATGGCTTATCATTACGCTGTTCGGAGCTTTCTGCTACAGCACGCTTTTGAACCGTGAAGGTTTTCCGGGGATAGAAACCCCTTATGCGATGGGCAAGGGTGCTTATCTGGTCAATGACCCCGCCCGGGTTGACACCCAGGTAGCCAGCCCTATAGACGCATACCTGATGAAACAGCCGGATATAAAGACGGTCCAATCACATTCGCAGGGTAATTTTTATTCGATAATCGTATCCTACAAGGACAATACCAACGCGGCGGCGCGTTCCAAACAGCTGCATGACGAGATAATTTCGAAAGGCATTATTCCCGGCCAGGCTACTTTTGAGCTTGATGCGTACAAATTCGGGTTCAGCAACCGCGGAGACGATCTGATAGTTTCCTTTTATTCGACCGCGCCCGTTTCTACCAAGCAGTTGGCAAACAAGGCAGAGAAAGCGGTGGAGTATCTCAAATCAAAGAACATGCCGCTGGTTAACGATCTGTATCTTATCAATCCGCTAAAGACGGCGATGAACCCTTCGACGGGCAGGGAAGAAACGGCTCAGCAGCTGTTCGACCGGTACGGCGAAAGAACGGACGGGGAGAACAACTTTTATAATTCGGTCACTATCGGTTTCAGTGCCAAGAAAGGCGCCGACAATCTGAAGCTTGATTCCGAAGTTCAATCGGCCATAAACGAAATGGAAAGCCAGCCGGAATTTTCCTCTTATCAGGGCGCGATAAGCGCCAGCTATGCGCCACAGATACGGGCGCAGATAAGCGAGCTGCAAAGAGTGCTGCTTGAAGGCCTGCTGGCCGTGCTCATCATAAGCTCGCTTGTCATAGCCGTACGAGCATCGCTGCTGACAGTCATATCAATGGTTTCGGTCATAGCTATAGTCAACGGCTTCCTATACCTTATAGGCTATACGCTCAATACTATTACTTTGTTCTCCCTGATACTGGGCCTGTCACTGATAATCGATGACACCATAATCATGGTCGAGGCCCTGGACGCCCAGCGCCGCAGACACAAGAAATCATCCGATGCCGTCAGCATAGCTACCGGCAAGGTCAGCCGTGCCATGGTAGCCGCAACCCTGACCGCGGCTTTGAGTTTCTCGCCGCTCATATTCGTCGGCGGAATCCTGGGCAAATTCATAAGGGAGATACCGATAACTATAATCTCGGCTCTGTTCATAAGTCTGATAGTAGCGTTCATATTCATCCCGCTGTTCGCGAAATTACTGCTGCTTACCAGGACCCATATAGCCAAATCGGAGTCAAGGACATTCAAGCTGGAGAATAAGATAGCCGAATTCATAGCAAGACCCATGCTTGCCGCCAGACACTCTACGAAGAAACTGGCTAGTCTGGGCCTGCTGGCCATACTCGTAGGATTTATCTTCATTGGCGCCGGTGTCTATCTGTTCACACGGAACACCTTGAATATATTCCCGGCCAGCAAGGATTCCAACGAGCTCAGGGTCACGCTTAATTTCCCCAGCGGAACCAGCGTGAAGCAAGCCGAAGCCATAGCCGACAAGGCCGACAGAATAGTAAGCACGCAGACAGGACAGGACTTTGCAGAAGCTTCATATTACGGAGAAGCCGACGTCAGGACCGCTACTTTATATGTAAGACTCATAGATTACAATGACCGGGCGGCTACCAGCCCCGAACTTATCAGCCGGCTTAATAAAAGTTTTGAAGGATTCAGCGGCGCCCAGGTCGATATAGGCCAGATAGACCCGGGCCCGCCGCCAGCCGACTTTTCGGTCCATATAGATTCCGGCAAAAACCGCGCCGGCGCCCTGAAGCTGCGCGGCGATATAGAAGCGTATCTAAAGTCAGCAAAGCTAAAAAGAATTGACGGTTCCATAGCCCGGATAAAATCAGTCAAGACCGGCAACAGCGACGTATACAGCCGGGTGGACAACAAGCAATATGTCGAAGTTACGGCCAGCTTCGTAGATAACGACACGACGACTCTGGTAAATCTGGCCAGAGCGTCCGTACAGAAACATTTTCCGTCTTCAAAGGTTGCGTCCTACGGACTGGCTAAAGACGGCTTAAAATTCGATTTCGGGCAGGAAAGCGACAACCAGAAAAGCTTCAAGACGCTTGCCTATGCTTTTCCCGTGGTCTTATTAGCCATTTACATACTTCTTGCTATCCAGTTCAGAAGTCTCCTGCAGCCGCTTCTTATATTCATGGCAATACCGTTCAGCTTATTCGGAGTTACTCTTGGCCTTTATCTGACAAACAACGCGTTCAGTTTCTTTGCCTTGCTCGGATTCTTCGCTCTCATCGGGCTCAGTATCAAAAACACCATACTGCTTACAGACTATGCCAATCAGTCCAGGCGGCGGGGAAGCGGACCCGTCGATGCGATACACGAAGCATTGGCGGAAAGGTTCCGGCCGCTTGCGGCCACCAGTCTGACCGCCGTCGTATCACTTATACCTCTGGCTGTAACCAGTCCGTTCTGGCAGGGATTGACCGTGGTCCTGATATTCGGCCTGCTTTCCAGCACGCTGCTCGTCGTGGGAGTATTCCCGTATTACTACTTGGGTGGCGAATATCTGAGGCAGAAATTCCACCGTCGTAAAGCATAAGCCTGATACCACCTGTGATATATTTATCCTTTTTTTCCATAACTTAAAAAAGAAAAACCGAAAATTGGCTAAAAATGCAAGAAAAACGTTTTATTAGCTATTTTAAAGTGTTAATGTTAAATTGTAACAATTAAATAACATTAACCCACCCATGCCAAGCCTCACACTAGTAGACCCATCAGCTTCCGGACCTGAAACATCAGGCAGGTTTGAGGCGGGCCTGGAAATAGTCGACACCAAATTGGATACCTTGTTTGCAGAGAAAGGAATAGTACCCGTTTCAAGCGTTTCTTTAGATGATGACGGTCTGGCAATATATGAGATACGACGTAATTTCACCCAGGGCTCTTTGGATAAGGCGCTTGAAAGAGGGCTGATAAACCGGGGCGAGGCCCTTGAAGTGGCTTTAGACGCCTTACAGGTCGTCAGCGAAGTACAGAAACAGGGTCTGCTTGCGCATGGGAACATACAACCGCACAACATCTTCCTTGACGGCATTCATCACACAGGGGTAATCGGTGGATTCCGTATCAATTCCGCCAGCGAGAAAGCGCTTGTCGATATGGGCGTAGATGTTTCCGGCCTGAGATCCGATGAAGATGAATACATGAACCTGGCCTTTACCGCCCCGGAAGTGGTTATGGGAGAGGTACCCGACGCGCGGAGCGATGTTTACGAAGGAGCAAGGACTTTACTTTATGCGCTGAGCGGAAAAAGACCGCCGCCCACGGTCAAATATTTTGATGATGTTATAGGCAGTCCCTTGGAACCGGCCAGGGCGCCCGACCTGAGTACCGACTTTCCGATGAACACGCCGAACTCCGTCCGGTTCGCCATTCAGCAAGCCCTTGATCCGAAGCCGGACAATCGCCAGACCATGCAGCAGTTGATAGAGGAAGTACAGGGCGAAGTTTATCCTCTGGCAGAAGCGGTTGGACCAGTCGAGCCCGTACCTGCCGTTGAAACTTTACACCTAAAAGCCGCTGCGTAGAGCATCTATCGGATTTTTTCTGGATGCCTTGATTGCCGGAGCCGTGCCGAATACGACTCCCAGCAGTATTGAGATGAATACCGATAACACCACGACCTGCCAGGAAATCACCGGCTCAAGATTGGTAAATATACGCAACACCACATTGAACACACCGGAAAGCAGCACACCTATAACTGCGCCCCAGGCGCTTAGCACCGTGGCTTCCATGATAAACTGTTTTCTTATCTGGTAATCCGTAGCCCCTACGGCTTTTCTGATACCTATCTCGCGCGTTCTTTCGCTGACTGAAACCAGCATTATGTCCATTATTCCCACGCCTCCCACCAGCATGGATATGATGGCGACTCCGGCGACCATCTTGGTTATCAGATCCAGCACGTTGCCGGTAACAGCCTGCGTATCACCGGACTGGAAGATCGTGAAATCCTGCTGACCACCGTGACTTTGTATCAGATTATTTCTGACCGTGTTTTCTATCTGGTCAATACTTTTTATCTCATTTACGCGGGCCAGTATCTCGTATGAATTCGCAACGTTGCCGTTGATTGCCTTAGCCCGCTGATAGGGAATGAATATCGCGTTATTGAAGTCCAGGCCTTGAGAAACGGAAACGGTCTTATACCTTTCGAAAACACCCTGTACTATAAAATCCTGGCCTCTTATAGTGAACTTCTGGCCTATCGGCACGTTTTGTTTAAAAAGTTTTTCCGCGATTGAAGCACCTATCACAGCAGACTTGCTGTCACCGCCGTATGAACCGAAGAAACTGCCGAATTCTATGTCCTGGTTCAGCATACCGGGGAGCTGCGGCGACGTGCCTATCACCACCGCATCGTTATAGGTCCTGTCTTTATAGAGGGGTACTCCTGATATAAGGTTCAGCGGAACAGCTTCTTCTATGCCTTCGCTGGTACGTATGGTAGCCAAATCTTTCTCATCAAGCACCGCCCCGGTATATGCCGGCCCGAGCAGGTTTACTTCCGAGATAATGCCTTTGCTATCTTTTTTAAGCGGTGTACCAGGGCGTATGGTCAGGACATCGTTGCCAAGCTTGTTAGTCTCATGTATGACCTGCTGCCTGACGCCGTTAGCCAGGCTGATACTGGTAACCACGCTGAACACGCCGATGATGACCCCGAGAAGGGTTAGAAAACTCCTGAACCGGCTGGACTTTATGGATGTTACGGCCATTTTCAAGTTATCGCCCAGCATAGAATCTAGCCCTTTACCTTTCTTTTTGGCTTGGCGCGGCGTCCTGAGCGCTTGGTTTTAACAGGTTGAGGTTTTGTTGATTCCTTTTCTGCTTCCAGCGCCATCTTGGCCGCTACGCTTTGCAAATCATCCTCGACCGAACCTTCCGGCGCAAACAGTTTGGTCTGACGCGAAGTGGCAGCTACGCCAACCTGTTTTTGGACATCATGCTGTATGGCCCCGTCATACATATAAAGCACCCGGCTGGCATAGCGGGTAAGTTCCGGATTATGGGTGACCATCAGTACGGTGTTTCCCATGTCATGAATATCGCTTAGCAGTTCCATTACCATCCTGGACGATATACTGTCCAGGTTGCCCGTAGGCTCGTCGGCGATAATGATAGTCGGGTCGTTTATTAGGGCACGGGCTATGGCGGCGCGCTGAATCTGACCGCCCGATAACTGGTGCGGATAAAAATACTCCCTGTCAGCCAATCCTACACGCTCCAGCATCTCATGCGCTATCTTCAGCCGCCTGGTAGACAGCCGGCCTTTGTAGGTAAGCGGCAAAGCCACGTTATCAAGCACGGTCATCTTCTGTATCAGGTTGGCGGATTGAAAAACAAAACCTATCTTGTCGCGCCTGACCTTGGCACGGGCGTTGGGCTTAAGCCTTTCGACAGAACGGCCATCCAGCTGGTAGAGCCCATGGCTCGGCCTGTCCAAAAGCCCGATTATATTTAAAAGCGTAGTCTTGCCGGAACCGCTCGGGCCCATGATCGCAACGAATTCGCCTTTGTCGATAAATAACTCAACGTCTTCGAGAGCGACCGTGGTTGCTTCTCCAAGACCGTACAGTTTACTGACGTCTCTGAGTTTGATTATAGAGCCCATAAATTAACCTATCTTGACCAGCCTGTCTTTTTCAAAGGCTAATTAAATAGCCGTATGGTGAGGCCGGTTAAAGATATTTTACGTCATGAATTTGCAAAATGTAAAATATAAGTCATAAGGTAAATTTCTGATTTTTAGCTATTTGGATATAATCATTAACTGTCC
>DASUKF010000009.1:0-15531 GCA_036278875.1 Saccharimonadales bacterium (SeqCode) | reverse complement strand
TTTTCATTTGAAGCTGATGAATCAGGACTGGAAACGGCCGAAGCCATGATGACGGCTGCCGGGAACGGCAAGCAGGGCAGGGTGCTTATTGACAGCTTCGTGCTATACAATCAAGGAGATCGGTATTTGTATCTGCCTTGGCGCGACAGTGAAACAAAAACAACCCTGATTGAGAAAGCCCAAGCAACTAAAAGTATGGTTCGTGATATGCGAAGTGAGGGGCTGGATGTAAAAATCGGTACGCCCGGCCTGCCCGGGCCTGCCAGGCTTGGGAGGAACCATGGGAAATTAGTATTAGTAGACGAAGGCATAGAAGAATATCAGAACGCATGGATAGGCGGAGTTAATCCTACCCGGCATAATGCTTCCTGGCATGATCTTATGGCTAGGATTGCCAGCAAAGAAATTACCGGTCATCCTATCCACGCCTTGCAGTCTACTTTTGACAACACCTGGGAAGGCTGGACCGCTCGAGGTATTTATTCGTACGCCGGAGGCATTGTTGCTGCAGATGCTCCTGGAGTCGGAGCTATCCTGCCCTTGGCATTGAAGCTGATAGCAAGGGCGGATGAAGCGGTCGTGCTTGAAACTCCTTATATACACGGCAGGCGTATATGGAAAGAGCTGGCGCGGGCGGCAGCACGCAATGTAGATGTTTCTATCATAGTACCTATGAACAATCACAAAAGGTTCGCAACTCCCAGCGAAAGGTCTCTGGACCGAGCGGTAAATAATGGTATTAATGTCTATCGTTTCACCGGAAATGATGGCATGACCCATGTCCGGGGCCTTAGAGCGGACAACTGGGGGATGATAGGCTCATATCCATTCAATCATCTTATTTCGGCGCGTTTAGCAGAACTTGCAATGGCGACGCCGGACTCAAGTTTTGTAGAACAGCTTGATGGTTTTTTCCAGGCCGACATAGAAAGATCCGAACCGCACACTGTACAATAGGGTTAAATGTTTACGGAAGAATTCCTGGTTCGGGTTGCGCTTTCCTTTTTGGTCGGCGGCCTATGGATAGGCGGCATGACCCGCATAGCCGAAAAGTTCGGCTCAAAGTTAGGCGGTCTTTTAGTATCCCTGCCCTCTACTGGGGTGGTAGCCTTGCTTTTTATTGCTTTGACCCAGAACCAGGAAGCTATGGTGTCGGCTACGACGGTGATGCCCTCCGCCATAGCCGCAGGTACTATTTTTCTGGTGATGTTCGCTGTTTTGTACAGGTTTGGGTGGGTTTTCGCATATTTTGGTGCTATAGCGGTTTGGTTCGCGCTGAATCTACCTTTGGTAATTTTAAGAATAGAGAATATAGCCGTATCGTTGCTACTCGCCTTGCTGATATATTGTGTCAGCGTAACTTATTTTCAAAAGCATCCTCACCGGAAGCTGGGCCCTGTAAAAATATCTAAAACAGCTCTTGTCTTAAGGATTGTATTTGCCGGAACCGTCATAGCTCTGGCTGTCTTGCTTGCTAAGCTGGCCGGTCCTGCCTGGGGCGGCCTTTTCTCCAGCTACCCGGCTGCTTTTTCGGCAACTGTTATATTGTTTGCCCGGAAGCATGGCATAGAGTTTACTTCTTCAGTATCCCGCACCATGGTGCACGGCAATATGTCTATAGTGGTGTTCGCGGTATTCGTATTTTTACTGGTTCCGCATGTAGGCGTGGCATTAGGAATATTCTTTGCCTACTTAGTCTGCCTCGTTTTCGCCACTTTTTCCTACAGATTCGTCAATCGAATGTAACTATTCAATCCTAAGCATAAATAATTTACTTCTTAACGGTAGCTTCTTATACTACGAGCCATATGATGGAGCTGCGTGAGATAAATCCAATCCAAAAGTTATGGGAAGGCTTTCGTGAAAGCAGGCTTGCTAAGGTAGCAGTATTTGCAGGCATTGCTGTATCTGCTACGGTGGGAGTCGTTGGTTGCGGCGAGCAGCCGCACAAATTTCATTGCCCGCCTCAAGATGTAAATAGAGACTCTGTAAATGGCGGTTGTCATGTCATGGTATCCGACGCTTCTACTCCTTGAGTTCGAACAAAAGTCCGAATCCAAGCTACACCCGCTGAAATAGCGAGCAAAGTTGCTACTGCCGGATAAACGATGTTTAATTAGCAGGTGATTGATTTCTCCCAGGTATTTGCCGTGGATATTCAGCTGTGGCATTTTCCGGTTCTTTTCTTTGCCGGACTGATAGGCGAGAGTTTTGGCGCGCTGGTAGGCGGCGGGAGCATAGTTACCATGCCGGCACTTTTGCTTACCGGAGTACCTTTGCAATCCGCCATTGCCGTAGATAATGCGGCTTCTTTGGGTACGGAAGCCGGAATAGTGTCGGAAACCATTAAGAAAATTAGAGCTAACAAAAAATGGGTATTGATACTGGCTATTCCATTGACCGCAGGCGGCATAGTCGGCACCTGGCTGCTGCTGAATGTACCGGGGACTATCATTCGCTATCTGATGATAGTAACCGTATTGCTGGTGCTGGCGGATGCCCATTTCAACAAAGGCCGTAAACCCCGACAGATAAGCCGCACAAGATACGAGGTCGTCATAGGATTTATGTTTTTGATAGGTATTTATTCTAACTTTATGACAGCGGGCGAGGGCGCCTTCAGCAGGATAGGCCTGATGACTATTTTGGGCTGGTCATTCATCCAGAGCCAGGGTATCAAGGCCGCAGCCACAGTGCCGTCCAGGATTTATTCACTGATAATCACTGCTTTTGCGGGACTGATAATCTGGCCGTATCTGCTTACGATGTTCTGCGCCACATTTTTGGCCGGCAGGTATGCTACGGAGTACGCAAAGAAAATACCGGATAAATATATGAGATCCGCACTAACCGTGGTAAGCTTGGCCTTCGTGGCGTATCTGCTGTTCTTTTATTAAAGGCTGTATAGTATGAGCGTGGACATAACTCATATGGTTATCAGTTTCCTTGCCGGTATTGCCGCCGGGTTCATGGCGGCGGTTACGGGCGGCGCGGGCATACTGTCTATCCCGGTGCTGATATTCCTGGGCCTGACGGCTAACAGCGCTATCGCGACCAACGCACTGGCGACCATGGGCGTAATAGTATCTTCCTTGCCTAAATATTACCGTGCGAAAAAAGTACGTCTGGCTACAGGGCTGAAGCTGACGCCGTTGGCGATAATCGGCGGTCTTATCGGTGCTAAGGCCCTCGTCAGGACAGATGCCGGTGCGCTTGAAACGGTAGTCGGGATATTGCTGTTCATGATGATTCCGATAATACTTTTGAACCCGGAAAAGGGCCTGAAAGTCGTGAAAGAAAATAAGGACACGGTTGCTTTCGGATATCTGATTTATTTCGTAATCATGGTATACGGCGGATTCCTGGGGGCCGGTGCTGGAGCCTTCGCTATGTATGCGTTGATTTTCTTCTTCGGTATGACTTACCTGCAGGCTAAGGCGACCATATCTGTACCCGGTCTTTTTCTGACTATTACCACATTCCTGGTATTTTTGTCGCATGGCCTGGTAGATTTTAAGTTAGGTATACCGATGACAATCGGCACATTTATCGGCGGGGCATGGGGCGCACAGGCTGCACTGGAAAAAGGCGACAAATGGGTGCGTCTGCTATTTGTAATAGTCGTAATCCTGTCCGCCGTAAAACTCCTATTCTTTCGCTAAAATTTGACGGAACAGTATCTAGACAATATATAATTTTTATGTTATTATATATCTATGCCTAGCCCTGTTGTGTTACAAGAAACAGATTTATTAACTCGAGCCGAGTTAATAAAGCAATTGCTGGCACTGGATATAACTGACGGCCTTGACTTAGAAGTTATAGATGAAGAAGGTGAAAGCCATCGTGGGCTTGTTGGCTATTCATCTGATTTAGCGGCTTTCGCCATAATGACATACGGGCCTTATGGCGAAGGAGGAGAGGAAGGAATTACTTCCTGGTATCCTCTACCGACTCGTTCTGTAGGTCGTTTTCCGGGAGAAGCAATAGAATATACCAAACATAAGGAACAAAACGGTAACCCCGATACAGGGGTGAGATACCGTATAGTTGGATAAATTGTTAGATATCTTCCAGCGCATATTTTTTGTCCGCTTTATAATCGGTCTGTTAATAAGGAGAAAAATATGGTCTGGACGATAATAGTAGTTCTGCTAATACTTTGGCTGCTTGGATTCATCGGACATGTGGCCGGAGGGTTTATACATCTGCTTCTGATAATAGCTTTGATAGCGTTTATCTATAACATGGTAGCCGGCCGCCGCGAACGAGTAGAATAAATTTAAAAATGTTCGCGCAGATGCGACATTGAGAACTGCCAGTCGGCATCGGTCTTTTTCTTCGGATTGAAGATATTCTTCGGGTCGAATAGTTTCTTTACCTCGCGGAAGTGATTCATTATTTCCTCGGAATACTGCTGGCTCAGCCACGGTCCACGACTCATGCCGTCATTGTGTTCGCCGCTCATGGAGCCGCCGTAGCTTAACACCAATTCGTTGACTTCGCGCATAGCCGGTTCTATCTTGGCTTTTTCGCTCTCAAGCTCGAACTTCATCAGCGGAATGACGTGGAAGTTGCCGTCGCCCATGTGCCCGGCGACCGTCGCCAGCAGTTTGTACTTATTCACTATCTCGCGCAGCTTAGGCAGAAATTCCGTAAGATGCTCCGGCGGAACGACCAGGTCGTCGATAAACGGTGCGGTGTGCTTGTCATGCACTTTTTTACGAAGCAGGTTGAAACTCTCGCGGCGCATTATCCAAAATTTCAGCTCTTTTTCCTCGGTCTCGTCCTCTTCGAACGAAGCGACCTTGTGATATGTCTTAAGTTCCTCGTGTAGTTCGCGGATTTTCTTTTTTATAAGCTCAGGTGATTCGTCGGTGAACTCAACCAGCAGGACCATTTTGGGAATTCCGCGCATGAGCTTGGCGGCGTCCGGGATAAGCTGAATGCCCAGTTTGGTCATGCCGCCCCAGCCGAGTGCCTGGTGGAAATAATAAAACAGCTTGAAGCTGAGCATCAGGGTGTAATTGTCGAAACCTTCAAAGGTAGCCGGTTTTTTCTTTAGCACGGTGGGGATAATTTCACCGAGCTTTTCCAGGTTGCGTAGAAATATCACCAGCGTCCCGGAATGCACGGGCTTCTTGACCAGGCGGAATTTAATATCGGTCACTATACCCAGCGTGCCCTGTGAGCCTGCGATGGCCTGAGTCATATCGAACATGCCTTTTTCTCTGTCCCAGATATTCCATAAATGATATCCGGTGGAGTCTTTGCTGACCTTCGGCTTGGCGGCCTTAATAACATCGTAATTATCATCGACTATTTTAAACAGACCGCGGTAGAGCTTGCCTTCGAAATCCTTCTGTTCCATCTTTTCGTCCAGCTCTTTCTTGGTCAAAGGCTTGACGATGTATTCGCGACCATTTGAGAAGACGACCTTTAATTCCTCTATGAATTTTTCGGTCTTGCCGAACTCCAGCGATTTCTCGCCGCCGGAATTGTTAGCGACCATACCGCCGACGGTGCATAGCTCGCGGCTGGCCGGGAAGGTGGGAAGCAGGGCATCATGCTTAAAGGTTTCGACTTCGAAATCCCTATAATGTACGCCGGGCTGTACCCGGGCGTATTTAGGAGTGACTTCTTCGATCTGGTTGAAGTGTTTGGTCATGTCGATGATTATCGACTGGTTTATGGCACCGCCGGTCATGTCGGTACCTGCACTGCGTGCCGTGATGGACAGTTCCGGATCTTTGGCCTTGTTATCATTCACATATTTAATGATTTTCCGGATATCTTCACTATTAGCAGGGAAAGCTACAACCTGCGGCCTAAGTTCGAACATACTGGCATCGTGACTGTAGAAATCTTTTGCTTTTTTTGTGTCGTCGACTTCGCCGTCTATAAGCTTTGCGAGTTCTCGGGCGTTAACTGCCATATCTTCATCAGTTTAACATAAGCGTGCTTTACTGAGGTTCATATTTTGTTAAACTAAAGTTGAATGACAGAAGGAAACAAAAAGCATAAAGCGTTGATAGTAGGAGGGGGCTTCGGCGGAGTAAAGACCGCGCTGGAGCTGGCGCACGACCACAGGTTCGACATAACTCTTATAAGTGACCAGCAGGATTTCCGCTATTATCCTTCGCTGTACCATACCGCTACCGGCGGCAGCAAAGACGAGTCCGACATACCGCTTAGCGAAATATTTTCGGAAGTACCGGCGGTAAATATAGTGCATGACACGGCCAAATCCATCGACAGGGAAGGAAAGTTCGTGATGGGCGGGAGCGGCAAGAAGTACGAATATGACCTTGTTGTGTTCGCGCTCGGCATGGTGACGAACTATTTCGGTATACCGGGCCTGGACAAGTTCGCTTACGGAATCAAGTCGCTGGAAGACGCCGAGAAACTGAAACAGCACATGCACAAGCATATAGTCGAAACCAAACACACCGATCTGAACTATGTAGTGGTCGGTGCCGGACCTACGGGAGTGGAGCTGGCCGGAGTTCTGGGTGATTACATAAACCGTATCTGCAAGAAGCATGGCGCAGAGAAAAGAAGCGTGCATGTGGATTTGGTAGAAGCCGCCGACAGGGTCCTGCCGCGGAGTTCTAAAAGGGTTTCAAAAAAAGTCCATCGCCAACTGAAACGAAAAGGGGTAAAGATATACCTAAAGGCGGTAGTCCAATCAGAAAACGAGGAAGAACTGTTGGTAAACGGCAAACCGGTACGCAGCCATACCGTAATCTGGACGGCGGGTATGGCGAACAATCCTTTCTTTACCGCTCAAAATTTCCAGTTGGCCAAGAACCATAAGGTCCGGGTGGACCAGTTCCTGCAGGCCGAACCGAGCATATATGTGATAGGCGATAATGCCGACACGGCTTATTCCGGCATGGCGCAGACGGCACTTTATGACGGGGTGTATATAGCACACAACATGAAGCGCCTAGCGGATCACTTGCCGCCGCTCCCGTATGAAGCAAAACAACCTATTTACGTGATACCGGCCGGGCCGCATTGGGCCGCGGTGGAGTGGGGCAGGATGAAATTTTACGGAATCATAGGCTGGACCCTGCGCCGCGCGGCGGACTTTATAGCTTACCGCGACTACGAGCCTTTCTTTAAGGCAACAAAACACTGGATGTCAGAATACAAAAAAGACGATCTCTGCGAAATCTGCAAGGAAGAATAGTTATCTGCCGCCGTCCAGCTTGTGTATCTGGGCATGGTTAAGGCCGTAAAAATGTGCAATCTCATGCCAAAGTGTATGCCTGACCTGCTCGGCAAGTTCGTCCATGCTATTTACAGCACGCAGCATCGGCAATTTGAAAATGGTGATACGGTCCGGCAAGACCAGGTTATAGCCCGCGCCACGCTGGGTCAGAGGTATACCTTCGTATAGTCCGAACAATGTTTCATTGCACCTGAGTTTCAGCTTTTCTCTCTGGGCGGGGGTAGGTTCGTCGGCGATGGTAACGGCTACATTATTCAGGTTTTTCTGATACAGCTCGGGGATATGGTCAAAAGCCTTATTGACCAGTTCCTCGAACTCTTTATCGGAGAGGGGGGTGTTTGTAGCCATTTTTACTCTTATAGTATAGAATAGTTCAGTAAATAGTATTTACTTAATTTAACAGTTTTTTACAAGGGAGATGATAGCAACGATGGCTGAAAGTGCCGGAACTGCATTGTTGTCCGTTTATAACAAGGCGGGGATAGAGGAATTCGCACGCGGTCTTTCTGACCTGGGCTGGCGCATATATGCGTCCGGCGGTACTGCTGAAGCTATCAGAAAATCCGGCGTGGAAGTAACCGATACAACCGAACTTTCCGGCGGAGGAGCCATACTGGGGCATCGGGTAGTAACCCTATCGCGCGAGATATATGCAGGCCTTTTGGCTGACGATTCCAAAGAGCAATCCGGGGAACTGAAAAGTTTAGGGATCCCGCGCATAGATTTGGTCTGTGTCGACATGTACCCGCTCAAAGAAGCTATAGAAAACCCTGGTTCAACAGAAGCCGACGTAATAGAAAAGACCGATGTGGGCGGGCCGACGCTTCTGCATGCCGCAGCCAAGGGCAGAAGGATAGTATTATCCCGTCCCGAGCACCGGAAAGAAGTACTGGACTGGTTGAAGAGCGGCAGGCCGGAAGAACAGAAATTCATCAAAAGGTTGGCGGCCGAGGCCGAATATGAAGTAGCGAACTACATGATAAAATCCGCGAACTATTTGGGAGAAGGCAGCACGCGTGGTTTTATAGGCGAGAGAGTAGCTGCACCGGACTACGGCGAGAACCCATGGCAGAAGAACGCGGCGCTATATATAGAGCGTGATAATGCAGATCTGTTGAGCCTAGGCAAGTTCAAACTGATAGAAGGAATCGAACTGAGCTATAACAACTATACCGATGTAGACAGACTGTTGCAGACTATCACTCATGCCGCTGCCGCTTTTGACAAGAACAACGGCAAAGTTCCGGCCATAGCTATGGGTGCCAAGCACGGCAACCTCTGTGGGGCTGGATATGGCGCCGATGCGGTTACGGTAGTACAGAAGATGCTGGACGGAGATTTGCGAGCCATTTTCGGCGGTTCCGTTGTAATAAATACTAAGATAGACAAGAAAATAGCCGAAACAATAATGACGTACAAAATGGACAAAGGCAAAAGGATATTGGATATCATAATGGCTCCGGCCGTTGACGACGATGCGATGGAGCTATTGAAGCGCAAGAACGGCAAACTGCGCGTGCTGGTAAACCCTGCGCTGGGCAATCTGGACCAGGATTCCCTGGATAAGAATCTCAGGCCAAGATACGTCCGGGGCGGCAGGCTGGCGCAGGACAATTACACTCATGTCATAGACTGCTCATCGCCGGATGTAGAAATAAACGGTAAAAAGCCAACAGAAGAGCGGATGAACGATATGCAGTTAGCCTGGGCAGTAGGCTGCACCGGCAATAGCAATACTATCTGTATAGTCAAAGGCGGCATGCTTCTTTCCAATGGCGTAGGCCAGCAGGACAGGGTTACCGCAGCCGAAGTTGCGCTGATGCGGGCCAGGAACGCGGGACATGACATAAAAGGCGCTTCGGCCTATAGCGACAGTTTCTTTCCGTTCCCGGACGGCCCGCAGCTGCTAGTCGATGCCGGGGTGGAAGCCATACTTACTACACGCGGTTCAGTCAATGACGGGGTGGTTGTAGATACTCTGGTCAAGGCCGGAGTAACCTTCTGTACACTTCCGGACAAGGACGCGCGCGGCTTCTACGGGCATTAAAGTAGTAAACTAAGTAATTCATTTCCTGCGAATGAATTGCCAGCAAACTCATTATTTAGCTCTTCCCTACTCGACTTCCCTATTTGTACTATTGCAATAGTACATTAATATATGTATAATGAACGGGTGAATAAAAGATACGACGACGAGCTTTTGGATTTTCTTTGTAAAATTGATGACAAATTTACAATGTCTGAAATTCTGTCAAATATACTGACGCCGCAGGAAAGAGCTGAACTGGCAATACGCTTGCAGATATTCAAAAAGCTGATGGACGGCGACAATCAAAGAAGTATCGCTAAATCCCTGGGTGTTTCCATAGCTACCGTTACCCGCGGCAGTCGCGAACTGAAATACGGAAAACCCGGTATTAAGAAAACGCTGCAGGATGATTGATCTAAGTTTCCTAAAAGACAAACCGAAGATAACCAAGCTGCCTCCGGGAGTGGATTATCTGAAACTTTATTATGCGCTCAAATACAGCTTCAAGACTTCATATATGTTCGAGTCGCTGGTGCTGCCGAAACAGCAGGACCGGTACTACACCATAGGATTTGACCCGCTTTATATATTCTCTGCCCGGGGAAACAAACTGAAAATAACCGGCAAGGAGACAGACGAAGAAATAACCGCGGATAACCCGTACAATGAGCTGAAAAAATATCTGCCTAAAATCCCGACAGCTACCCGGTATCAGGGCGGACTCATCGGTTACTTCTCATACGAAGCGGCGAATTACTTCGAACCGGCGCTTGATTTGAAAGAACATCCTGACTTCCCGCTCTTTGAGATGGGCTTGTATGTGGACGGGGTGATATACGACAGCGCAACCGAAGAACTTGTTTATTACACCTTTGGCGAGAACAGGAGCAAGACGATTTTGAACGTAATCGGCCAGCTTCAGGGCGTGGAACCTCCGGACACGGTAGAATCCATTACAAGCAGAGGCCTGTCAGTCGAAAAAGACAAATTCAAGGAAACGGTAGAAAGCACCCTGCAAGAAATAAGAAAAGGCAATAGTTTCCAGGTAGAGGTCGGCTTCCGCGAAGATTACGATATAAAAGGCGATAAATTCGCCATCTACAATCGTCTGCGCGAAGTAAACCCTAGCCCCTATATGTATTATGTGCATTTCGGTGAGCGCGAAGTATTCGGTTCCAGTCCGGAATTGGTGGTCAGCTCCATGGAGGGAAAGATACTTACTACTCCTGCGGCAGGTACCGTCAGGCGGGGAGGCGACGAAAAAGAAGATAAGAAACTTGCCCGCCAGCTGCTGAACGACCCGAAAGAAAAGGCCGAGCACGCCATGCTGGTAGACCTGCACAGGAACGACATATCCAAAGTCAGCAAGTACGGCTCGGTGAAGGTAGAGGAGCTGATGCATATTATCAAGTTCAAATATGTTCAGCATATATACAGCAATGTGGCCGGAGAAATGCGACCGGATAAGGATAGCTTCGATCTGCTGGCGGGCATAATGCCCTGTGGCGTACTGACCGGAGCCCCCAAAATAGAAACGATGAAGATAATATCCCGCAACGAGGACCGTCCGCGCGGACCATACGGCGGCGCGGTAGGACGCTTCAGCATGAACGGCGACTGCGCGTTCGCTATATCGATTCGCGGACTGTTCTGCTCCGGTAATGATTGCTTCAACCAGGCCTGCGCCGGAATCGTCTTTGACTCCGACCCGGAAAAGGAATATGACGAAGTGGTTGCCAAGCTGACGGGCATGGAACAGACGATAAAGGAGGCCGCGGGTGAGTAAGCTTCTGATAATAGACAACTACGATAGCTTTACCTATAACTTGGAGCACCTGTTCGGCGCGCTGCCTGACGCAAGCGTTGAAGTCGTGCGCAATGATGAGGATTTTCTGTCTAGGCTGGAGCAAGGTATGTACGACGGCGTAATAATCAGCCCCGGGCCGGGCACGCCGCTGGATGAAGGTTATTTCGGTAAGAACATGCAAGTAATAAACAGTTTCGGGCGCAAAGGTCTGCCGGTTCTAGGCATCTGTCTGGGATTTCAAGGCATAGCGGCCGTCTTCGGAGCAAGCCTGAAAGAAGCCCCTGTGCCGCAGCACGGAAAGACATCGCGGCTCAAAATTATAAAAGAAAATCCTATACTGGCCGGTGTACCGGACGCTATAGATGTGATGCGCTACCATAGCCTTATGATAGATGCTGATAAGCCTCTGCCCGATGAACTGGAAATATTCGCCGAGACCGACCCGGATTCCCAGTCGGTAGAAAAAAACGGAAGGGAAATCATGGGCATCGCCCACAGGCAGCATCCGATATACGGCCTGCAATTTCATCCGGAAAGCTACGCTACCGAGCTAGGGTCAAAGATAGCGGAGAATTTTGTTAATATCGTAAGAGGAACCTAAACAGATGAGAATCGTAGAATTTCTGGCCCGTACCGTGGATGGCAAGCTATCTTTGGACGAACAGAAGAAATATCTGTCCGATAACGCTTTCCCGCCGGCCGAAGAGATAGCTGAAGCCGTTGATTATATGTACGGGCAGATGCCCGAAGTTCCTGATTTGCCGGGAGCCATAGACATATGCGGCACCGGCGGTTCAGGGCTGCCGCGTCTGAACGTCAGTACTATCAGCGCGTTTATCGTAGCCGGCGCCGGAGTCAAAGTCGCAAAGCATGGTAATAATGCTGCCAGCGGTAAGTTCGGCAGTTTCGATTTGCTAAGTGCGCTGGATGTTCCAATCAACCTTTCCCCGCAGGAGCTCCAGCTTAGATTCAATGAGTATAACCTGGCGTTTTTATATGCCAAAAGTTTCCATCCGGCGATGCGATTTTTTGCACCGGTCCGGGCGGAATTGGGCAAACCGTGCTTCTTTAACATATTGGGTCCGCTTTTAAGTCCGGTCAGAACCGAAAACCAGCTTATCGGCACTCCGAAAATCGAATATGCGCGCCTGATAGCCGAAGTTTCAAGACTGCTCGGCAAACAAAAAGTAATCGTAGCCGTCGGCAGTGACGGACTGGACGAAATAACACTCAACGGAGCTACCCATATAGTTGAATTATCGTCGGGAACTATAAGGGAGTACGATATAGGGCCCGAAGATTTAGGCGTTGAACCGGTCAAGGATTTTTCCGAGATTGCTACCGATCCGGAAGATAACCTGATGCTGGCGGAAGCTGTCATAAACGGCGATGATAAGTCCAGGCTGACAGACTTGGTGCTGGTTAACTCCGCCATGGCCTTATATCTGGCTGAGATATCGCACGATTTGAAAGAATGCTACAAGCTCGCTAAACAGTCGCTTGAGTCGGGCAGGGCTAAGAAAGTTTTGGAAGATTACCGTATGCCGTCGGCGCTCGCCGATATAATAGCGCGCGATCATAAGCGTGATTTTACTGCGACGGGCAAACTGCCGGAAGCCGGCAAGAAATACAAGGGCGGTTTGATAGCCGAGATTAAGCGGGCCAGTCCCAGCGAAGGAACGATAAACGCCAGCCTGGACATAGCCGGACAGGCCAGGATCTATGAACGGGCCGGAGCTTCGGCGATAAGCGTACTTACAGAATCGGAAGATTTCGGCGGTAACTTTGAGGATTTGACGCTGCTTAGAAAAACCGTGAATCTGCCTCTTCTTTGTAAAGACTTCATTATCCGCAAAGAACATATATATAAGGCAAAATCATGTGGTGCCGATATGATTTTGCTTATTGCAAATATTTTGCAAGAAGAAAAATTGAGAGAACTCTATGATTATGCGTTGGGATTGGGCCTGCAGGTGCTGGTGGAAGTACATTCGGAAGCCGAGCTTGAGAAAGCCCTACAGATAAAACCGGAAATAATCGGAGTGAACTCGCGCAATTTGCATGATTTTTCCATAGATACCGGATTATTTGAAGGGCTTGCCCGCAAAATTCCTGAGGGAATCATAAAGGTCGCGGAAAGCGGTATCGGCACTTATGCCGACGTACCAAAAAATTATGATGGCATACTTGTGGGCACGGTCCTGATGCGCCATCCCTTCCCCCAGCTGAAGATAAAAGAACTTTTAGGCAGACCTCTTCTGAAACTATGTGGTATGAGAAGCCCGGCGGATGCCAAGCTGTGCGAGGAACTGGGCGTGGATATGATAGGCATAAACTTCGTCCCGAGAAGCCGGCGCAAAGTAAGCGTTGAAAAAGGCAGAGAAATAGCGGCTTCGGTGAATAATACGCTGTCAGTCGGAGTGTTCGAAGACCAGCCGCCGGAAGAAGTGAATCATATAGCCGAACAGACGGGCATTAAGGTCTTGCAGCTGTCCGGTCACGAGGGAAATCTGGAAAACTATAATCTGCCGGTAATCAAGACCATAAGACCCGCCGAAGAAAGACCGAAAGAAGCCTTTCTGAGCATACTGGACAATGCGGTACCCGGAAGCGGTAAGAAACTAGACGCTAAAAATATAGCCGTAAACGAGCCGAGTCTGATAGCCGGCGGCGTGGACGAAGCACTTGCCGGAGAGCTTTTTAAGACCAAAAAACCTCTGGGCATAGACACGGCCAGCGGTATTGAAACGGACGGAGAGGTTGACCCTGAAAAGATAAGGGCGATGTATAAACTCGCAGACGAAACGAAGTATTGATTTTGCATAACACGCTGTCAAGCGCATAATATTACTTGTCAAAGGGGGCAAGCATATGCCGGACGACGAACAGCGGGAGATCCATCACTCGGGCCAGTACGAGGAGCCTACCTATAGCGAGGAAGAACTCCCTGAAACACCTGTGAATGTGCCAAAAGATGTGCCGCAGGAGCATCTGTCGCATACCCCCCTCTCATCTTCGCCCGTGGAAAGGGCGCCGAAATCGGAAATAGCAAGAAGATTTATCTATATGCTGATTGTGCTACTCATCATAGCCGTGGTTGTCTTCGCAGGCTGGAAGCTCCTGCCGGGCATAAAGACTGATAATAAGCCGGCACAAACTAATCAAAGCAGCCAAAACCAGGAAGAAAACAGCCAGGCGAATCCGGAGGAGCTTGCGCTGGGCAGCACGGCGCTTACCAAACATTACACCAGCGATATACTTCAGCTGGAATTGAAATATCCGGATTCCTGGCAGGTTAGTGAAAAAGGCAATTATATCCTGGTAAAATCGCCAGGGTTCGACATGGAGGACAATAGTGGAGTGAGCGGCAAGACTTATTTCAAGGTTTATATTGAGATGAGTACCGCCGGGACCAGCGATAGCAAATATCTGGGCAGAGGCTATGCGTTGTCGGCTTCGCAGAAAGTGAGCTACTCCGAACCGGGACCGAGTCAGCGGAAAAATACATATCTGACTGATTTCGGTCTGGATACGCCGGATAATTTCGCCTATTTCATATTGCAGGGAGGATTCAAATTGATTAAAGGGGATACTCTGGGACCGAATTATGCCAGCGAGCCGGAAGCCTACCTGATAGCCGGCGGATTTGGCAGCGACCAGCAGAAGGATAATCTGCAGACACGCGTCATGCCCGCGGACAGCTACAAGCAGGACATGGCTTACAAAACGGGGCTGGAGATAGCCAAGAGTATCAAATTCGATTGATTATTGTTTAACGGCTTTGACAAGAGCTTCATGCACCAGGCCGTTGGATAATATAGCGCCCCTGAAAGGCTTGCTATAATCGAGTTTCTTGCCGTCATAGCCGGTAACCTTGCCGCCGGCCTCTTCGACTATTATATGGGTAGCGGCGATATCGTGCGGGTTCACTTCTTTCTCTATATAGCCGGAAACCCTACCCTGGGCAACCAGGCATGATTTATAAACGGCGCCGTAAAGCGCGTCCAGGTTTGCGCCTGCTTTTACCAGGTTATTTATCAGTTCTGTGTCTTTGACTATCTTCGTAGGGTCGCTGTGCATCATAATATAGCCGCCCGGCAGATTCTTGTCCGAAACGTTCAAACGGCGGCCATTGCAGTAACTGCCCCGGTCTTTTACCGCCCAGTACATCCTATCTAAGAACGGGTCATATGCCATCCCCAGCACCGGTATGCCATCTACCGCCAGTCCGAGAGAGAACATGGCAGTCGGTGCTCCTATGACAAATGCTTTGGTGCCGTCTATGGGATCGCAAATCCATCTTCTGCCCATGCCGTAGCTGTCGGTGCTTTCTTCTTCGCCTACGATACCATCGTCAAAATGTTTGGAGAGTTCTTTGATAACCAGGCTGTTTATCTTCTTATCGGCTATGGTTACCTCGGTCGCGCCGGTAATTTCCTCTTTGTGCTCCAGGCCCTG
>DASUKF010000008.1:0-13179 GCA_036278875.1 Saccharimonadales bacterium (SeqCode) | reverse complement strand
TTATGGAGCGAGCGCGCAGAATCTCTAAGAATACCTAACTTTGACTACCGCCGGACAGGCGGATCAATCTGGAAAAAGGTTCTGGAGAGCAGAATGCGAATGCGCCTTTAAAGAAGTACGACGGGGTAGGGGCCCCAGCCGAACCTATCGACGAACTCCTCGACTGCACCTTCGACCTTAACCCTGTAAACTTCTTTGCCCACACTCGTACCCCCTAGCGTGCCAGCACGCAAAAGCATGGCGACATCTTCCTCTTCTAAAACTGCCCCGTCGAGAGCTTCGCGGGGGACGGTCGGGCTGCCTGGGATACCGAAATGCTCTAAAACGGCATCTTCGTCCAATACTTCTTGGCATTCTATAACCGCTCCCGGCTCGCTACCTCTAAAGAAACCACTGTTTGCTGACATAATCGCGACTAATTGTAGTAGCAAAAGCCGGTTTTCGCAAGTGCAGGTTAAACGAACAGTATTACAACATAGTAGACAAAACAGGTAAAAAATGTTAAAAATAAAAGGTGAAAGGAAATTCTCCTGAGGAAGAAAAGAGCCTGGAGCTAAGCCAGGCCGCATTAGTACAGAGAGCCGCTACCAAGGCCGAAGCCCTATATGCCCGCTTGGCCGAAATAACAGGCATGAGCAGGCAGGACGCTGACAGCGGCGAGGTTTCGGTCATCCAAAGAAAAGCTGATGCCTTGTCGCGCTTTGTCGGCAAACATACGCATTTGCTAGGAGGAGAAAACGGCGGAGATCCTGAGGTAGAAGAGGAACCGAAAGAAGTCAAACTGTCGCCAAAGACCCGGGAAGCCATGGAAGAAGCCGTAGCTTCGGTAATAATGCATGACGGCAAGATTGAAAAGGACGATGGCGGTTCGCCTATAGCGGCACTGTCGGAAGAAAACGAGTGGACAAAGAACGAATGGAACCTGGCAAAGCCGGCCGTAGAGAGGCTGGGCGTATTGAGCCTGAACAGGACGGGCGGGCGTCATACTCCTTATGAATCTATAACGATTGAGACACATAACGTCGCAGCCATAGAAAGATTGATAGCCGAAGGCAAACTGCCGGATTATCTGCTGGAACCCCTGCAGGATATAAAGGTACGCTTGGCTCAGAAAGCTGTAGGCGAGTCTATTGAAGAAGCCGAGGAAGAGGAAGCTGTAGCTTCTGCTCCGGAAGAGGCGGGACCTACGGCGGACGAGCTGAAAGGTATTGAAGCAGGCGAAGAAGATTAGTATGTATTGCTCGTTTATTAAACCGTATAAATATGTTATGGTTATGCGAGGGAGAGGTATTAAGAAGCTTTAGGAGTTTGGTTTGGGAAAAACGCATCAAGTGTATAGCAGTGATTATGGGCTGCGCACTATAAACAACAAGTTTAAGATATTATTCATTGGGCTGATTTCCAGCCTATTTTTATTTACGGGGCTTAGCCTGAAGACCGTCTATGCCGGCGGTACCACGCCGACTCCTAGCGTAACCGATCCATCCGCCCCTGTGACCGTCGGTGTTTCCAGCTATACAGTAGAAGGTGACACGGGTAACTCCAGCGGTACGGTTACTATCTATAAGGACGCTAATAATAATGGTGCTGTCGATAGTCCTGATGACACGGTGGTTGGCTCTACCAGCTCTATAACAGGAAATCATTTTTCAGTACCGGTCACGCTGGAACTGGGAGATAATAATTTTGTTGTCATTCATGAAGCTTCCGGAAAAGACCCCTCTATAACGGTAAATGTGCCGACCATAACCTATGCGGTTGATACTACGCCGCCACCGGCTCCGACGGATTTGCATTTTACACAAGGCTCAAACACTCTGGACTGTGGCGCGATAACCGGAGCAGACGGTATATATTCGACCCATCTGCTGTGGTCGCTGCCGGATGGCCAGACACAGACTGAATGGAAGGTTACTCCGACTTATCCAAGCGGCTCGCACGGTACGCCTTATTCATGGACGACCGGTACGGATGCCTGGATAGGGGCTAATATAGGGCAGGGATACGGCGCGTCGCCGAACGACCAGGGTACTTATGCGTATTCGGTCCAGTACAAGGGCAGCAACGGTGTCTGGTCCGACCCGGCTACCTGCAGTCTTGTATATGACAGTGTGGCACCTGTAGTTACCGTTACACCGGCAGCCGGAAGCCTGCTACACGGGACCGTAACTTTTACCATCACGGTACAGGATGACAACCTGGATCCGACAATTTTGCATCATATATGGTCATATCTGTATAACTCAGCACCTCCCCAAAAGCTCAAAGGAGCCAATGTAGACTTGTCGTCAGGCACCGGCACGCTGACGGTAGATACCACACAGATTGATGATGGCGATGCCATATTGGACGTAGGCAAATTATATGACGCCGCAGGTAACCCATCGGGCACCGGCGATACTTATTTCAGGCACTATACTATCGACAACACCGCACCAACCGTGACTTTCACGAGCCCTAGCTCTGGCGCAACGGTCAACAACCTCAAAATCGGTGTCGACATGGACGGCACAGGGTCAAACTTGATTGAGTACGGCTTTGATGTAACCGGACCGAGCGGTGTTCACTTTAGTACTGCTAATTACTCGGTTAATCAGCCTTCTATCACACTCACTGACTTCGACCTGTGTGCTGCCGCCCACTACGGTTCATGCCCTTCGACTTTGCCTTCCGGGACATACACGGTCCGCGCCAAGGCATATGATGCTGCTGGCAACCGCAATATCAGCACGCACATATCGTTCGTTGTTGATGCCAAGCCGCCACCAATTCCGACCCTCTACCGCCCCGCTGACGGCAGTCTAATCCGCGGCAGTGACGCAACTCTCAAATGGAACGGTGTGACCGACCCAGAAGGGAATGGCCCGGTAACTTACCAGTACGAGTCATCTTTAACAAGCACCGTTGACCCGACAACTAAAGCATTAACTTCACTGCGTTACGGCCCAGCCTCAACTGGTACCAATACGCAAATTGACGCCACCCACAGCGCCGACTCAACCTACTACTGGCAAGTTCGCGCCTGCGACAGCCTCGGCAATTGCAGCAATTGGTCTGGTCCCTGGAAAGTTACTATCGATAGCACAAAGCCCAACGTGTCGGACTTCCGTATCGACAACAACCCATTGCCCACGGTGTTTGCAAAGCAAATCGATGTCAGCGCACTAGCCAGCGACGTCCACTTAAGCACAGTCACTTTCTACGTAACGTCCCCCGAAGAAGTACGCAACGGTTTGCCTTTCTGTACCGGCAATGGCACACACCTGATAGAAGCTCTGGGTACATTAAACGGCGGCCGTTACGAAGCCAGTTTGGACACATCGACATTAAACGGCCCTTACTGCCTAAGCGTAGTCGCTGAAGACGGTGCCACAAACCACAGCGTCCCGGTTGGTCGGCAATTGGTCACCGTCGACAACACCGCACCGACTGCTCCCAACATTACTAAGCCGACTGCTGAGCAATATTTCAACACTGCGCCGATTCTGAACCAATGGGATCCGGCTACGGATGCCAACGGCATCAATCACTATCAGATTGCCTACCTGTATGACGACTTGCATACATTCGGCGGCAGTACTTGTCCTGGAGTGCAGATAAGCGGCCAGACCCTAAGTGGCTGCCGCGACGTAAATGGAACATCCCGCAATCATTCGCCGGCCACAGGCGAGCAGGGTGGAGTAACGATCTATGTACGAGCGATTGACAATGCCGGTAACATTGGTGATTGGAGCGCACCGGTGCATTATTATTACGACGCTACTGCTCCCAGTACGCCGGTAAACGGCTTGCCGAACAATACATATGAGCTGGACAATGAGTTTGACTTTACCTGGGATACTTCAACGGATAATGTCGGACCGATCAAGTACGAGTACCAGGCTTCACAAAATCCTGCAGAAAGCGGTGGTGTGTTGACTACTGGGCTCTGGCATTCAGGAACTTTAAATACAAATATGATTCATTCTTCGGGTGCTGCTGATGGCGTTTGGTACTGGCAGGTAAGGGCTAAAGATGCTGCCGGTAACTACAGTCCATGGAGCGAAATCTGGCATATGACAATTGATTCAGTTGCACCGGTTGAACCTGATGCGACTCCTCCGGCCGGTAACTACACCGGTACTCAGTCCGTAGAACTGACAAGTTCCGATAGCGGCAGCGGCCTGGCAGGGATCTATTACACGACGGACGGCAGCGACCCTAATAACACAGGCAATGGCACACTATACACCGGTCCGATAAGCATAACTGTGGATACGACGCTGAAGGCAATTGCATATGACAATGCCGGTAACTCCAGCAGTATCCTGACTGCGGATTACGGCATAGCCCCGGTCATAGACGGTGAACAGGCTATATTGGCTACGACTTCGACTATTACGATTACCTGGACTACTAATCAGCCGGCTACATCACGCGTTATTTACGACACGGTACCGCATAGTACTTTAGGATCTCCTCCTAACTACGGCTATGCGCATTCAACCGTTGAAGATTCGACTAAAGTAACTCACCATTCGGTGATAGTAAGCGGGCTTGTATCCGGCACGACTTATTATTTCCGCACCGTATCTCACGGTTCTCCGGAATCGGTAAGCGACCAGATATCCGGAAATACCAGGAAAGCTTCCTCGGGCGGCGGCTCTTCCGGCTTTTCCACATCTAACCAATCGACTAATAATTCCGGTGACACAAATCAGGGCAATACTGCGGGCGGGCAGAGCTTTGCCTTTAATACGACAGGGGCGAATAATAGCAACGACGGTAACAATAACAGCAACGATGACAGCGATGTAAAGTCCGCCGCCGCCGGAGTATCCAACGATTCTACGACGAATAATAGCCAGAACGACCAGACGGCCGCATCCAAAAACTGGTGGTGGCTGCTATTGCTTCTGCTGATACCGGCTTATTATTTCTGGCGCAGAAGTAAACAAAATCACGAAAACGTCTAGTTAGTTCTGACCGGCGTCTTCCGGCTGGGGTGTATCGCGCATTATTTCCAGCTTTTGTTCGGTCGATAGGCCCGTGCCGGCAGCTTCGGAAACGCCTGCTTCGCTGCTTGTATAGTGCAGGGGTGTAGCAACTACCTCAAAGCCCCTGTGTTCGGGAGTTGCGGGTGCTCGCCTGAAAAGACGTCCGGTAAGCTTACCCAAAAATCTAACTGCCCGCGTACCGGTATTTTCAGGCGTAAGCCTGTCCTGGTTCTGTTTGCGCCGCTCATGAAGTTCGTAATTTGGTGGAGGCATAAAATGCATAAAAAGATTATACAATTATTATCAAAATAAATCAAGTAGAAAGGCTGCTCATGATGGTATACTTGCTTCATTATGGAGGAGTTAAAACCGCCGTACTTACAGATACGCGTAGACGAACACCTGCTGCTCAGGCAGCTGACGCCCGACGAGGCCCAGGAACTGTTCGATATGACGGAGAAAAACAAGAAGTACCTGAAACCCTGGATGCCGTGGCTGAAGGACAACCGTACGGTGAAAGACTCGGAAAGCTTTATCCTGTCCGTCCTGGACAAGCGCAATAAAGAGATGCGCTACGGCTACGGCATGATATACGACGACAGAATAGCCGGTCATATAAGCATCATGCACCTGAATGACGAGAGGCATCCGGAGATAGGCTACTGGTTAGACCACGAGCTGAACGGTCGCGGGCTGACGACCAAGGCGGTGATGAAACTGACTGATTTCGGCTTGAATACACTGGGACTGAAAAAGATACTTATAAAGGCCAAGCCGGAAAATACCGGCAGCAACCGCGTGGCCGAAAAATGCGGCTATAAGCTGGAAGAAACCAAAGAATATCCGAACCGCGGCCCGATGAATGTCTGGTCAATCACAAGATGAGCATAGAGTTAGAACCCGGCCGGTCCAGAGGGGACGAACATGCAAACCCGAAATATCTGATAGGCGCTGCTATAACACTGGCGGCTGTAGGAGGCTGGCAGCTTAGCGAAGTAGTCGATATGGCCAAGGCGCACGTCAGTGAAACTACTCCCGGTTTTATAATAGGAGTGCCCGTGGCGAAATACTCAATAGCCAGCGCTTATCTTATGATGAAAGAGGGTCTGGAAAAAATACGGGGAAGGTTCTGATTTAATCTGAAAAGCCGTTTGTTCTATAATGGAGCGAATGGCAGAAAAACTCGGTAGCAAATGGCGAAAGGTCATCACGACAGTTACTTTTTTGGCCCTGTTGCTGTTGGTTTATTTTTCCCGGCAGGAGATAGGCGATACTTTTACGCGTCTGTCCGAGCTTAACATCATAATCCTGCTGATAATAATAGCTTTTCAGTACGTCAATCATTATTCATATGCCAAGCTGTACCAGTCGCTGTTTCGGATAGTCGGCAAGAAACTGAAATATTGGCCGATGTTCCGGATATCGCTGGAGGTAAACTTCGTGAATAATATATTTCCCACGGCGGGGCTGACAGGGTTTTCATATTTCGGTCTGCGGATGCAGAAGTTCGACATAAACGCCGGTAAATCCACTCTGGTGCAGATGATGCGCTGGGTCGGTGTGTTCCTGTCGTTCCAGGTGCTGACCTTTTTCGGTCTTTTGTCCCTGGCCGTAGAGGGCAAGGTAAATAACTTCACCATCCTGGTGGCCAGCTCACTGGTTACACTGATAGTAGTCGGAACCGTTCTGTTAACTTACATAGTCGGCAGCCGCCAGCGGATAGACTCTTTCTTTACCTGGATAACCAAGGCTATAAACCGCGTCATACAGGTCGTAAGGCCAAAACATCCGGAAACGATCAACATAGCTTCATCCAGGCAGATGTTCCTTGACTTGCACCAGGACTACAACATCATACTGAAGAATTATCGCCGGTTGGGGCCGTGGTTTGTTTATTCCTTGCTTGCAAACACCGTAGAGATAGCCAGTATATATGTGATTTATCTTGCCTTCGGCGATGCTGTGAACCCCGGCGCCATAATATTGTCCTATATAATCGCCAGTTTCGCCGGAGTTATATCCGTGCTCCCCGGAGGCGTAGGCATATATGAAGGCCTGATGGTTGCTGTCCTGGCTACCGCCGGCGTATCACCGGGCGTGAGCATACCGGCCACCGTGATGTACAGAGTGCTGACATCGATAATCCAGCTGCCCCCGGGCTATTATTTCTATCAGAAGGCTCTGGACGAGTCAGGCTGGGAGAAAGAAAAGGCCAAGGGGCCGTATGATAGGCGCTGACCCCTCGTTTACCGTCAGCGAGTTCGTAGCGATATTCAACCAGTCATTGGATATGATGTATCCGAGCGTCGGTATTTCCGGGGAACTGGCCAATTTCAAGGTAAGCAAGGGCCGATGGGTATATTTCGACCTGAAGGACGAAGAGTCCAGCGTGCGGTTCTTCGGCAATGTACAGCAGTTGCCGGGACCGCTGGAAGACGGTCTGAATCTGCAGGTTTTCGGCAGACCCAGACTGCATCCCCAGTTCGGCTTCAGCGTTAATGTGCTGAAAATACAGGTGGTAGGCAAAGGCTCGCTAGCCAAAGCCCAGGCGATGCTGCAGAAAAAACTGGAAAGAGAAGGCCTGTTCAGCCGGGAAAGGAAACGCCCGTTGTCGTATCCGCCTGAGAGGGTAGGGCTGATAACTTCCATAGAATCGGCGGCTTACACGGATTTTGTAAAGGTTGTCGACCAGCGCTGGGGAAATCTGCGGATAGAACTGGCGGACTGTCTGGTGCAGGGCATGGAAGCTCCGGCCCAGCTGGTAAACGCGGTGGAGAACTTTAATCAGATGGCCGACCCTCCTGATGTGCTGATAATGATAAGAGGCGGCGGAAGCGCTGATGATATGTCGGCTTTCAGCACCGAGCAGGTCGTCAGAGCAATTGCGGCCAGCCGTATACCTACCATGGTGGCCATAGGGCACGAGCGCGACATCAGCCTGGCCGAACTGGCGGCCGACAAGCAGGCCAGCACGCCCAGCAATGCGGCGGAACTGCTGGTGCCGGATGCAGACCATGAACGCTTGCAGGCCGCGGCAATGAAGAAACATATTTATAATTCCCTGACATCGCTTTATACGGATAAGAAGCGGCTTTTAGATGATACGGCCGACAGACTGGCCGACATCATGAACAATCTGATTGCTCATAACCGCCAGGATTTACAGCAGAAAAGATTACTGGTGCGGGCATTGGACCCGCAGGCTCCCTTGCGCCGCGGATTCGCGCTTGTACGAGCCGCGGACGGCAAGCTGGTAAGTACGGTAAAAGCCGCGGAAAAAGCCGGAAGATTAAGCATAGATTTGTCAGACGGCACCGTCCGTGCGAAAGTATTAGAAGATGGCAAAAAAGACTAAATCTTATCGGGAACTCAAGGATGAACTGGACCGGATAGTGCTGGAGCTGGAGTCTACTACTGATGATATCGATAAGGCTATAGAGCAGTACAAACAGGCGCAGAAGACAATAGCCGAGATAGAGAAATACCTGGATAAAGCGAAATCTAAGATAGATATACTTAAGCCTCCGAAATAATATGGCTTACTGGTATATCGCTGGTGTTTTCGTCGCGCTTTGTTTTTCAGGCGTAATACTTTTCGGTGCGCCGTATCTGCCTACCTTGAGGCAGCAGAGAAAGGTCGCGCTGGAACTGTTAAATCTGAAAAAAGGGCAGACTTTGATAGAACCGGGCAGCGGCGACGGACGCGTCCTGGCCGAAGCGGCGCAGAAAGGTATAAACTGCATAGGAGTAGAGATGAACCCTATATTAGTGCTCGCATCCCTTATAATCACCCGCAAATACCGTAAGAATGTAAAGATAGTCTGGGGTAATTTCTGGCATAAGGACTGGTCCGATGCCGACGGGATATTCCTTTTTCTTATGGACAGACATATAGGAAAGTTCGATAAAAAGATGAGATCACTGCCTAAAAAGCGGCGGCTGGTAGCCAGTTTTGCATACAAGATACCGAAAAAGCGCATTTTGAAGGAAAAAGACGGCGTATTTCTATACGAGTATTAAGCTTGTGCTTGGAGTCTTGTCCCTGGTAGTACAAAATTATATGCATGGGATTTTTTGACAGGTTCCGAAGGGGTGGGGAGCAGGTACCGGACTTTGAATTCAGGACGGTAGAACAAATCAGGGAACAGTATGAGTTCGGAATAATGGGATTCCTCGGTTTTTCTACGGATTGGACCGACCATTGCCACGAACTGAAGATTCATGAATATCCGACCTTGGATTTTGTAAAAGCGCTGGCAAAATACGCTTCCGAGAGGGCACCAGAACTTTTAAGAGGAGAAAACAGACCTTTACGCGTTCTTGAGGTAGCGGCAGGCGCGGGATATACGGCATTGGGCGTCAGACAGCAGCTGGATGAATTGCACGGCGGCCATGGCGCCGATGTCGTAGATTGGCGTGCAGTTGATTCAAATGCGTATGGGTACCCTGAAAATGTTTTAAGGGCAAATGATGTGGCAATAGGGGACTTCAGGGATGAATTAAGAGCGTATCGCCCTGATATGGTTTTTGGCGGGTCGATTCCGCATGCCGAAGACGAAGCTTCATGGACTAAAGAGTTCGCAAGAGCTGGCATTAAAGAGTATCTTTTGACAGGATACAATGAGATTCGTAGCACACACGAAGACGATGGTTTATATATGGCACTTGCTGAAGATGGTTATACCCAAGTTGTCCCGGACGGTTTTGATGGGACGCAGCTTTCAATCAGGTCAGATAAGTCTTCTGCCGGTGGAATTATCCCGAATACGGGCATAATATCATTACGCATTGACGGCGCGGCTTCTTGACTATGGTATAGAAGCTAAACTAACATAAGAGTTATGAAAATCAGAAACGAGCGCGGCGAAGCAAGCGCGCTTTTAGTCTCTTTCATAGCCCTGGCGATACTTTTTGTCGTTACGGCCAGTTTCGCGGCCTGGGCGTTCGTATCCCGTCAGGATTATAAGAACAACAGCGATCAGAAGGTCGCTGCGGCGGTAGAAGTGGCAAAGAAAAATACAGCCGCCCAAAAAGATAACGAATACCTGGAAAAAGAGAAATATCCGCTAAAGTCCTATACCGGTCCGGGAGACCTTGGCGCTTTAAGGATAGTCTATCCAAAGACATGGAGTGCCTACATAAACACGGGCACTGAGAACCAATTCATCTTTAATCCCGACATAGTGAACGCTGCCAGCGAAGCGCTCTATGCCCTGAAAGTTTCTATAGTGCCTCAGTCATATAATAATTCCGTACAGCAGTTCGAGGGCCGTGTTCAAGCGGGCGCTGCAAGTGCCAAGGCCTATTCCTTGCCCAAAGTGCCTTCGGTAGTAGGGCTCAGATTCGATGGCGAGATAGAACCGGGCAAACCGGGCGCGCTAGTCATATTGCCTCTGCGCGACAAAACCATAGAGATATTTTGCGAAGTGCCGGACAATCTGTCTGATTTCAACAAAATCGTACTGCCGAACATCTCATTCAACCCCTGATACTTATACGCTTGAGCTTGCTCCGGGCCAGTTAGCCCGTGCTAAGATAATACATATCTAACAAGGGGTGAAAGGTGCCAGCATACCCGGAAGACAAACACGTATATACATCATCTGACAGATTGCTCAAGTCCCTTGTAAGAGAACTCAAGAACCCTTTGATACTCATAGCCCGGCACGCCGAACTGGAAAAATCGGTAAGCGGCGGCAAACAAGCCTTCGGCTCCATACAGGATACGGCCGAAAAAGCACTCCAACTGATAGACAGCTATCTGCTGATGGCCCAGGCCGAATACGGACAGAGGAACTTGCCGCTGGAAACCGTGGGAGTAGGCTCGGTACTCTACGATGTAATCAACGACCTAAGACCTTATACCCGGGAGCAGAAGATAGACTTATCGACCGATATAAAGGACAGCAGTGTCATGGCGAACCGTGAAGGACTGAAGGCGGCGGTATGGTGCTTGTCGGAATTTGTCATGGCCCAGGAAGCCGATGAGCCGAAATTGAAAAAAGTCCGTATTCTGGCCGGCAAATCCCATGACAAGGTGTCGGTATCGGTCCTGAGCAACCAGGTTGAGATAACCGGCAAAGATATTGACCTGTCGAGACGGATACAGGGCGGAGCGCATTTGGCCGGGAGCAAGATGCCGGACAGCGGCATTCGGCTTGCCATAGCCGATATTCTGGTAAATTGTCTGGGAAGCGACCTGCAGATAAGGAAGATAAACGGGATGAAAGGGTTGAGCTTCGACCTATCAATGAGTCGGCAGCTGAAACTGGTTTGAAATGACAAAGGATATTTTGATAATAGAACCTTCGCGCCCTTTGGCAGATATTCTGGAAACCTCTTTTAGCCGCAAGGGCTATTCTGCCGCCGCCGTGCATAACGCTCAGGACGGCATAACAGCGGCCGATAAACACATGCCTAAGCTGATAATTCTGGAACTGGTAATGCCGAACCATAACGGCATGGAGTTTATCCAGGAGTTCCGCTCATACCCGGAATGGCTGGAGGTACCGGTAATAATCTACAGTCATATAGCACCAAGTGAGCTGGATTTGAGCGAAGGAAAACTCCGGGGCCTGGGCATAATCGCTCATTTCTATAAGCCGCAATCTTCTCTGGAAGAACTTTACCGGGCAGTGGAGTCGGCCTTTGCGTCAATCGATATCTGATAAAGCGCTGGTATTAGCCCGAACCGATTACGGCGAGAAAGACCGCATAATCACTGTGCTTACAAAAAATCACGGCAAGATAAGGGCAATCGCCAAAGCCGTCCGCTCGCCAAAAAGCAGGCTGGCCGGCGGCATAGAATTGTTCGCCGAGAACGAGCTGGGCCTGGCAGAGGGCAGAGGCGAGCTTTATACGGTGACACATAGCAGAATGAAGCGGTATTTCGGTCGTATCGCAAGTGATATCGATGCTACGAACATGGCCTATGAATACATGAAAGCGGTTAACAAACTGACTCCCGACCACGCCGGCGAAGAATACTATGATGTCTTGTTAAAACTTTTTGAGGCGCTGGATGAATCCAGAATACCCATTAGCCAGATAAATATTTGGTGCGGTCTAGAGGTACTCAAAAATCTTGGTGCTTCGCCAAATCTTGGCGCCGATATCAACGGCGGCGCGTTCAGCGAAAGCGGCAAGTATCAATATGATTTTGAACGGCACGGATTTTATGCCAAGCCCGCCGGACCATACGCCGCGGAACATCTCAAGATTCTCCGCCATCTGGCCGCTGCAGCCAAACCGGTGGAGATAAAGGGTACGGATGATGAGCTGAACGCTTCGGTAGCTCAACTGGTGGACATATTAGTCAAAGACCACCTGAACTGATACTTGATAAATACATGGTTACATTGTATTATATGTAAATATAATGAGTTCTAGCCCGGAAACAAGGAGTGAAAGACGTCTGCGGAGGCAGCTTATAGTGGCCGCTGGAGAACGCCAGCACAAGATTGACTCCGACCGGTTAAGCCTGCCAAGCGGTGATGGTCTGTTGTCTATCATAGTTTCCGGACAGAAGAAGAAACGCAGTATAGATACTTACGATTCAAAGGGAAGGGATCCGTTTTATTTTCGCCTGGAAGCCGAGAGGCTTGAAGCAGAACGGGTAGCAGAACATCAGGATGTAGTGGTGCGGCACAGGGCGACTCCGGATGTTCTGAGTGCGGATCTGGGCAATCCGGAAATTACGGATATTATTCTGATAGGTAATGGCAGTATTAATTCCATACTGTTAGGCATAACCAGGTTTTCCGGAAAAGAACTATATTTTAACTGGCGGCATGCGGCCAGGGCCGCCAGCACGCTGAAACAGGGCAGGATAGAACAAAGAATGTGCGGTCATTTCCCATTTGCAAGTCATCGTAACGTACCTCTCGGCACTTTCGCGGTAAGCGACCTGGCTAATGTTGTGGCGGCACCGAGCGCAGTCATACCTGACCATGACCCCGATGACGGACTTTTTCAGCCTTTTATGGATGAATCATCCGGTCCGTTTGCACAAATCCAAAGTCTGAATAACCGCTACGCTGACAGCGTGCCCGTCATTGTAGGTGACAACGGCCAGCTAGCTGGCATATAATAAGGCCTAAGTTATGAGCGAAGTGAAATTGGAAGATATTGTTTCTTTGTGCAAAAGGCGGGGCTTTATATACCAGGGCTCCGAAGTTTACGGTGGCTTGGCCGGTACATGGGA
>DASUKF010000007.1:0-24639 GCA_036278875.1 Saccharimonadales bacterium (SeqCode) | reverse complement strand
AACCGCCGGCTTCTAAAACCGACCAGCCGCAGGAAGCTGGTTTTGGAACTGCGGCAGAAGAGAATAAGCGATGAGATAATATCCGCTGTTATGGATAGCGAACCGGCGGACGAACGAGAAGTCTTAAAAGAACTTATTGCCAAAAAATCGGGACAAACACGCTATCAGGACAAACAGAAACTCATGCAATATCTTGCCCGGCAGGGCTTCAACTATTCCGACATAAAATCCGCCCTCTCGGAAGAGCCGCTATGAATTCACGGGGCTTGCCGCAACCGCTCTCTCGCTGGCTTTTTCAGTAGGATCCTCGATAATTATTTTGGTATTGGTTATCTCTATTACTTGTGTACGGTCTATGCTGGTACTGCCGCCTGTCAGATTCTTGATTATAGACTGGCCGGCGTAGATTTTCTTTATCAGTAGGCTTTCCGTTTCGGCGGCGAAGTCCGTCACCTTGCCATACTTCCTGCCGCTCTGGCTTACGACTTGTTTCCCTATGAGGATGAAGCCTATTTCTATTATCGGCTTTAACCGCACCAGTTCTTCTGTTTCGGAAAGTACCTCCTGGTCATTGATGATGAGACCGCGGGATGACAGTTCGCGGACGTCGGAACTGAGCAAAATCAATTTCTTGCTACCGAACCTGTCATGAACGTACCAGCCTTCTATCTTCAGATTATTCGGGTTGATAATCAGCTCAGTTGCCGTACCTACTTGGTTGCCGGCGCGGAGCGAAAGGACCGGTATATCTATGATGGCTTCACTAAGCTTTAGCATATTTTTAGTATACTATCCCGGCTGTTTAATGCTTATGGAAAAATAGCCTCACGAAATTATAATCATAGTAGGTATGCATGAACTTGTCGTAACATCACCGGATGAAATATCCACGCTTCAGATAGCGGATAAGCTGGCGCGGCAGTTGAAAGGCGGCGAATTAATCGAACTGGTCGGCGACCTGGGTTCTGGTAAAACGACTTTCGTCAAAGGCCTGGCCAAAGGACTTGGCAGCAAAGACCCGGTATCCAGCCCTTCCTTCGTACTGAAAAATACTTATGACGGACGGTTGAGGCTAAATCATTTCGATCTTTACCGTTTAAGCGACCCGGGACTCATCAAGCACGAAATAAAAGACGCATTGGATGAAAAGGATTCGGTGACCGCAGTAGAGTGGGCTGGCGCGACCGGGGAAGTCCTGCCCGAAAAAAGGATTATCATCGAACTTATACCGCAAAAAGACGACAAGCGCAGGATAAAGATTTCATACAGGGGAGCACAGTGATATTGACCATTAGGACCGATAATCCGTATGCCGAACTGGGGTTGTTTAAAGGCACAGAAGAGAAGTCTTATCTGAAGTGGCTTGCCGACAGGAAACTTTCCTCGGACATACACAAGAAAATAGACGAACTGTTTAGGGAACAGGACACGGACTACTCAAGCCTTACCGGCGTAGTCATTTATAAAGGACCGGGTAGCTTTACCGGGCTAAGGATAGGTTTTAGTGTTGCCAATGTTATTGCCGGCGAGCTTGATATACCCATAGCCGCGTCCGGCGGCGAGCAATGGATAAAAAGCGGCTTAAAACTTTTAAAATCCGAACCGGACGGCCGGACGGCTCTGCCGGATTACGGCTCGGAGCCAAAAACTACAAAACCGAAAAAATAATTTCCAGTTTCGGCGGATTGGTTTTATAATAGCCAGCGTAGAATTGTTGTTAAAAGACAGTTTCTAACGGACTAGAATTAACTCTAATAACATCGATATAAGCAGTTTTGGGGAACCTTTGCTTAAACCTTAGGCTAATGAAGTGATAGTGATGCCGGAAGTTTTGCTCTGATTTTCTCACTGACAACGATAGAAAGGACATTAATGTTATGGATCCAATAACTATAGTATTGGCCCTGGTTGGAATTGGCCTTGGATTCGGGGCTTCCGTGGCAGTAAACAAACAAAGATTAAGCCAGGCGGACGAGAAGGCGCAAAGGGAACTGAAAAAAGCCAAGCAAGAGGCTGAAAAAATGGTAAGCAAGGCTAGGGAAGAGGCTCAGGAGCTGGCCGAGAACGCGCGCAAGGAAGACCAGGCCAGGCGAAAAGAATTCAAAGATATTGAAAAGCGTCTTTTAGACCGCGAGGAAACTTTGGACAAAAAGCTGGACACTCTGGATAAAAGGTCCGAGTCTTTGCGCAAGGGCGAATCCGAGCTGGAAGAACTCAAGGATGAAATCCGTAAAATCCGGGGTAAACAGCAGGAAAAGCTGGAAAAGATAGCCAAGCTGACCAAGACTGAGGCATCGGAAAAACTCCTGGCTATGACCGAGCGGGATATCAAGAACGACTTGCTCGGCCTGATAAACAAACTGCAGAACGACGCCAAGGATTTGGCCGAGGAAAAGGCCGGTGCCATATTGGTGCAGACCATGGAACGTATGGCCAGTGAAGTTACCGCGGAAAGGACCGTCACTTCGGTCAAACTGGAAGACGAAGAGATGAAAGGCCGCATCATAGGCAAGGAAGGCCGCAATATCCAGGCGCTGCAGAGAGCAACCGGCGTGGATATCATGGTGGATGATACGCCGGGCATGATTATCCTGAGCTCGTTCGATCCTGTGCGCCGCGAGGTTGCCCGGGTCGCTATGGAGATGCTGCTCAAGGACGGACGTGTCCACCCGGGACGTATAGAAGAAGTCGTTGCCAAGGCTCAGAAGCAGGTCCAGAAAGATGTCATGCGCGCCGGCGAAGACGCCGCCCGCGAAGTAGGCATAATCGGTATACCGAAGGAAATCCTGCAGTATCTGGGCGAGCTGAAGTTCAGGACCAGCTACGGCCAGAACGTGCTGAAGCACTCTACCGAGATGGCTCACATGGCCGGTGTACTGGCCGAGCAGATAGGTGCTGACGTAAAGACGGCCAAATATGCCGCGCTTATCCATGACATGGGGAAGGCTCTTACGCACAAGATAGAAGGCAAGCACCACCATATCACCGGCGAGATCGCTCGCAAGTACGGCGTGGATGAAAAAGTCGCGCATGCGGCGGAAGCACACCACGACGATATGGAAGCCACTACGCCGGAAGCACTGGTTGTACGTGTAGTCGATGCCATCAGCGCCGCCCGTCCGGGTGCCCGCAATATCAGCGCCGAGAACTTCTCTGAGCGCATGAAAGATTTGGAAAACGTTGCTACCGGTTTCAAGGGCGTGGAGAAGGCTTACGCTATCAGCGCCGGCCGCGAAGTCCGTGTCTTCGTCAAACCGACCGACCTGGACGACCTGGGTTCTATCAAACTGGCACGAGATATCGCTAATAAGATTGAATCGACCATGCAGTATCCGGGTACCGTAAAAATCAACGTGATACGCGAAACCCGCGCAATCGAATTCGCCAAATAATTTTGCCGGCCAGGCTGCTGCCTACCTAAGCTAGAAAGAAGAGTGTTTATCTGTTAGAATAACCTCTGTTTTAGCCTTCGGGGATTGGCGCAGTTGGCTAGCGCGCGCGCTTTGGGAGCGCGAGGTCGCCGGTTCGAGTCCGGCATCCCCGACCACATCGGAATTATCTTCCGATCAAACGTCAAAAACGCGCCAGCAAATGGCGCGTTTTTTGTTTGGGCAGATATTTAAGGTATATGGACCAGCATAGCAATTATAAGAATAATGATATATTGAACTTATGAATAAAGAATACTCAGTAAATCCAATAGGCTTTTTATCGTTCTTTTCATTTTTAGGTGCGGGAATAATCTTTTTCTTTTATAAGATAGGCAATATAAACCTGGCCATTTGTGTGGTTGCAATGATCTTGCTGATAATACTTGGAGTTATAAGTGCTTTAACCGTTTACAAAGGAAAAGATAATCCCGCTTTGAGAAATATTCTAAGATTAATTCTTATAGCCTTTTCCATTATACTTATTTTGTTTATTGTTGGAGTTATATCGCTCGGCTTTGCCTTATCTTAAAAACTATGGTCGGAGTGGGCGGATTTGAACCGCCGACCTCACCGTCCCGAACGGTGCGCGCTACCGAGCTGCGCCACACTCCGATAAGTAACGACTATTGATTTTAACAGATTAGAGATTCTGTAGCACCTTCAAAAACGGGCCTTCGCAGGATGTCGATTGTCCGACGGCGGCTTTTTGTATCGTTGACGAAATTGACTCGTCAAAGCCCACGGAATTGTCATAGGTACAGACCAGATCTTTGTTTACCCAGTCAGGGTTGTTCGGATAATACGTATAGCGGGTGAGCATGCTGCATCCGTCGTCCTTGGGTCCGTATATCTCTGAATAAAAAGTTCCGTCATATTTGCTGCGGACGGTGTAGGACGCTTTCTCGCAGGCAGAAAACTTCTTTTCAAAACAGCTTTTACTGTCGCAAACGGCAACCGCTGTACTATGCTGATGTATCCTGTACCCGCCAAAAGCCGCGGCTCCCAGCACAAGAAGAGTGATAAGCATCTCCGCCACCACCGTCGTACCTGTCTGGCTATTCAATAGTTTATGTAAAATCACTTCAGGTTTATTTAATTACCCGATTGATTCAAAGTCAATGCATAAGCGGCTTGAACGGGGGTAGTCAGCTTTTACGATAATGCTTTTGGTTGCTACAATATCATCCATGGCAATCGCATATATGCTCGGCTGGTGGTACGGCCAAGGCTGGGGATGGCTGCTTAGGAACATGACGGCCAGCCTGAAACGGATTGAGGAAAACTTCTCCGTGCCTATTCTGCTGAAGACATGGTTTTCTCCATGGAAACAGATACAGACGCCTTCTTCCTTGCATCATTTCTTCCAGTCGCTGATAGACAATTCCATCTCGCGTCTTATCGGTGCCATAGTACGTACTTTCGTCTTATTGACCGCGTTTATCTTAACTTTCGTAGTCTTATTCGGCGGACTGGCCATGCTGATATTGTGGCCTTTCTTTCCTCTGTTAATCTTCATATTGCCGGTCGCGGCTTTGGTGGTCTAGATGCAGCCTGCAGTACTTAATCTAAGCAGTGTCCGCGCAAAGAAATCCAGGTATGCGCGCGCCTTGGGCAAAAAGACCGTATTGCCTACGTTGCTTCTTATCGCATCCATTTTCTCCATTACGGCGGTCTTACTGATTTTCGAGCGCCAACCCGTAGGGTTTGTCATGCTGATTCCGGCTGTAATCTGCATGATGATACGCTGGTGGTATAAGGGCGAACTACAGGAACTCAAAAATAACCTCAGTGAAGGCGGCATCGACGGAATCCTGGACCCGCATGTACTGGCGCGGCTTAAGACCGATAACCCTTCCGCATTCGACGTATGGGAAGCGGTATCGGGCACCGAGGAAAGATGGTTCTTTCAGAACCGCTATATGCTGCACCATTCGGTATTCGAAGAATTCTTAAGCCGTGAGCCGGGTTCCGCGGCGGCAGTATGGGGCGAGGCCGCCAGGCTGCAGGAAAAATACAGTACAAAGGGGTACACGGCTCCGGTGATAATAGTCGCGCTCCTCTACAGCATACCGGGCATAGAAGATATGCTTAAAAATGTCAGGATGGAATTCTCTGATATAGAAGCGGGCATAAACTGGATAAAAGATATAGACGCAAAGATGAATCTGGCCAATAAGCCGCAAAGCTTCGGCGGTCTTGCCAGGGACTGGGCATACGGGTACACTCCGACGCTCAGGTATTTCGGCTATGATATAAGCGAACAGATACAATACGGCGGATTTTTCAAGGATACCAGCATGCATGAGCAGAGCGTGGAGCAGATGATTCAATCGATAAGCAGCGGTATCGGTTCGGTAACGCTGGTCGGCGATGCAGGGGTAGGCAAGACCACAAGCGTCTACTCGTTTGCCGAACGTATTCTGGAAGATCCAAGCGTACCTGAGAGCATAAGATACAACCAGGTCGTTGCACTGGATGCTCCGTCATTAGTTTCCCAGGCTCAGAGCGAGGGAGAGTTGGAACGGCTTGTAATGACCATACTTAACGAGGCAAGCCGGGCAAAGAATATTATTTTGTTCTTTGATGATGCGCAGGTTTTCTTCGGGCAGGGCAACGGTGTATTGGACCTGAGCAATGTGCTGATACCGGCCATAGAATCAGGCTCGGTGCGGCTTATCTTCGCCATGACGCCGCAGCAATGGCAGAATATAGGCGCGAAGAACCCCGCTCTTTCGAGCAAACTCCAGCCGCTTCAAGTGCAGCCGGCTAACGAAGAGCAAACCTTGCACATACTGCGTGATGAAGTAATGTTCCTGGAATACCGCAAAAAAGTTGTTTATACGCACCAGTCTTTCAGGGAAGCCTATAAGCTGGCTAAGCGTTATGTTGATAATCTGTCTATGCCCGGCGCGGCTCTTTCTGTTCTGAAATCGGCTGCCTCGGTATCTTCCCAGGGATATATAACTAACGAGGTGGTTCGACAGAGCGTAGAATCCTCATACGGCGTTCAATTGCACGAGGCTACGGAAGAAGAAACCGATGTGCTTCTGAACATGGAAGACAAACTGCACAAATATGTAATCAACCAGAAGCAGGCGGTAAGCGTCATAGCCAACGCGCTGCGCCGTTCTCGCAGCGGTGTCGGCAATCCGGAAAGGCCGGTGGGTACATTCCTGTTCCTGGGCCCGACCGGTGTAGGCAAGACCGAATTATCGAAAGCACTGGCGCGGGTATATTTCGGCGATGAAAAATCGATGATAAGGGTGGACATGAACCAGTTCGTCAGTCCGGATGACGTGAACCGGCTGATAACTCCGATGCAGGGCGAGCAGCTGGGCTTCCTGGGACAGGTCAGGCGGCAGCCTTTCAGCGTTATCCTGCTCGATGAGATAGAAAAAGCGCACAAGAACGTCGTAAACCTGCTGCTTCAGATGCTGGACGAGGGTGTCATGAAAGATTCCGAGAACAAACCGGTATCATTCAAGGACGCCATAATAATCGCTACCTCCAATGCCGGAGCGGACGAAATAAGGAAACTGATAAGCGAAGGCAAAGATATCGCCAAACTGCAGGCGGAACTGGTAGACACGGTCATTGAGCGCAATATATTTGCGCCCGAATTCGTCAACCGTTTCGACGAAGTCGTAGTATTCAGGCCGTTAACTCCGGATGAACTTATCCGGGTCATAGACTTGATAGTGGCTGAGATTAACAAGACCATGGACGAAAAGAAGGTAAAGGTGGAATTAAGCGAGGCCGCCAAGAAATGGCTGGTAGACAAAGGATACGATGCCAGGCTGGGTGCAAGGCCTATGCGCCGTGTGGTCCAAAAGTATGTTGAGAACATCTTAGCCAAGCGGTTATTGGAACAGACGGCGGGTAGCGGTAGTAAAATAAGTCTTGATGTCAAAGATTTTGAAGCGATAGGCGAAGATTAATTTATGGCAATCGTCCTATCGCTTTTACTCATCCTGATACTTCTGGTGGGCAATGAGGTACTTTGTCGGAAAAGAAGCATCGAACCGGAAACCGGCCGGAAGATTATCCATATACTGGTCGGTACGTTCATTGCATTCTGGCCGCTTTATATGAGCTGGAGGACCATCCAGCTTCTAAGCGCTCTGCTTTTCATCGGAGTAGCCGCATCCTATCAGTTCGGCATATTCGGTTCGATACATAACGTGAAAAGGCGCACCAGCGGCGAGCTGTGGTATCCGATTGGCGTGGGCCTGTCCGCGGCGGCGACCGTCCAGCCATGGATATTCACAGTAGCTATACTTCACCTGTCACTTGCTGACGGATTCGCAGCGATAATCGGCAAAAGATACGGAGTGATGCATTACAGGATAGGCGAACATACCCGCTCCATGATAGGTTCTTTAGCCTTCCTGATAATATCCTTCGCTCTGTGCATGTTCGCGTTTGTAGCGCTTCGCGACGAACTGCCCGGCGCTTCGCTGGCGGTATTTGCCGTAACGCCTTTTTTGGCCACTTCCGTTGAGAGCATATCGCGCCATGGTTTTGATAATCTGCTTATACCCCTGGCGGTCATAATCGCTCTGGGTATGCCGACAGGTACTTTGACTTTCGGAATCAGCTTCTGAACAGACCGGTATCAAGAGGCCGCCAGTCACTCATAAGTTCATCCAGAACATAAAGACATAGCTCTCTGTCGCGAGGCTTTATCTGCCCATCAGGAAGTTCTAGCAGCTCTTTTCGTGAGAAACTTCTGATAGCTTCCGACTCGCCCTTTTTTGGCTTGTCCTTCGGTTCTTCATGGGTAACGAATGCATATTTGTAATCGTCATGAAAATGGTCCAGTTCCTTGTAATGATATGTAACGCTCAGGAAGGGCAGAGGGTGAATATTGGCTTCGCCCAGATCTTTCAAACTGTTTTTAGGCTGCAGTATCTTAAGCTGACTTATATCGTAGCCGCTTTCTTCTTTTGTTTCGCGGACCAGACATTGCCACGGGTCTTCATCCCTTTCTATATGGCCGCCGAAATGCAGATAAGTACCCGTATATTTATGGATATGCAGGATAATCCTGGGCTCTTTATCGAGTCTGATAATAAAAGCGCTTACTGTAGGGTCATGCTGGCCAGGCCCGGTATTTATATGCGGCATGAATTGAATGATAGCACAGCCGCATCATATGCTACGCTTAAACCATGAGCAAAAAGAGAGCGGTAATCGTGATGGGCCTATGGGTAATTGGCGTCATAGGTTTTTTGGTTGGTTTATCGATGCAAATATCATTTGAAGAAACAGAAGAATTCCTAGCCCGAAGAGATTTGGGTAAAATAATCTCTTTCGTTTCATTGTTGCTGATTGCCATCGGCTGGCTGGTAAAAAAGTTTGACGATATCTGAATTGGGACTAGGTCACGACTTACGATCCGAAAAGGATTTACTGAAAGTAGCTGGCGCGTATAATCTGTGCTGGTAGCATAACGACGCTTCGCTCACTGTGACATAAATGTCCAGTGGACATTTATGGGGCGAATGATGGGACTCGAACCCACGGCCTTCTGGACCACAACCAGACGCTCTAACCAACTGAGCTACATTCGCCAAAAACAGAGGTAATTATACTTTAAATTTTATACTCCGGCAAACCGGCTAAGTCTTCTATACTAAGGCAGGATTCAATGATATCGCGGGGCAGATGCCGGGTGCGCGGATCATGGAGTAAGGCCTTTAATTCATCCAGACTTTTCAGCTCTGCCTTTATCTTCTCACCGCTATCCAGATTCTGTGCCTGCTGCTCTTCAAAGCCGGTTGCCAGGAAAAGATATACGAACCAGTCAATCTTGCTATGCGGTTGCTGCACGTCGATAAGCCGCCAATCTTTGAATGTCATACCGGTTTCTTCCAGGGTCTCGCGTTTGGCCGCGTCCAGCTCTGATTCTTCCTCATAATCATGCCTTCCGCCGGGCAGGTCAAAGAATGCGGCCGGCGAATCCGGCTGCAGCTGGTCCAGTACTACAACCTTGCCGTTTTTTATGGCGATTACCTTTATGGTGTCGGGCCTTTTCAGCATCTCAAACGTTTCATAACTGCCGTCGAACATCTTCTGCTGCCAGTGGTATACGTCGAATATCCGGCCTTTAAAAACGCGTTCGGCATCTTTCGGCACCAGCTTGGCATCAGTCGGTATTATCGTTCTCATATCTATCCGCTATTAACTTTATAGCATCCTTTATCTCGGAGAAATCTTTTATATGGTGATGGGCCAGATTGTGCTTGATATCCGCTAGGTGGATACTTGGCATGCCTGCGGCATGTGCTGCCAGTATATCTGTGTCACTGTCACCTACGTAGACCGCTTCTTCGGCCTTAAGATTTAATTTTTCCAGCGCCTTATAAAGTGGTTCCGGGTGAGGCTTATGGTTTTTTACATCATCCAAAGAGACGATTAAATCAAAGTATTTCTCTATAGGTCGGACGTCAAAAATATCATCCAGGCCAAGTCTTATGCGGCTTGTGATGATTCCCAGTTTGAAATGGCGGTGCAGTTCTTCCAGTACCGGTTCGAGCTCTTTTGGAAACTTGAAGTCTTGTCCTTCCCTCAATTTTCTATCAAAAACCATATTGTAGACCCTATCAATTTCTCTCTGATTGTTTATGCCTTTTGCTTTTAAGGCTTCATTTACCACTGTCTTTAGCGGCAGGTGGAAGCTGCCTGTTATATATTTATCGTCAATATCAGTGTAGCCGGCTGCCACGAAAAATTTTTTCCTAAATTTTTCTACGGCTTCACGGGAATCTACTAATACACCGTCTACATCAAATAATATTGCCTTTATCATCTAGCCTAGGCTTTTTCTTAGTTCTGCCGTCTCGGTTATTTTGTTAGTCAAAGCCTTGCCCGGATTGTCTTTTTTATCAAGTATCTCGGAAGTCAGATTATGGTGCTTTTTCTCGGCCGGGGTACTGGTGCCGAGCTCAATACCTAATATTTCGGAAACTGACTTTATATCCTTTTTGATGTCTTGCCACGCCGGGTTGGCCGCGGCTAATCGCTCCAAGTTATCAAGGTTCAGGTATCTGCCGGCTTTCTCCATGTCGGATTTGAGCAATTTATAATGTTCAAAAACCGTTTGGCGGTCTTCTTCTGAGAGTTTCTTAAGTGCCCGGCCTGTACCGATTAGCTCAGGCGGTACACCTATGGAATAAAATCCTGCGGTGAATGTTATCGCGCGCGGCATTTTCTGCTCGCCGACCTTGCGCCCGTAAGCCAGCAGTCCTATATGCTGGCGGCGCTCGCGTCTTTTTGGAACCGAAGCGAAGACATCCTTCATATCGGGCGCTATGCCTGCTAAGGTCTTCTGGTAATATTTCTCAGATATTTTGCCTATGGCGATTAGCTTTTTCTCTACATCGGGGCTATAAATTACCGGAGGAATCTTTGGCAGTTTCTCTTCCAGCCGGGTAATGGCTGCTTTTACTTGGCTGAGCGGATTATCGTAACGGAATGAAGACTGTACTGTCACTGTCCTGAGCCCAGGATACTCCCTCATATAATCGTCTACCGCATCAGGGCTAAGTCCGCCCCTAAACGGCAAACTGCCCGCACCGGACAGAGGAAACACCGGGATACCGGTTTTTTCTGCAAAGCCGTAAACCTGCGAGATAGCAATCTTGTTCGCCAAGACCGTTGCCAGCATACCGGACATCAGCGCCGGGTCTGAACGGGCAAAAAACGGCCTGATATATTCCGGATTATTGCCATAGCGTTTCTTATATTTTCCTACATATTCCCTTAGCAATTTACCGACTGACTGCTGGCTCTTCACGCTTTCTACCAGAGGTATCAGCTCTATCTGATTTTGGTTATCAGCGTCCTCGGTGGTGAATTCCTTTGATTTAAAATCGGCGAGCTTTTCAAAAAGTGTGTGCATTTTCATTAACTGGTTTGCATTCTCGGTCATCGGCAGGATTATTTCAAAAAGCGGGCGTTTATCGAACTTCAGGTCACGGGCAAAATCTTCGCTGGAGAGTATTACGGTCATGGCTAAGAGCAGACTGTAGCCTTTTTCTTCCCAGATATTCGGAATACGGAAAGTCAAAAATTTATCACGATGGAGCTGGTTCTTGGAGAAATAATCGAAATATTCACTAAAAAGCTTGTCTATCACTGCCGCGTCGGCATGTTTGCCTTCCCAGTCCCACATGAATTCACTGGCCCCGAGTTCGTCTAGGCAGATAACCGCTTCGTCGATTTCTTTATATACGGATATGAAAGGGTCTTTCTGCTTGTCCCAGAATGGCGCGCTGGCGTTATCCGGGTGCTGGGTGGCCATGGTGGCCGGAATCTTCCTCATGAGCTCTCCTCTATGAATTCTTTAATTTTTTCAAGTCCTTCTTCCAGCGTAGACCCATCCGTAGTAAAGGAAAGCCTGACGTATCCCGGCGCAAAGAAAGCTTCGCCGGGGACTAAAGCCACGCCTTTCTTATCCAGAAGTTCTTGGCACCAGCCCATGCTGCTACCGCTTATGCCGCGTATATCGATAAATGCATAAAAAGCACCGGCTGGCGGAGTATATTTTATCTTGGGCACGGTTTTAAGTATTCGGTTGACTATTTCCAGGTTGGCTTTTAGCGCTTCGTAGGCTGCCGGTTTATCACCGCGGGCAAGCCCGGCCATAGCCGCATACTGGCTCAGGTTAGAAGTATTACCAAGGAGGTGGCTCTGCATTTTGGTCAACGCTTTGATTATTTCCGGTTTGGCTATCACGTAGCCGACGCGCCAGCCGGTCAGTACCTGGCTCTTGGAAAAGCCGCTGGAAATTATCAGATTTTTAAAGCCGTATTTAGTAATCGGCTCGAAACTTGTGTCGTATACCAGCTTGGTATACATATCGTCCGCCAGTACGGTTACGCTAGTGTTTGCTAGTAGCTCCGACAACTTTTTCAGAGAATCCGGCGAATATATAGAACCCGTCGGATTGTTCGGTGAGTTTATGATGACGACTTTGGTCTTATCGGTAATAGCTGCTTCAATATTCGCTATGTCCAGGTCGAAGTTGTCCGTGAGCCGGGCTTCGGCCACGGTGCCTCCGGCCAGTTCGACGATGTATTTATAGCTGACCCATGCCGGGGTGGGCAGAATGACTTCATCACCCGGATTTATTAACGCTAAAAGACTGAGGTAGAGCCCGGGTTTGCCGCCTGCGACGACCATGACATTTTCATTTTTTATCCACTCCGAAGAATAAAATTCTTTTGCATGTTCAGCAATCGCTTCGCGTAGTTCGGGTATTCCCGGTACCGGGGTGTAATGATTCTGGTCCAGCTTGCCGGCTAGGTATTCTTTTATATATTCAGGAGTGTTGGCACTCGGTTCGCCGGCGGTGAAGTTATAAATCTTCTTTCCTTCAGCCGCCAGTTCCTTGGCCTTGGTATTAAGCGCCAGGGTGGCACTTTCTTCAATGGTATTTAGTCGCTCTGATAATTTCATAACATTAATATTGGCACCCCGGGAGGGACTCGAACCCCCGACCTTGACGTTAGAACCGTCTTGCTCTAATCCACTGAGCTACCGGGGCAAAAAAGCCCACAGGTTTACCAGACTTCATTATAACAGGGAAGATTGGCTATTTTAATTTTAAGAAGTCTAAAATCTCGTCCTGTAGCAGCCGGTTTGAAGAAATTGCCAGTCTTTGCAGTTTTATATCCGTTTCGTTAGCCGGCCTTAGCCACATGGAACCTCCTGCTTCACGCACTATCAGGCTCGATGCTTCAATATCCCACAAGGCCGACGGCACATCCACGAAACCGTCTACGGCTCCTTCAGCTATTAGCATGTGGCCGAAGAAATCACCCGGTGATCTGTGCCTCCAAGCGTAGCGAATCATCTTATACACCAGTTCGGGGTCAAGCCCGACTTGTTCTAAACTGTTAAATGTTCCATGCAATACAAAGGCATCGGATAATTTTGAAACTTCGGATACATAAATTTGCCTTTCTTTGCCGTTTGCATCGCGAGTGAATGCACCGCCGTCTTTGGCCGCCCACCAGCGCCGGCCCAGAGCGGGGGCTGAAATCACGGCGGCAATAACTTCGTCGCCGTCTTTGAGCGAAATCAGGCTGCCCCAGACAGGAAAACCGCGCAAGAAATTCTTGGTCCCATCTATCGGGTCAACTAACCAGCGGCGTTTGTTGTCTCCCGCCCTGGCGCCTTCTTCGCCTACGTAAGAATCACCAAATTCTTCAGTTACTATCCTACTAAGTGCGGACTCTATCTCGGTATCACCCTGAGTAACAGGTGTGTCATCGGGTTTGGTACTAACCTTCAAATCCCGTGACAGGTAATATTTCATACCTATTTCATCGGCAACATCCGCAAGTTTGAACGCCTGTTCTAGCTCTTTGTCATATTTCATAGCGATGTGGTGCGGGATGGGAGAGTCGAACTCCCGTCCTCAGTTTGGAAAACTGATATATTAACCGCTATACGAATCCCGCCTGCCTGAGCTTCGCCCCAGCCTGCCGGCTTCTTGGCGCCACGCACGATTTTCTTCTGCGGTATTCACTTCACCGTACTCCTTGTACGGTTCGCTCCTTTCCTCAAAGAGAAATCGCACCTTGCGCCTAAGTGCAAAACTCAGTAAAACAGAGGTAATTATACTTAAGGTCAAGCAATATTTCAATCTGTCCTGTGTTTGGGTGTACAATCGAAACAAATGATATTAACCGCACAAAAACTGATAGAAAAAGCAGGCGAACTCCTTGGGCTGAGCAAGCAGGAGGTTGACTATATACTCCAAATCGACCAGGAACATGTGTTTGATATAGTCCTAAAAAGCGGCAAGGCACACCGTGCTTACCGGGTACAGCACAATAACTCACGCGGCCCCTACAAAGGCGGCATACGTTTCCATCCCGAGGTTGATTTAAACGAAGTAAGGGCTCTTTCGATACTTATGAGCCTTAAGACGGCGGCGGTAGGTTTGCCGCTCGGCGGCGGCAAAGGCGGTGTAGCTGTAGACCCGCGAGACCTGAGTGAAGATGAGATTGAAGAGCTGTCCCGGGCATATGTGCGGCATCTTCACCCTCATATCGGCCCTGACAAAGATGTACCCGCACCGGACGTGAATACCAATTCCCAGATTATCGACTGGATGGTCGAAGAATACGAGATGCTGACAGGCGACAAGACACGAGCCAGCTTTACCGGCAAGTCTATCGGCAAAGGCGGCAGCTTCGGGCGAGAGGCGGCTACCGGCCGCGGCGGCATGATATCCATCGGCGAGTACCTGCGTTTGAGCGGCAAGGACCCGCAGAAACTGACTTTTGCCGTCCAGGGTGTCGGTAATGTCGGTTCGTTCTTTACCAAGCTGGCGGAAACCGAACTGAAGGGCCGTGTCGTAGCTGTTTCCGACTCGCGCCGTACTCTGGTAGTCAAAGATTTTAAAAAGAATAAGCACTTTATCAGTCTGGAAGGTTTGGAAAACAGGAAGAGGGGCTTGATAGATGATCTTGCCAGTCCGCATGTAGAATTCTTGGATAGGGACGCCATATTGGAACTGCCTGTGGACGTGCTGGTGCTGGCGGCGTTGGGGGACACCGTAGTCAAAGGAAATGCGGAGGTAGTCAAAGCGCCCATACTCCTGGAGCTGGCTAACGGTCCGGTAGACGAGGATGCGTTCAATATTCTAACCGCCAAAGGCACGGTAATCATACCCGATATTATCGCCAACGCCGGCGGGGTAATAGTCAGCTATCTGGAATGGTTGCAAAATAAGAAAGGCGAGACCTGGCCCGAAAGCAAGGTCAATGACGAACTTGCCGAATACATGATAAAAGCTACCCGCGAAGTCTATGAATACTCAATTGAACACGGCATTACGGTGAAGGAAGCTGCATTGGCACTGGCAATGAAACGCCTCTTGGACAGCCGTAAGTTGTCCTCATAAGGCGAAGCCGCTATATCTCGTGAATTATTTCAATTTTGGCCCCGAGTTTGTTGAGCCGTTCGGCCAGATATTCATAGCCCCTGTTTATAGAATATACATTCCTAAGTATGGAAGTGCCGTCTGCTGCGAGCATACCGATAAGCAGTAATACGGCGGGGCGGAGTGCCGGCGGACAGATTATGTCGTCTACATGCCATTTGGTCGGACCGTCTATATATGCTCTGTGCGGGTCGGCCAGGGTTATGTTCACACCTAATTTCCTCATTTCCGTGTAATAAAGCGCACGTTCCTCATAGACCCAGTCATGTATAAGAGTCCGTCCTTTAGCTACGGCGGCGATGGGCACAAAGTAGGGCAGGTTGTCTATGTTAAGACCCGGGTACGGACGGCCGTATATCTTTTCGTCCAGGGCTTTTAGCTTGCCGTCATGTTTGTACACGGTTATATCGGCGAGCAGGCTGTGCCCGTTATTTGCCTTATAATATTCGCTTATGTCCATATTCAGACCCATTTTTTCGATTTTCAACAGTTCAAGCTCCAGGAATTCTATCGGCGCGCGTTTGATAGTAATCTTCGAGTTGGTAGCTACTGCGGCGGCTATGAATGTCATTGATTCTATCGGGTCTTCCGTAGGGTAGTAGGTTATATTGCGCCTGGCTTCTTTGATTCCACGGATTTTAAGCGTGCTGGTGCCTATGCCTTCTACCTTGACGCCCAGTTTTTTCAGGAAAAAGCACAAGTCCTGCACCTGATAATTTGCGCTGGCCATCTTGATAGTCACTTCCTTTTCCTGATAAGCGGCGGCCATGATGGCGTTCTCGGTCGTGGTGTCGCCTGATTCATACATGATTACGTAATCCGGTTCTTTCTTGTCCACGCTCACGTGATAATTGCCGGATTTGGTCGCGACACTTACGCCGAATTCTTCCAGGGCATAAAGATGCGGCTGCACGGTTCTCTTACCGAGTTTGCATCCCCCGGCGTAGGGAATGTCGAACTCATTGAAAAGATGCATCAGCGGACCAAGCATCATTATCACGCTGCGCGTACGCCGTGCTGCGCTCTTGTCCATGTTTTCCAGCTGCAGTTTTTCAGGCGGGCGAATTTCCAGATCATTTCCTGCCATCCAGCGTACTTTTACTCCTATGCTTATAAGGACTTCTATCAATCTGTTGACTTCCTCTATGCGCGGCATCTTCTTAAGACGCGTAGTACCTTTATTCAGGAGAGAAGCAAAAAGCAGGCATACCGCGGAGTTCTTGGCTACTCGCGTTTCTATGGAGCCTGAAAGTTCATGGCCGCCTTCTATACGAAGGTTCACGGCTTCGCCGCCCAGGCTGATTATCTGTTTGTTCAGCACGTCGCTGATACGGCCCAATGTGTCCAGGCTCAGGTTCTGGCGGCCTTTTTCTATGCGGTTTATAGCGCTTTGCGAGGTGCCCAGGCGCCTTGCAAATTCGGCCTGGGTTAAGCCCCTTTCTTGCCTGATTTGGTAAATTAATTGACCTATCTTTTCATTAGTGCTAGACATACTGCAATAAACATATCATAAAAGATATCAAAACTAAAGCAGGAAAATTCAGAAAGATAGGTTGAATTTACAATGATATTAGCCGGGCAGGCCAACTCCGTTTATAATCAGAATTATGTTGTAGCTAGAGTTAACCATCGTCTGCGAAAATGTAAGTTAACTTAAGCTTAGGAGACTATTAATGAAAGATAAAGAGATTGCCAGGTTGATATTGGCGGAGAGAAAACGCCAGTCGGAGGGTCTGGAAATGATTCCCAGTGAGAATCATACTTCCAGCGACGTGCTTGCTGCCCTGGGCAGCGTGCTGACCGATAAATATTCCGAAGGCTACCCGGGTATGCGCTATTACGGCGGCTGCGAGGTTGTTGACCAGGTAGAGAATCTGGCGCGCGACCGCGCAAAGAAACTGTTCGGCGTGGACCATGCCAATGTACAGGGCTACTCAGGTTCACCGGCCAACCAGGCCGTTTACTACGCACTGCTTAACCCCGGCGACAAGGTTATGGGTCTGAAGCTGTATTTCGGCGGCCATATGACACACGGCTTGAAAGTAAACTTCTCGGGCACCATATATAACTCCGTACAGTATCAGACCGGGCATGACGGCTACCTGGATTATGACGCCATGATGAAGCAGGCTCGCGAGGAAAGGCCCAAGATGATAGTCGTGGGCGCTACCGCTTACCCGCGGGTCTATGACTGGAATAGACTGCGAAAGATAGCCGATGAGGTCGGAGCCTGGTTGCTGGCCGACATATCGCATATAGCAGGACTGGTCGTGGGCGGCGAGCATCCGTCGCCGGCGGGTATAGCAGACGTGATAATGACTACCACCCACAAGACTCTGCGCGGTCCCAGAGGTGCTCTTATACTCTGTAACGGCAAGCCTTCGACTCCTCTTAAGAAAGTTGAGAGGACTAAAGAGAATCTGCCGACGCTTATTGACAGGGCGATAATACCGGGTCTTCAGGGCGGCCCGCACAATCACCAGACAGCCGCCATTGCCGTAGCTCTGGGTGAAGCACTGCAGCCATCGTTCAAAGAATATGCTAAACAGATAGTCAAGAACGCTAAAAAGCTCGCCGCCGAGCTGAACGACAGAGGCTATGACCTGGTCACCGGCGGAACGGACAACCATTTGTTGCTTATTGATCTCACCAACAAGAAAGTAACCGGCAAAGAGGCCGAAGACGCCTTGGGCAAGGCCGGTATAACGGTGAACAAAAACACTGTGCCGTTCGACCCGCGTCCGCCGTTTAGCCCCAGCGGAATCCGTCTGGGCACGCCCGCATTGACCAGCCGGGGACTACAGGAAAACCATATGGTTCAGGTAGCCGAATGGATAGACCGGGCTATTTCAAATCGTGACAACGAAGCCAAGCTTAAGGAACAAAGAAAAACAATAAAGGAATTTGCCGCTAATTTTCCTCTTCCAAGCTCTAAATAGTGTGGAAATAATATAAAAAACACTACATTTAGTGCTTGCCTTTCCGAAAAAGCGGGTATATAAAAAGAGTAGTAACAAATTGTTGCAACTAGGGATAAAGAATGAGTGCTACCTCTCTACCAAATTTCCGGGAAGATATGTTCGAGTTCGGCGAGCGGGAAATTCCGCGGCACGGCAACAGGAAGCCGCCTTCGCACATGGGGACTTCCTGGGGGCTAGCGGGCATTTTGTCGCCTAACTTTGCGGAACATACCGCCTTGCTGGCTACTAATATAACGGATAGGGATACTTTGCTCCTACTTGTCGACGCAAGATTTAGGCAGCTTGAAAAAGAATACGGCATGGAGATTTCCGGCGATGAAGTCCGGTTCCTTATCCCCAGGGAAGAGGCGCAGGGCTTATATCCTCAGGGCGCGAGCGAAGAGCCCGGGACGAGTCTGGTAATTGCCGATGGTGAAAGCACACAGCAACTTTTTGAGAGGGCCGGAGTATCTGCACCTTCGCCGGTTATGGAAAGAATAGTCAACGAAGGCATCAGCCTGGTGCCGGCTCCCCTCGCAGCAGCCGCTTAACCGGACGTTGAATTATTTTAATTTTTTGCTTGATTTTTTGTCCTGATGGGTATATACATAAGCATATAGTCTGGTAAAACAAAGAAAATAAAATGGCCCAGCCAACAGCAGCACCAGCCGAAACAAGGGAAGAAAAAAGACAACCATCTGCTCCGAGTGTCGCTGAAACCGCTAAACCAAGGGAAGAAACCGAAACCGCTATCGGCATGGGTATATTAGGCCTTGTAAAAGAAGACGGCAGTCTAAACGGCAAACTGGTCATAAACGGTCTGGCTACAGGAAGATTCACTCACAAGACGTTCCGGCTAAGAGACAATCCGAATCTTGGCTTTGAACCGCCTGTCAACGACTTGGTAGAAGACGAAAGAGCAGCCAGAATGGTTGGCAAAATTCCTACCTCTGTACGCATAGCCATGGGGGAGGAAGGCGGAGAGGAACCTGTCATCAGTTTTGTTATTGAGGATATAGATCGATACGGCGGTGAGAGAGGGTATGTAAGAGGCGGAGAAATATCCGATTACGAAGGTCCTGTCGCCGATCTGCAGTGGGCATTAATGTCGGAAGAAGCTGAAACCGCCTAGATTAATTCAGGCTCCTGCTTTAGCGTAACGCCGAATTTTTCTTCGGCTCTTTTTATTATCGCGTCGCGGAATGCTATCAGTGAAGCCGTATCTTTGGCTTTTTCGTTGACGAACACCAGAGCATGCTTATCCCACGTAGCCATGCCCGTATTAGGCTCGTGGTAACCTTTCAGGCCTAATTGTTCCAGCATCCAGGCGGCAGATATCTTTGATGTATTATCACCCATATCCCAGTGCGGGATTGCAGGGTATCTGGCAACTATGTCCTCAAGCTGTTCATTTAAAACTATAGGGTTTGCAAAGAACGAGCCGCAATTAGCCACTATAGCGGGGTCGGGCAGTTTACTGTTCCTGATATCTATCACCGCTTTCCTTATGGTTTCCGGGGTATAAGAAGTTATATTACGTTCGCTCAGGTAAGACTGCACAGACCTGTAAAACGGTGGCATGGGCGAAGCCTTATCCAAGGCCAGAGTTATCAAAGTTATAAGGAACCTGCCGCGATCCTTGCCGTTGAACCTGCTTTTTCGGTATGAGAAATCGCATTCTGTCTGAGGGATGACCACCATCTTTTTTGTTTGTGTGTCATATGCCTGGACGCACACCAGCACATCGGCTATTTCGCGGCCGTATGCGCCTACATTCTGTACCGGCGTAGCTCCGGCTGTACCGGGTATCAGCGACAGCTGCTCCACGCCCGAGAGACCCGCTTTTACAATCTGATCAACCGTATTATCCCAATTTTCGCCGGCTCCGATGTTGGCGAAAGTCTGGAACTGCTGGTCCTGCAATTCTATACCCATTATCTTATTTACCAGTACCAGGCCGTCGAAGCCTTCGTCGCGCCAAACTATATTGCTCCCGTCGCCTATCATTATTACTTTACACTTGTTCCGCTCGGCCCATTTTATGGCCGGTTCTATCTGGCTGGGAGAGTTAATATCCATAAGATACTTCGCCGGACCGCCAAGGCGCATGGTTGAGTGCCGGCTCAGCGATACATTAGGCGTGGGCTGGATATCTTCCATAATCTTTAAGTATATCAATGATGTTTTATATTGGGTTGCACAGGCAAAAATATAGGAGTAACATTTAGTTATGGGAAAAAGCAATAATGAGCCCTACGAGGCTCTTGGCGCGAAAATAAAACACTTCCGCAAACAATGGCACCAAAGTATCGGCGAAGTATCCGGGACGCTTGAGGTAGATGAGTCTGTTTTGAGAGAAATAGAGTCCGGCAAGATGTTGCCTTCGGAAGAATTACTTAACATGTTAATCAACCATTTTTTGCTTACCGAGGAGCAGGCGGACGAACTAAGGCAGCTGGCGTCGTTACCGAAGGAGCAAGCGCCGGATTCGCTGATTAACGGCTTGGAAGAAATGATTATGAAGCAGATAGTCATGTATATGCCTGCGGATAACAGAATGGCATATACGGACAGCATGAATGCGACGGTCAACAAGCACGGTGTCACTTTGCAGTTCATGCAGCAATCAGGACCCAATAACCAGTCCGTTACCGTCAGTCAGGTTGGCATGAGCCGTGAACACGCCGAAAAGGTGATAGAAGTTCTATCCAAGACGCTCCGTGAATACGACAGCAACCAGAAACAGAAACTAATTTCCGATAAGACCAACGACAAAAAATAAATTTGCCACGTCAATTATGTAATCCTGACCGAAAAGGGTTATAATCCTATCTGTTATCACAGATTTTATGCCCGAGTAGCTCAGCGGATTAGAGCACTGGTCTTCGGAACCAGGTGTCGGGGGTTCGAATCCCTCCTCGGGTACCATGCAAAAACGTGGCTATTCCCCTATGTTATTATTAGGAAAACGAACATAAACGGAAACACATATGGAAAATCAAGTAATCACACCGACACAAAATAATCCGGCTTCTGTTAGCCCTGAACCCACACCGCCGGTTTCTCCGCCTACACCCCTTAATCCGCCGATTTCACCGGACATCAGCATGTCTCCCGGCTCGGGAAAATCCGGCTGGCTGTCTTTAGCCTTCAGTGCGCTCGCTGTCGGTATATTTATCCTCCTGGTCTTTGTTACCGGCCTCGTAAACTCTCTGACAAAAGCTTATGTTTGGTTCTTTGTCATACTGGCTTTGGGCGTTGCCGGGCTGGTTGTGGGGCTGATTTCGGAAAAAAACCGGGAAAGAATCAGCCTGACAGGGCTCCTGGGCATAATCCTCTCGGTAATAGTTTGCGTCAACTGCCTGGTTGTCGGCTCTTACTACATAAAACTTCAGATGGAATTAAACAAATTTAACTCAACCTTCAATAATTCTAATTCCAGCCAAAACTCTGATTATAACCTTAGTACTAATTAAATCTCTATCGGACTAAGATGAAGTCTTTCGACGAGATTGAACGGACTGTCAATAAGTTTGTTATCGACCTGGACAGGCGCACTAGCTATTCGTTAGACAGGATAGAAGCCGTATTAAGCGAGTTCGGTAATCCGCAGGAGCGGTTCAAATCCGTGCATATAGCAGGAACCAGCGGCAAAAGCTCCACTGCGTATTACACAGCTGCTATTTTACAAGGGGCCGGATACAAGGTGGGCTTAAGCATATCGCCGTATGTCGAACAAATGAATGAAAGGGTGCAGATAGGCACCGAGCCATTGCCGGAAGCCGAATTCTGCATGGAATTTACAAAATTTTTCAGCGAGCTTAACAAGTTAAATATTATTCCTACTTATTTTGAAATGTTCGTGGCTTTCGCCTATTGGTATTTTGCGAAGGCAGGCGTGGAGTATGCCGTCATAGAGGTGGGTCTAGGCGGACTTTTAGACGGTACCAATGTGATAACGCGGCCGGACAAAGTGTGCATCATAACCGATATAGGGCTGGATCACACCCATGTACTTGGAAAGACCGAAGCGGAAATCGCCCGACAGAAAGCCGGAATTATCCGCGGGCATAACAATGTTTTTATGTACCATCAAAATGATATAATCGACGGCGAAATAATCAACCGATGCAAAGAAAAGCATGCGGCTATTCATTTCACCGACCCTGAAGATTCGTTTGACTTTTTAAAACGCAACTTCACTTTGGCCCGCACTGCCTGTGAATTCATCTTTGAGCGCGACGGACACCGAGGATTAGACGTCAAACAATTCGAGCAGGCCAGGAATACATATATTCCCGGCCGTATGGAAAAAATTAACTATCAAGGGAAAACTATAATCCTGGATGGGGCTCATAATTCTCAAAAGGCCCGTACACTGGCTAGAAGTATTAGAAAAAGTTATCCGGATAAGACCGTAGCCGTACTTCTGGCTGTCGGCGGCAACAAACAATCACACCTGGAAGACATTGTAAAAGTGGTGGAAAATATATCCGGATTTACAATAATATCTACGTTTAAAAAAGACCATGGCGCTCATTCCGTATCTATAGAACCGGCCCGTATAGCGCAATATTTTGATAAGGGCAGCCTGCTTATAGAACCGGATTTAAACAAAGCTTTCGAAACCTTGCTTAGGAGGAAAGAGGAAATCCTGCTCGTAACCGGTTCGCTTTATTTAATAGGCGCGGTTAAAAAACTGCTTAGTTCTTAGCTTTTATTATTTCTTTATCGGTTACTATTACCTGCATTTTTTTGTCGTGCGGTTCATCCGGTACGGCGCTAATCTCAGAGATAGAATAGGCCAGGCCTACTATATTCTTGCACTTATGCTCGGCTAAGAACCGGTCGTAGTAACCGGCGCCGTAACCCAGCCTGTAGCCGCGCCTGTCAAAACCTATTATCGGCACTATTATCAGGTCGAAACCGATATGCCCTTTCAGCTTTTCGCCTTCCGGTTCCGGAATGCCCAGTCGGTTCTCATCAATCTTCGTGTCCGGGTCAAATCTGGCAAAACCGTCCAGTTTAGGCAGGTAAATTTCTATGTCCGGATGATTTTTGCGTAGATAATCTATAAGCGGCCGGCTATCCAGTTCGTTGTTGGCGGTTATCGGAATGTAGGTATGAACTGTTTTCAGGTTATTCCAGTCAATGAATTCAATCAGTCTTTTAACGGCCTTATCCGATAATTCATCGACCTGCTTTTTGTCTAAGCGCATCTTGGCGCCGAGCATAGCAAGTCTTAGTGAACGCTTGTCTTCCACAGCTAAATCATAGCACAAGCAGATTAAAGATCAGTTAAGGCTCAATTACGAAAATTTATGTGTGGTCCATTTGCCACTCGCCGCCAAAAAGCTCGCCTATTTGCAGCTGTAGGCTATCTGTATCTAAAGCTCGTAGGGCTAACACATCGAAGTTCCTCGCACCCCGATCAATATTGCGAGACGCTGTTAAGTCAATTGCTAGAACTGTTTCGTCAGGCAGTTCATCAAAATTAACACAGTGGTTTGCCCAGCCGATAAAATCTTGAGTACTGCCGCTGACACTGTGCATTGTTCCCGTCGCACAGCCTGCGGCTAATGCTGTTCTGGCAATATCAAAACAGTTATTTGAAATTCCGTTTTGTTCGGCAATCAGGTGTTGATCCAAATAACCTCGGATTATTTCTTGGGGCATTGGTCCTGTTGTTGCCGGGGTAAGAAGCAGCAGTTTCTTCCCTAAAGAATGATAAGTACGTTTACTCAACCCCGTACGTTCTCTAAAAGCGTTGATTCTTTCTAAATTTTCAGCCGCTAAAAAATTATCCACAGGGGACACATACATGTATAAATAATACCATATTTTCCTATTATTTTCAAGGCAAGTGTATATTTTTTAACTGTTACATTAATAGAAGCTATCTGTTACTACTTCCATGTATAACAAAAATAAAAGGCTTCCGAAAAAGCCTTAAGGTCTCATAAAGTGGAGGGCCATCTGGGACTCGAACCCAGGACACCCTGCTTAAGAGGCAGGTGCTCTAACCAGCTGAGCTAATGGCCCTTGTCTTTTGCATCGCGCAAGACAAGCAAAATGCGCTATGGAAATGTTAGCAGGTTACCCCTGTTAATGCAATAAATACGGGTTTGCTGTCTATTGATGGCTGAACGGGTCGGTTGCACCCATACCGGCATCAGGTGCTACATTGCTTCTGTTAATCCACGTGACATGCGAAGGACCTAGGCTGTTGATGTGTTGTCCTACCAGGCTTTCATTAACGCCGCCCAGCGTTAAATCATAGGGTGCCTGT
>DASUKF010000006.1:0-48590 GCA_036278875.1 Saccharimonadales bacterium (SeqCode) | reverse complement strand
TTTCCGCTCCGGCGGACACGGCGGCCAAAGTGTAAATACCACTGATTCGGCTGTCCGCATAACTCACGAACCAACCGGTATCGTGGTTACCAACCAGGACGAAAAATCCCAAATAAAGAATAAGGAAAAAGCTATGAGCGTGCTCCGCTCTCGGTTGCTTGCCAAAAAGATTGAAGACGAACAAAAGGAACTTTCCGATGCCCGGCGCAAACTTATAGGTTCCGGTGATAGAAGCGAAAAGATACGTACATATAACTTCCCGCAGGATCGTATAACCGATCATCGCATCGGCTATTCACGCTCAAACATCCCGGCAGCTATGGATGGCAACATCGATGATCTTATAGAAAACCTGCAGAAAGAAGAATTAAATCTCATCCAAAGTGACAGTTCTTGACTGGCTGGTCAAATCCATGCGCAGGCTGAATGAAGCCGGCGTCGACTCTCCCCGCCGGGACTGCCTGGTACTTTTAGAAGATTTACTTCAAAAAGACCGCTCTTGGGTAATAGCACATGCCGATTTTGAGCTCTCGGCCAAGCAGACAGCTCATCTGGACAAGCAGATAGGCCGGCGTATAAAGCGCGAGCCGCTGGCTTATATCAGGAGCAAGGTCTGGTTTTATGGCCGATTTTTCAGAGTGACTTCTGCCGTCATGGTTCCCCGCCCCGAATCCGAAAGCTTCATTGAAATAATCAAAGCTATCAAACCGCCAAAAATCATAGATATAGGAACAGGTTCCGGCTGCCTGGCAATCACCGCCAAGCAGGAACTGCCGGATTCTGAAGTAATTGCAACGGATATTGACGATAAGGCCCTGGTACTAGCTGAAGACAACTCTAAAAGGCACAACACAAAGGTAAGGTTCATAAAAGGCTCACTGACGGAGCCATTGGCAAACGAAGACTTATCCGGTTTCGCGGTTTTAACCAACCTGCCTTACGTACCTGACGGGCTTATAACTTCCAAAGAAATAAATTACGAGCCAGAGACCGCCCTGTTTTCCGGAAAAGACGGGTTGAATCATTACCGTGAATTCTGGTCGCAAATACAGAAACTTGATAAAAAACCGTCTTATATATTGACAGAGTCTCTGGAGCAGCAGCACGAACCACTTATAGGATTAGCAAAAAAATCCGGCTATAAGCTTACAAAAACCGACATATTAGTGCAACTATTCGAGCCGTCTAGCTCTTAGGCGCTGAGCCCAGAGTAGCATTTATCTGCATCGTTTTGCCGCCACGGATTACGGTTAGGCCGACTTGCGTGCCTACCGAGTAGCGTCCCAGCACCGCCGACAGGCCGTTTCGGGCATCGATATCGGTACTATTGACCCTGGTTATGATATCTTTCTCTTTCAGCCCCGCTTTCTCGGCCGGACTTCCCGGTATAACAGCCGGATCTCCGTTAGAGTTAGGAGCCAGATAGGCCCCGCGGTCAACACTAAGGTTGTATTGATAGGCATAGTCGCTGTTTATGCTGACATAACGCACGCCCAGATAGGGTCTTTCCAGCTTGCCGTTCTTTAGCACTCCGCTTATCAGGCCCTTCAAATCATTTATCGGAATCGCGAAACCTATATTCTGGGCGTCGCCGGCTATTGCCGTATTTATACCGATGACCTCGCCGTTCACATTCACCAGCGGTCCGCCGGAATTTCCCTGGTTTATGGCCGCGTCCGTCTGAAACAGGTCCTGCAGGTTCTCGGTAGCGTCGCCGCTCTGGTCTCCGGCCTGCAGGTTTCTGCCGTATCCGGAAATTATGCCGCTGGTCACTGTATTTTGGAATTGTCCCAGAGCGTTGCCGATAGCTACTACCTTGTCACCGACCTTGACGCTGCTGGAATCGCCGAGCCTGGCAGGTACCAGCTTCTTGCCTTTCGTATCGTTTATTTTTAGAAAGGCTAAGTCAAGAGTATCACTGTCCGGAGTGCGTCCGACGACTGAAACGTCGCTTAGCTTGGTTCCATCTGACAGCGTAACGGCAACTTTTTGCACGCCTTTCGGTACCACATGCCTGTTCGTAACGACCAACCCCCCGGAACTGACTATCACGCCCGTGCCGGCGCTCTGCTGGGAATAAGTCTGCGGACCGAAGAAAGTATTACTCACCTGGGTGGTTTCAACATCTATTGACACCACGCTTGGCCCCACCTCTTTTGCTATATCATTTACCAGATTGCTTTCATTGCTGACGACGGTACGCTGCGTGCTTCGGCTATTATTACCGCCGGCGCCGAAATATCCCCCCGCAAAACCTCCGGCTACACTTAATATCACCAGCAGTATCACCAAAACTACATTTCTATTGATACGAGGAAATTTAAACGCCGGTTTTTTGGATTTTTTATTCATACCCGTCAATTATCCCTCCCTTTACTAAGAATAAACTGAGAATTAAGCGGACCACCTCGCCTACACGGTCTTGTCGCCCCAGTCGGAGAACACTATTATTATAAAAATCAGCGCGAACATAGCTAATAATATCTGTCGTCTGACGGCTACGGCCAGCTTGTCGTACTGGTCCAGATAATACAGCCCGCTCAAACCGAAACCTATCACGTTAATCAGCACTGCCGGCTGGGCTATAGGCCCGAAGAAGAGCAGCCAATGTGCCAGTACCCACATCAGTGAAGCTGCCATAAAAGCCCATATGGATGATATTAGGCTGCCATGTCTTTCCTCGAACATGCCCAGAAAATGTCTGGCCGAAAAATAGCATATCAGCCATACCGCCAGTACATAGAATGCCAGGCTCCCTGATTCGAAAGCCAGGAACAGACTTATCAGTCCCAAGGTTTGGGCAACCAATGCCTGAATGGCTATGTATGCGCTGTTGGAACCGGGTTTTATGAATAACAGCCATACCTCGAACAGCACCACCCATACGGCTTGTAGCATCCAGGAACCGCTGGCGCTAATGAACTCAAGCAGGCTCAGCCCTACGATTATATCTACGGCATTAGCCCTTATGTGGTTTATCCAGTGCCGCGGATGTACGGCCAGCATGCGCCATTTGCTAAGCAGCAGGAGCAGTATCGCCAGGCCTTTGAAGTCAAGCCATATGAGCCCCCACACCACCGGTGGTATGAATGCTATGAAACTAAGATGAAAAGTATGGGCAAAACCGCGGTCCGGCCGTATCTTTCTGACAAGATACTTGACCACTATGAAACGCCGCCTTTGCTACCCTTAGGAGTTGCCATTACCCAGTATTATAACAAAATCAGCATCATAAGCTTTAAGCGCCGGATCGGATACATTATCGGTAGCCTGCACGCCAAATCTTTTTTCCAAATAATGCCGGGTATACTTCTTATCCCCATGTTTCATATCTATTATCGTAGTTTTCGGATAATCCAGATTTGCCGGCGCATTGTCCTCTTTAACCACCCAGTATCCGTAGGATCTCAGCTCGTGAGCTTTGTCCCTTGCCAGGCCCGGCCGCCCGCTGCCGTTCAGTATTACGATGCGGGCATTTTCCATATTCAGATAACTGTCGCGAAGCACCGTCCTTATGTAGTATCTTATAGCGTCGTAATTGTTCAGCCCGGCAGTCGGAAGGACTATAGATAAGCCGTTCATATAAGCCGTAGTTACAAAATCATTAGGCGGGTCCGAAAGACCTATCGACCTGACCTTGGAGCTTTTTATTGTCTTTACCAGCTCATACAATTTGGTTATATCCCCGGTAGAAAAGTTGGTCTGGACATGATTGCCAAACTGATCGCTCAGTTTCGACAGCTTGGCCGGGTTCGAAAAAGTGCTCAAGCTTAGTATCTTATCCTTGAGCGCCACTATCATCAGTCTCTGCCGCTCCGCTCTGTCGAAGTCGCCCCTGCTAGAAGTATGTCTGGACCGGGAGTATGCCAGCGCCTCAAAGCCCTGGAAGTGGTGCGGGCCGGGCTTCACGTTCAATGTATAGTTCCTGCCGTCGATGCGCATGTTCTCATATACGGCCTGGGGGACATTTATGTCCACGCCGCCGACAGTGTTTATAGCTTCTTTAAAACCGGAAAAATCAACCATCACATGATAATGCACCGGTACCCCGAGCACATCCTCCACTGTCTTTTCCACCAGGTTGAAGCCTGAAGCTTGGGCTCTTTTTTCGACGGCTTTTCCTCGCTCGCTGGTATGGTTCAATACTTCGGCCTTGCCGGTATAGTAAACGCTGTTTATCTTCATAGAACCCTCGCCCGGAACGCTTACATATAAATCGCGGGGTATGCTAACCAGTCCGGCTTTTTTTGATATAGGGTCTATGCTTACCAATATGATGGTATCCGTCAGATCCGGTCCTTCATGCCCCAGACCACCGCGGCCCAGGACCAGTATGTTTATGCGCCCGTCTCCTTCTACGCGCAATTTGGACGGGTCAACATTCTCCTCCAGCGCTGCCGCGCTGCCGCCGCCCGCGAATATCTTTCTCAGGTTTATATATCCTTTGGCCATAAGAAAACCAAACAGCGTTACCAGAATCAGTATTAACACAGCCGCGATTTTCAGGCGCCGTTTGCGTCTCTTTTTCTTATCGAAACTGTCCAGCCTGCCATGCTTGCGTCTGCCGAACAATCCGCGTTTCTTTGACTCTGGAGTATCAAACTTCGGCCTCTTCGGTATATCAATCAATACATTGCTGGAATTCCTGGCAGTGAAGCCTTCGCTCCGGCCGAAATCATCCAGTTTTCTTGATTCAGGACGGCTTGAACCAGGCTTGTCAAAGCCTATGCTCCCGCCGCTCCTTGAAGGTCTGGGACTGACTCCGTCTATGGACAGACGCCGGCGTCTGGGGTCTTTATTTTGATTGCTGTTCATATGCGACTAGGGGATTAGTATAGCGTTTATGCATGCTTAGTGCCAAGACTGCAAAGCACTTTTCACAATGTTTCGGTGTGGCGGCAATCTTGTGATAAGCTACTGCTTGCATGGAAAGTATACGTATCCCGGACAAACCGGACGACGAGCCGGATACTACGCACGAGGAACATCAGAAGATAGACAAGCGCAGGAAACATAGCAGGGCCAGGCGTGAAGTAAGAAAAGAGCTCTTCTCAACCCTCGCCATATTGATATTGGCACCGATAATTGCAATTATTCTGACTGTTTTCGTGTTCCAGTCATACCAGGTAGACGGGCCCAGCATGGAAAGCACCCTGCACAATAACGACCGGCTTATCGTAACCAAGCTCGGCAAGACCTGGTCGGAAATCACCGGCGGTGAATACATACCCAAGCGCTTTTCTATAATAATCTTCAATTATAACGGCCAAAGCGGCTTCGACGTGGCCAACAAACAGCTGGTGAAACGCGTCATAGGTCTGCCCGGCGACCATATAGTTATAAAAGACGGCGTCGTTACTGTCTACAATAGCGAGCATCCCCAGGGTTTTTATCCGGACAAAGTCGGACCGGAAGCGTCAGTCATAACCAATACCAGAGGCGAGCTAGACAGGACCTTAGGAAGCGATGAGATATTCGTCATGGGTGACAACCGCGATAATTCACTGGATTCCAGGGAGTTCGGACCCATACGCAGTGAAGACATAGTAGGTACTCTGAGATTGCGCATATATCCTTTCGGGGCTATAAGAGAATTTTAACAGTCAGGGTTTAGTCCAGCAGACCGTCCAATATCTTAGCCAGGTCTTTTTCTGATTTATAAGTTATCTCTATACGACCGCCGTTCTTGAGAGGCCTGATACTTACGTCGGCCGATAGTTTTTTGGCCAGGTCTTTTGAGCGATCCACATACTGCTTACCGACCACAAGCCTGGTCTTTTTGCCTACGCCTTCCCTATGCTTGGCCTCGCTAACAAACCTCTCAGCCGCCCTTACCGACCACCCTTTATTTATAATTCCTCTAAGCAGTTCGTCCTGTAGAGCCGGACTATCTTTGAGCGCAAGAATTGAGCGGGCATGTCCTTCGCTTATCTTTTTTTCCTGCAAGGCTTTACGCGCATTCTCCGGCAGCTGCAGCAGTCTTACTATGTTGGTCACCGTAGAGAGCGCCTTGCCCAGCCTACCGGCTATATCCTTGTACTCTATATTAAATTGTTCGTGAAGTCTTAGTATGGATACGGCCTGTTCCAGAGGTGACAAATCTTCTCTTTGCACGTTTTCTACCAAACCTATCTCTATCCTTTCCAGTTCCTTGCTGGAGCGTATCAACGCCGTTATCTCTTTCAGGCCTGCTATCTTGGCGGCGCGGAAGCGCCTTTCGCCCGCTATGATAATGTAGCCGTCCCTGTCCGGTGAGAGCACCAGCGGCTGCAACAGGCCGTATGTCTTTATGGAAGAAGCCAGTTCCTTAAGTGTCTTTTCATCGAAATGCTTTCTAGGCTGGTCCGGATTAAGCCGTATTTCGCTTAACGGTATCTTGTTGATCCTCTCCTCTTTTTCTAGAAGTATCGAACTGTCAAAATCATCCGGCAAAAGACTGCCGAAACTTTTGCCTAATCCCTTATCCCTGCTCACAGTTTTTTACTATCTCCTTGGTTAGTTTCTTGTACGCACGTGCGCCTTTGCTCCACTTATCGTGCTCCGATATCGGCTTACCGAAACTCGGTGCTTCTGCCAATCTGATATTGCGCGGAACCACTGTTTCGAAAAGCTTCTCGCCAAAGTGACGTTCAATCTCATTATATACTTGCCGGGCCAGACTTGTGCGCTTATCAAACATAGTAATTATGACTCCCAGCAGCTCCAGCTCCGGATTAAGACCTTTTCTTACTTTCTGCATCACCTGCAGAAGCTGGCTCAAGCCCTCAAGCGCATAATATTCAGCCTGTACCGGTATCAGTACCAGATCCGAAGCAGCCAACGCATTCACCGTCAAAAGCCCCAGTGAAGGCGGGCAATCTATCAGTATATAATCATATGCTTCTACATCTTCCAGGGCCTTCTTAAGCGCGAATTCACGGTCCTGCTTTCCGGCCAGGTCTACTTCAGCGCTGGCAAGCCTGCCATCGCAAGGCAGGATATCAAGCCCCTTCAGCTTAGTCTTAATAATGGCCTTGGTCGCCTTGACGCTACCGTCTAATAGATCAGCCAGATTCTTATCCAACTTCTTGCTGTCTATACCCAGACCGCTGGTGGCATTTCCCTGGGGGTCGGCATCTACTAGTAAAACGCGTTTTTTCTCTTTAGCCAGGTACGCCGCGATATTTATAGCAGTAGTAGTCTTGCCCACCCCGCCTTTCTGGTTCAAAACCGCAATTGTCTTTTTTTGTTTCAACGTAAGATCCAACCTCGTTTCAATAATTGTAGCCTAACACGTCCTTACGTCGCGGTAAATCATAGCCAGACAGTAAGCATAATGCTACCAGCCTGATATTACCAGTAATGTAGTAACCTAGTCTATGCTGTCTATTTTGATAGTAGCTTTACGCTGGCGATGTCCCCGGACTTTGCGTACACGTTTCTTTGCCTTGTAGCGTATGGACACGACTTTGTCGTCGCGCTTATCGGTACTCAGTATAGTAGCCGTAACTTTTGTGCCCTTTACCGTAGGCGTGCCTACTTTGGCAGTTTTTTCATCGAAGATTAAAAGCGGCTCGAAAGTAACTGTCTTCTTGTCTGCATTCAGCAACTCTATATCTATCTCGTCGCCTTTCGCTACCAAATACTGTTTGCCGCCAGTAGTTATAACTGCTTTTTTCATTAAAACTTCACTTATTTTTTATACGTTCAACAAATTCTAACAGAGAAGCTATCAGATGTAAAGCGGGTTATGCCTTGTCGAAGCCTAATACTAGCTTGTCTCCGTCCAGTTCAATCCCTTTTTGATACATCTTGGCTGGCTCGTTAGAAAGTTTTACCGCCAGAGTCTCGTGCATTATGGAGTCTTTATGCTCCTTTATTGAACGCGTCAGCTCATCATCGTCGCTGTGTAGATTCAAAATTATCCTGTCGTCGACGTTAAGCCCCGCTTCTTTGCGGGCGTTCTGTATGTGCCTGATGATTTCTCTCGAAAGCCCTTCGCGCTTTAGAGCCGGTGTTATATCGGTATCCAGCTCCACTGACCACTGGCCTTTAGACGACCATTTCACTTTTTTGACATTCAATTCCTCGGCTATGATTGAACGGTAAAAATCTATCTCTTCGGATATCTCGGCACCCCTAATAGTTACGGACTCAAGCGGTTGGCGCACTTTTATCTGGTTCTGCGCCCGTATGGATAGCCCCTCGTTGATTGCTTTTTTGATTGTATCCATAGAGTCTATTACAAGCTCGTTGATATGGCCTACCTCCGGCCAATCAAGCAGATGTACCGACTCATCCCCGGTAAGTTTAGTATAAAGCTCCTCTGATAGAAACGGTGTGAAAGGAGCCATGGCTATACCTAGACGCGCCAGAACATAATGTAATGTCTTATAGGCGTCATATTTGTCCTTATCATCCTCGCTCTTCCAGAAGCGTTTGCGGGAGCGCCTGACATACCAGTTTGATGCGTCGTCAATAAAAGGCATCACCGGCTTAAGGGCGTTTGGTATGTCATAGATTTGCATATGCTGGTCTATGGTCTTTTCCAGCTGGTGCAGACGGGATATTATCCATTTATCCAGAAGATTGGTGAGCTTAGGGGTCGGATCGCTCAGACTGCCGTCCCATTCCCATTTGTCCACCTCCGCATACAGTGTAAAGAAATCGTACATATTCCATATCATGCCAAGCTTGCGTGAAACATCGGCTACTTCCTTGTCCTTTAGCGCAAAATCTTCGCCGTTAAGCAGGGGGGAGCTCAGGAATAAGAACCTGAGAGCATCAGCCGAGTATTGATCCATCAGCTCAGTAGGGTCGGTATAATTGCCGTAGCTTTTGCTCATCTTCCTGCCGTCGTTTCCGGCTATGGTTCCGTGGACTATGACATTCTTGAATGCTTCCTTGCCGAAAAGACCTACTGCCACGGTATGCATGTAATAAAACCATGCCCTGACCTGCGGAACATACTCGACCACGAAATCACCGGGGAAATTGTCTTCGAACTTGCCAGTGTTCTCAAAGGGATAATGGAATTGAGCGAAAGGCATAGAACCGCTCTCGAACCAGCAGTCCAAAACTTTCTCTATCCTCTTGTATTTGACTCCGTCCAGCTCGAACTCTATATCATCCACCCACGGGCGATGATAATCATCCAGAGTTTTCCCCGAAAGCTCTTCAAGCTCTTTATAGCTGCCGATGACTTTGATTTTCTCATTGCCGGACTTATCCCTGCCCTTCCATACCGGCATAGCCGTAGCCCAGAAGCGGTCACGGCTTAGGTTCCAATCAGGAGCAGCCTCTATGGTTTTTTCGAATCTGCCGTGCTTTATATGCTCCGGAAACCAGTTGATGCCGCCGTTTTGCTCCAGCATTTCACTTCTCTGGGTGTCTATATCCATGAACCAGCTCGGGTGGGCCCTGTACATCAGGCGTGTGCCGCAGCGATGACAATGCGGATAGCTGTGGGTTATGTATTCAATCTTCATTACCCGGCCATCAGCCAGGAGCGTCTTGGCTATTTCTTTGTTGACATCCCAGACGTTCTTGTCTTTCCAGTCGCCTGCAGTATAAAAACCATTCTCATCAGTATTAATCATCCAGGGAAAACCGTTATCACGGCTCAACTGATAATCTTCTTCTCCGTAAGCCGGGGACTCATGGGCTATACCGGTCCCCTCTTCATCGTGAACAAAATCCGCATGCCACACCTTGAACGCTTCCTTGCCCATATCCTTATAGGTGTCAAAAAGCGGCTGGTAGCTCTTGCCTACCAGTTCCTTTCCTTTAAAAGTACGCACTATTTTATAATCCAGTTTTTGATGTTTTTCATCGGTAAGGGCCTTATCCAGAAGTTTTTCGGCCAGTATATAGCGGTTGCCGTCCAGCTCTACTTCGGCATAGGTTATATCTTTGTTGACCGCTATGGCGCTGTTGCTCGGCAGAGTCCAAGGCGTGGTTGTCCAAGCCAGCAGGTAAGCGTCCGAGTCCTCCAGCTTGAATTTGGCATACACCGTAGGATCGGTTATATCCTTATAAGAGTTGTCCATGGCAACTTCTGCCTTGCTTATAGGGGTAGCGTCACGCGTACAGTACATTAAGACTTTTTCGCCTTCGTAAATCTTGCCTTTTTCATACAGCTGCCTGAAGGCCCACCAGACAGATTCCATATAGTCCTTATCCATGGTCCTGTAGGCATGCTTGAAATCTACCCACCTGCCTACTCTGTCGATAGTGTCTTCCCACAAGCTACCGGTTTGAACCATATTCTTCCGGCAGGTCGTTATATATTCTTCCAAACTGACTTTTGTACCTATGTCCCTTTTATCTTTGATACCCAGTTTCTCTTCAGTGAAAACTTCGGCCGGCAAACCGTGGCAGTCCCAGCCCCATACCCTTTCGACCCTTTTGCCTTTCATAGTCCAGTACCTGGGTACGGCGTCCTTGACTATGCTCGTAAGCAAAGTACCGTGGTGTGGTACCCCTGTTATAAAGGGCGGGCCATCATAAAAGACAAATGAATTTTCCTTGGGCCTATTGGATACGGACTGCTCGAAAGTCTTGTCCTTCTTCCACTGCTTTACCCAGTGTTTTTCATATTCTGCTGCCTTGCGTCTTGTACCTGATTTGAACTTCATGTCTTCTCCTAAAATTAAATCTCTTCCGGCATGCTGGAACCGCAGCTTTAGCGGAGGTACCATCCAGCTTCCAAAAGAGATTCCTTTGGCACTTGATTACAGCTGTTACGGGCATACCCGGCAGGTTCTACTTATCCGCCGCATGGCAGACTTTCTTCCCGCTGACATTCATGGTTGATATCCACTATCCTGCTTGCAGGCCGTCTTCGCTAGTTATTATAGCATTTCAGGCCGCTGAGGACGCGTAATAGGACACTTCGTTGAGTAGTGGCATAGAATCCTGCCATTCGTGTATAATCTGGCCGTCATCCGCCAGTGCCAATACGGTAGGGTACTTCATTACGTCATAAAGGGTGGCTGTAGCCGAGCCGTCCCTGGTGTCTATGCTTACCAGTTCCAATTTCTTGTCCATGTATCGTTGAGCGAACTCCCGGGCGAAATCCTCAACCAAACGGGAGTTTTCCGAATTTGGCCTGTAGAGTATAACCACCTTCATACCAGCTAGTGTACCACTAGCTTCATGAGAGGGGAATATCCTCCTAGCTACATCCGGTTGTTGAGCCGCAAGCTGTGCAGACATAGCACGAGCCTGAACGCTGCGTCTGATTACCACAGTTATAGCACAGCGGTGCGTTATCGTCCTTTATCGGTTCTTTGGCCTTGGCCGTTGGAAGCTGCTCCGTTTCCATCCGTATTGATGGTTCCGGGTCCGTCTTTGCTTCTACTGTTACCGGCTCGGCGGCTTGAGTTTCTTCATCCAGCAGACTTGTCTGGGCCTCCGGCATGTCATCTATCGATGCCAGTCCCAGCTCAAGTTTCTCATCGAATGTCAGGTACGTAAGAGCCAGTCTCTTAAAGATGTAATCCACCAGCGAGGTTGCCGTCCGGATTTCGGAATCATCAGTAAGTCCTGCCGGAGCGAAGGTCATGTTAGTAAGCGCATGTACGTAGCTCTTTAGCGGAACTCCATACTGGAGCCCATAACTTACCGATACTGCCAGTGATTCCATGACTCCGGACAAGGTAGAACCTTGTTTAGCGATTTTTATAAATATCTCTCCCGGTGTGCCGTCTTCGAATTCACCTACGGTTATGAAACCTTTGCTTCCCGCTACGCTGAACTCGAAAGTACGTGCTTTCCTGGTACGCGGCATCTCTCGCCTAATGGGTCCTCTGGCAACTACGGCCTGGGTTGCCGGCTCGGTCTTTTCTTCGGTTTCTTCAGCGCCTTCTTTCTTGGCCATGGCCAGAGGCTGGGCAACTTTACAATTATCGCGGTAGATAGCTACGGCTTTGAGTCCCAGTTTCCATGAATCCATATGTAGCTGCTCGACATCCTCCACCGTTACGTCTTCCGGCATATTTACGGTTTTGCTTATCGCACCGGATATAAATGGTTGTACGGCAGACATCATCTTTACATGGCCCAAGTAATGTATGGCGTTGTCGCCCATTGAGCAGGCAAAGACATTTTCGTGCTCTTTCTTGAGATAAGGAGCTCCTAATATAGTCTTTTCTACATCGATATATTTAACTATTGAATCAACTTCATCCTTAGAATAGCCGAGTACTTTTAGTGCTCGAGGAACCGTCTGGTTAACTATACTCATGGTCCCGCCGCCGACCAGTTTCTTGATTTTTACAAGACCCAGGTCCGGCTCTATTCCAGTTGTGTCACAGTCCATCATAAGGCCTATGGTACCGGTAGGAGCCAGGACGCTGGCTTGAGAATTTCTCACGCCATACAGCTCGGACAACTCCACAGCTTCATCCCATGCACTTGCGGCCGCGCTCAAGAGCTCTTCCGAAACCAGGCTGGCATCTATATTTTTGATGGCATCCTTATGCTGATTAAGCACATTTATCATGCCCTTCTGGTCCTTATGGAACCCTTTAAAAGGTCCGACTTTTCTGGCTATCTTGGCGCTTGTGGCATATGCGTGTCCGGTCATAAGAGCGGTAATAGCCGCCGCTTGGGCACGTCCCTCATCGGAGTCGTAAGGTAAACCCTGAGCCATCAACAACGCACCCAGATTAGCGTAACCCAGGCCCAGCTCCCGGTAGGCTTTAGCGTTCCTGGTTATACTTTCCGTAGGATAAGAGGAGTATCCCACAAGTATTTCCTGGGCTGTGAATACCAGTTCTACCGTATGTTTGAAGGCCTTTATGTCAAAAGTGCCGTCTTCCCGCAGGTATCTCAACAGATTTATGGAGGCCAGGTTACAGGCCGAGTTATCCAGGTGCATGTATTCGCTACAGGGATTCGAGCCGTTTATACGTCCCGCTACAGGCGTAGTATGCCAGTGATTTATGGTGGTATCGAACTGCATCCCCGGGTCGGCACATTCCCAGGCGGCTTTAGAGAATTCCCGGAACAGGTCGCGCGCTTTGACGGTCTTTACGGTCTTGCCGGTAGTAACTGCCTTCAGGTCCCAGTCTTTATCATCTTCTACGGCCTGCATGAATTCATCGGTAACCCGTACGGAGTTGTTAGCATTCTGGTATTGGACAGAGAATGCGTCCTTGCCGTCAAGGCTCATATCAAAACCCGCTTCCTGCAGTACTCTGGTTTTTCGTTCTTCTATAGCCTTGCACCAGATAAATTCTTCAACATCCGGGTGGTCTGCGTTCAGTATTACCATTTTGGCGGCTCTGCGCGTCTTGCCGCCGCTTTTTATGGCGCCAGCCGATGCATCAGCCCCGCGCATGAAACTGAGAGGTCCTGACGCGGTCCCTGCGCTTTTGCCAAGCGGTTCTACCGAGGAACGTATGGCGCTCAGGTTTATTCCCGAACCCGAACCGCCTTTAAATATCATGCCTTCTTCGGTGTACCAGTTTAGTATAGACGGCATGGTATCTTCGACTCCGAGGATGAAGCATGCGCTTGCCTGCTGTGCCCTGCCTGGGGCACCGATATTGAACCAGACGGGTGAATTGAATGCAGCCCTCTGGGTAGCCAGAATATATTTCAGCTCTTCCTTGAAATCTTCGGCTTCGGCTTCGCTGTCAAAATAGTCCTCCTGCACGCCTTGCCTCGTAACGGTGTCGACTACCCTGTCGATAAGGTCTTTCAGGGATCTTTCCCTATCCTTGGTACCCGGCGTACCGGTGAAATACTTCTGTGAAACTATATTTATCGCATTAAGCGACCATCCGTCCGGAAATTCCACGTTCTTTTGTTCGAACACGTGTTTACCGGTCATGGGGTTTGTAATAACGGAGTCTTTTTTGGACCACTTCAACTGGTCATAAGCCTTAGTTTTGGGTTTAGTAAAAAGCCTCCCCACGTTCAGGTTGGTTGTTTTCATAACTTACCTCTTATTATTTTGTTAATTTTTGTTAATTTTTTATTAGAGTTGGCCCGGCACCAGCCGCTTTTCCGAGCGGCTGCCTGCTAAGGAGTCTCTCCTTCCTTAGAGGATATGGGCAAGCTCTCCGTAAACTTCAATGTGTTTGAAGCCTAGGGAGAGCCGTCAAGACAGCGGTCTTAACCAACCTTATTCTTTTTCTTTCGAATATCCGATAACTCTTTCTCGAAACTGGCTATATCCTTGAACCGTCTATACACGCTTGCGAAACGCACATATGCTACTTCGTTCAGGCCGGATAGTTGTTCCATGACTAATTCGCCTATCTTCGAAGTCGGTACTTCAGGATCGCTGCATTCATAGAGTTGTGATTCAACTTCTGAAACCAGCTGTTCTATCTGCAGACTGGTAACAGGTGTTTTCTCGCAAGCCCTATAAAGGCCGGCCAGTAGCTTGTCGCGGTTGAACATCTCTCTGACATTGTCGTTCTTGACTACTATCAGCTGAGGACGTTCTATTCTTTCATAAGTCGTGAAGCGATGCATGCACTGGCTGCACATACGCCTTCTTCTTATTGACTTTCCGCCCGCTACATCCCGGGATTCAATCACTTTGGTATCGGATGCATGACAACGACTACAGTTCATATTTATGCATACCTTCCTTGTCTAGATTGATTCGATTGAAGAATAAATCTGTTCACTTTAAATGTACGAGCACTATATTTTTTTACTACATATAGTGTGTATACTATGCATCATAACGCTGTAGATAGTGTTTTGCAATAGTTTTGTCGCTGTATTAATTACACGTTGTCAGAATCTTCGGACTTGTTGCTTCCAGCGTTTTTTCGCTTCTTAAAACGGCGCAGAAACGAAGGTTTTTCGATTTCGTCTTCGTCATAAGATTGGCTTACGAACTGGTCTTCGTGGTTATTTTCACTACCATTTTCATTTTTTTCCATATCTTCGCTCTTCCAAATATTCCGATTTTCGTCCTCAGCGGTAAAATCTACGTGTTCATCAACCGTCTTGTTCAAATCCATATTGATGTCGCCCGGTATGTCTTCCTGCTCCAGCGTAGTTTTAGGAGATTCTTCGGCCTGCTGCTTTTCTTCCTCTTCGGCTTCAGCGGCTATCATCGTCCTGAGGCGCGCCGATGACTGCTTGGAAAAATAAGAATCCTCAAACCCCGTGGCTACTACGGTAACGATTAATTCGCCTTCCAGTTCAGGATCTATAGTCGCACCAAATATAATATTGGCATCTTTATCGGCAGAAGCCGTAATCGTTTCAGCTACGGTGTTTATCTCATGCATGGACATATCGTCGCCGCCTATGACGTTGAAGAGTACTCCGCGGGCGCCGTCTATAGATACCTCAAGAAGCGGAGAATCAACTGCTTGCTGAGCCGCTTCAACAGCCCGGTTGTCACCGCTGGCGCGGCCTATACCCATTAGAGCTGAACCAGCGTTGCTCATAACTGCTTTAACGTCGGCGAAGTCCAGGTTTATAAGTCCATGTACGGTTATGAGGTCGGATATTCCTTGAACGCCTTGGCGCAAGACATCATCCGCTACTTTAAAGGCATCCAGTATGGGGGTAGCTCTATCAATAGTTTGCAGTAGTCTGTCGTTAGGTATGGTTATAAGGGTATCGACTGATTTACTAAGGTTCTCGATAGCGGCTTCGGCGTTCCTGGTTCTTTTGTCACCTTCGAATGCAAAGGGCCTGGTGGCAAAACCCACTACAAGCGCGCCTTCTTCTTGGGCTATCTTGGCAATAACATGCCCGGCGCCGCTTCCGGTGCCGCCGCCTGCGCCTATGGTGATAAATACCATATCGGCGCCTTCAAGCGCTTGTCTTATATCATCGACTGATTCTTCAGCGGCATTTTGTCCGACTCCCGGATCCGCGCCTGCGCCCAGACCCCTGGTAGTATCCTGCCCTATGTGAATCTTGGTCTGTGCTTTTGAATGATGCAGGGCTTGTGCGTCGGTATTAATAGCGATGAATTCAACGCCCTTGACTCCGGCGTCGACCATCCTGTTTATAGCCGCCCCTCCGGCTCCTCCGACACCTACCACCTTTATCCGTGCGAATGTCTCGATTGATGGTGAAACTTGGGGCATTATAAGACTCTCCTTCTATTCATCCCTGGTACTTAACAAAGTATAACCTAGCAATGCAAGCGGTTCAATTAAATATAGGCTATTTTATACAAAACTACAAACACGTTGCATTATGGTTTGATTTTGGACCATAGACTTCTGATGGTAGAGCCTACCATATCGGTGGTTTTAGCGGTTCCGGCACCGTTATCGTAGCCGTGATAAGCAAAAATCATATCCAGGTGCATCAGCCCTACCGCCGTAATGAATCTGAGGTCCTGAATGTCATCGGTTATGCCTGATAATTTCTCGGTAGTACCTGTCTTGGCTGGCAGTTCCAGCTGCTCTTTGGCAAAATCGGCTATGCCGGGTATCTTGGCCGTGCCGCCGACCAGCACAACTCCTCCCGGCAATTTCTGAGAACGATGGATTTTCTTAAGCTCTTTGTCGATATATTCAAATATCTCCTCGACGCGGGCTTCGACTATCATCTTTATATCATCTGCATCGAACACATAATTGCGCTTCTCGTGCTCAACGCTTACTCTGCCGTCTTTACCTTCTTCAGCCAGGGCGGCATGTTCCAGCTTGACCTTCTCGGCTATTTCCAAATCTACCTTCAAACCTATGGCCAGATCATTGGTTATATTCGTGCCTCCTATGGGAATAACACCTATATGCTGTATCTCGCCGTCCTCTATAACTGCTATGTTCGTCGTTGATGCTCCGATGTCTATCACCGCACTGCCTGCTTCTTTCTGTTTTCTGGTCAGAACTATTTCTGCCGCCGCCAGTCCGGACACGGTATGGTTAGCCGGATATATGTTGGATTTCTGAAGTGCCAGATCCAGGCTGCGCAGATTGGGCGTGGCAGCGGTTATTATATGAGCCTCTACTTCCAGCCTGACACCTTGCATGCCTACAGGGTCTTTTACGCCCTCATGGCCATCTACCTGATAATTTTTAGGAAAAACCTGGATTATTTCACGGTTAGAAGGCAATTGAACTATGGTGGCTGCCTCTTGGACGCGCATCTTATCGTCGGTTGTTATCTGTTTACTTGCCGTACTTATGGCTATTACGCCCTTTGAGTCCATACTGCCGACATGAGAACCGTTTATATTGACCGTAGCGCTTCCTATCTGGATGCCCGATATACGCTCCGCTTCCGCTAGAGCATCGTGTATCGAGGCTACTACGTCGTCAAGATGTATTATCAGACCTTTCCTCATACCGGTATTAGGACTTGAACCATAGCCGACTATGGATATGACCGGTTCTTCGCTTGCAGTATCATATGTTCCGATAACGCATCTTATAGCGCTTGTACCTATATCGAGACCGACAAAATACTGAGAAGAGGATTCTCGCATGATTGTCAGTATACCCTTTACGATATTTGCCGGGCAAGTTGGCTGACGCCGGATTTTACATAAATGGCGTAAGTATTTCGTATCCGTCAGGTGTTAGAAGTACCGTCTGTTCAAAATGGGCACTTAGTGAATCGTCACCGGTTTTTATAGTCCAGCCGTCGGATGTTATGTAGATATCTTCCGTACCAAGACTTGCCATGGGTTCTATAGCTATGGTCATACCGCTTCTAAGTCTGGGGCCCGTACCCTCTTTACCGTAATTGGGAATATTAGGTTCTTCGTGCACCTGATGGCCTACGCCGTGTCCCACCAGGTCTCTTATGACGCCCAGACTGTTTTTTTTCAAAACTTTTTCAACGGCAGCGCCTATATCACCTGTAAAACATCCGTCTTTAAGCTGTCTTATACCGGCGGCCAGAGATTCTTCGGTTACCCTTAGCAGCATTTTTCTGGTCTTATCATTGGAATCGACAAGTACGGAAACTGCGCTGTCTACTATCATCCCCTTATAAGTGACCCCCAAGTCGAAAGTGATTATATCTCCGGAATGAATAACCCTTTTTGCATCGGGTATGCCGTGCACAACTTCTTCGTTAAGAGATATACAGATTACATCGGGAAAATCCTTGTACCCGAGAAAAGAAGGTTCTCCCCCGTTATCTCGTATCATTTCAGAGGCCATGTCGGCAAGCTGTTTCGTGGTTTTACCGGGGCCTACGGAATCCTTCAGCATTTTAAGCACACGGGAGCATATATCGCCTGCTTTTCTCATATTTTCTATTTCTTCCGGAGTTTTTATCTGCGTATACAAGACTTTTCTCTTTCAGTAGCTTATTTATTCTTGCCCAGAGCCGACAGCATCTCCGCCTGTATGCCTTCTATGCTGCCCAGGCCTTCTATTTCTATAACTTTTATGCCGCGTTTCTTGTAGTCATCGATAATCGGAGAAGTCGATTTGGAATATTCTTCGAATCTTTTTTTGATAGCCGCCTCGTTATCGTCGTGCCGACCCCTAAGAAGCAGTCTTTTTATGAGTTCCTCCCTTGGGACATCCAGGTATATGAGCGCTTCTATGTTTATCTCTCCTGCATTGTGCTGCTGTGCCAGCCAAGCCGCCTGCTCCATGCTCCGCGGGAAACCGTCCAGTATACATTCATCCTTTGAGGCGAGTTTATCCAGGAAATCCTTGATTATTTCAATCATCTCCTTATCGTCGATAAGGTGTCCGGCGGCCATCTTCCGACGTCTTTCTTCGGTTATGTAGGTTCTGAGGAATTCACCGGTTGAGAGGTATTCATAGCCCAGTTTTTTTGCTAGCAACTGCCCCTGGGTACCTTTGCCTGAACCGGCCAGGCCCATTATCAGTATCATAGACCGAGCTTTCCTTTCACTATCCTGGCTACGGTTGAGCCGTCTGCGCGGCCGTCCGATTTCTCCCTGACCGATGCTATTACCTTGCCCATGTCCTGAGGCCCGGAAGCTCCAAGTTCCTTTATGCTGTCTTCGGCCAGCTTCTCAACCTCTTTTTCGCTCAAAGGCTCCGGCAGGTAGCCGTCTATCACGGTTTTCTCATACTCTTCTGCGCCTGCGCGCCCTGCATCACCGGCCTGTTCATATATCTTTATAGCCTCAGCCCGTTTCTTTGATTCCTTCTGCAGTATCTGCATGAGCGCCTCATCAGACAGTTCGCTGCCCATGCCTTTCTCGACTTTTGCGTACTGTATGGAATTCTTAATGCCTTTCAGTACCAAAACAAGCTTCTTATCACCTGAAAGCATCGCGCCCTTCAAGTCTTGGTCTATCTTGTCAATCAACTCGCTCATTTTCGACTGGACTAACTGGCGGCTTGCCTATTTTAAGATAATCTTATTCGCTTAATCTTCTGAAGTTTGCGCTCATTCCGTGTAATGGCACGTTTGCGTCTTTCTCTTTTTGCCATAGGCTTTTCAAAATACTGCGATTTCCTAACGGTAGCAACAAGACCGGATTGCTGTACTTTCCGGTTGAACCGACGCAACATGTTTTCTACGGACTCTTTCGAGTCCTTCCTGCTTACCTGTATCATTGGCATAATTTTACACTAGTTTTACCGAATATACAAGAATTAGCCCGGGTTATTGCTGTTTCTTTTGTGCGGCCGCTCTTTGCGATTTTAGGACTATGCTTTGAAGTTCCTTGAAAATCGGGAAATGTTTATTTGTCGCATATACTTTGGTGTTGGCTTGCCGCTCCGAAGTGAGAAAACCGACTTTTTCCAATCTTTTAAGTTCGCGCTGTATGTTGCCGGCATCTTCTTTTATAAGTTTAGCCAGACCCCTTACGTGAGTTTTAAAGTCAGGATACTTGGCATAGACCACTATGATTTTCCTGCGTACGCGTGATGTAATAAATACGTCTAACATTTTTATCCCATTGCCAGCGATGTTATTGAAACAACGCAAGACACAATACAACCTATATTACACTCCTGGCAAAGATTCATCAAATCCAAAATTAATAGATTATACTGAGTAACATACTGGTATGTTTTTTTACGAGGTTATCCCGGCTGACAACAAGTTCCACGGCAAAGAGCCGCTTACTTATAGTTATGAGCACGGGCTGCAAAGCGGACAAACCGTAATCTTGAGTCTGCGCGGCAAGCGCTGTCTGGGAATCGTCATCAGGACTGTAAATAAGCCGGAATTTAAAACGGTTTCAATCGACGAAACAATAGAAGATATGACGCTGCCCTCTGTACAAATTAAGCTGCTCGAATGGATGATAGATTTCTATCCCGGCAGTGTTGGAGGAATAGCCCAGCTTTTTGCTCCGGGTTTCCTGATCGGGCCCGCCCCGGGTAGCGATGATGGTTCTTCTGCCGGTTTTCTTTCGCCAAAATTGCCCCCGCTTACAAAGGAGCAGGAGAAGGCCTACCGTGATATCAGCAAAAATTTCAATGAAGGCAAACGAACTAACATACTTTTCGGTGTTACCGGCAGCGGCAAAACCAGGCTTTATCTGGAACTTGCCAGGGACAGCCTGGAAAAGAAGAAATCCGTCATAATACTTACGCCAGAGATATCACTGACCGCTCCCATAGCCAAACATTTTGAGAGTGCTTTCGGAAACAGTGTAGAGATTAACCACTCTTCACTTACGACAAAACAGCGGCGAGAACTTTGGGGCAAGTCCTTCAGAAGTAAAAAGCCCATGGTCATAATAGGGCCCCGCTCCACATTATTTCTGCCCTTGAAAAATATAGGCTTGATAGTATCAGACGAGTTCCACGAACCGGCCTACAAACAAGAGTCCAGGCCTTTTTATCATGCAAACCGTGTAGCTAGTATGCTGACCCGCTTATCCTCAGCGAATCTTATATTCGGCTCGGCTACGCCGCCGGTGACGGATTATTATATGGCCGAGCAGAAGTATATACCCGTAATACGCCTGGAACATCTTGCCCTGACCGGTGAAAAACCCTCCGCCAACCGGTTAACAGTAAATCTACTGGACAATAGCGAGAAAACCAGCTATCCACTCATAAGCCGGACACTTATAACCAAGGTGTCAGACGCTCTCAAAAAAGGCGATCAGGCAATGCTGTTCATCAACAAGCGCGGTTCGGCAAGGTCCGTATCCTGTCAGGACTGCGGCTCCAGGGAAACTTGTATAAACTGTGATTTACCACTGGTTTACCACGGCGACCAGCACATTCTAAGATGCCACACCTGCGGCTTCTCAAAAGCACCGCCGTCGCGCTGTCCCTCCTGCGGTTCTGCAAACATATACTTCAACAGTCCCGGTACCAAAGCTATAGTCGAAAGCCTGTCAAAGATATTTCCCGATGCCCGAATAGCCCGGTTCGATAAGGATAATAAGAAGGCCGAAAGACTGGAAAATGTTTATGATGATGTGCTGAAGGATGTTGACATAATCGTCGGGACCCAGATAATCGCCAAAGGCCATGACCTGCCGCGCCTGAGTGTAGTGGCTATGCTTCTGGGTGACAGCGAGCTTGATTTTCCCGATTTCAGTTCTAGCGAAAGGGCTTATCAGCTTATCAGACAGCTTGAAGGAAGGGTTAACCGCGGACACAAGAACGGAGTCTTTATAGTGCAGACATTCAATCCGGACAGCCCCTCCGTAGAGGCCGGAATCCAGGATAAGTGGAAGGATTTTTATAATCAGGAAATCCTACAAAGAAAGAAACACGGCTTCCCCCCTTTCTATTCTGTAATGAAAATTGAAAGTGCCCGAAGTTCTGCAAAATCCGCCGAGCAGTCGTTGAACAAACTTTTAGACAAGCTAAGCTTGGATAGCCAAAAGGTAGAAATACTTGGACCATCACCTAATTTCGTTGAAAAAAAAGCATCAAAATGGCACTGGCAGGTGCTTATAAAATCAAAAAGCCGCTCAACGCTAGCCGCCCTTGCCCATTCCATTCCCAGTTCATTCAGAGTAGATATAGACCCGAATAACTTTTTATAGTCCGTACTATTGCTTTATACTTGTTGTAATGAATAAATCCGACATAATAACCCTGCCCCATAAGAGCCTTCGTCAGCGTTCCAAAAAAATAGGAATCATTACCGATGATATTAGAAAACTCGCTCGCGACATGCAGGAGGCCACATTATCCTGGGAAGACAGCCGCCAGCACGAGCTGGGCGTAGCTTTGGCGGCGATACAGGTAAACAGGCCTTTGCGTATAATTATCGTGCGTAATAACTTCGATAATAAAGGCGACCGGGGTTTTCAGGTTTATATTAACCCCCAAATCACTAAGGTATACGGCGATATTATTGAAGATTATGAGGGCTGCCTTAGCGTAAAGAATATATACGGCAAAGTACCCAGATATAACAAGATCAAGATAAAAGCCCTGGACATGGATGGCCGCGAAGTACGCTTGAGTGCGGAAGGTTTCCTGGCCAGAGTACTCCAGCACGAAATAGACCACACCAAAGGAAAGGTCTTTATAGACCATATCAAAGATAAACCGGACTCTTTTTTCGAACTCGAAGAAGACGGCTCCCTAGAGCCCCTGGATTATGAAAAAGAAGTAAAAGATAACAGCGGCCTTTGGGAATAGTTTATGTCCGAGTCTAAAAAACTGGTATTTTTCGGTAATGAGCAATTAGCTACCGGTGTGGATTCCGACTATAGCGTCTTAGAAGCTCTGCTGGACAGGGGTTATGACGTGATAAGAATATTCTCAAGACCTAAGGATACGGATATAGAGAATTTAGCAACAAGACATAACATACCTCTTACAATATCTCTAGATATGGGATCTGTAGCCAAAGAGTTGAAAAATCTTAAGCCGGCCGCAGGTATATTGGTCGCTTATGGATTGGTCGTACCGAAGGAGGTTATAGATATATTTCCTAAAGGCATTCTCAATATTCACCCGTCATTATTGCCTAAGGGGCGAGGACCGGCGCCGATAGAGGAAACCATTTTGGATGGCAGTAAAGAGACCGGGGTATCTATAATGCTTCTTAGCGAAGATATGGACAAAGGCCCTGTCCTCGCCCAGAAAAAAATCGGACTATCGGGTCATGAGACCAAGCAGTATTTAGCTGATAATCTGCTTCAAACCGGCAGCGAATTGCTCATAAACTGCTTAGAAAGCATATTTTCCGGGGAAGGATTAGAACCTGTACCACAAGCGGATACAGGGGCCACCTACACTCGGAAGATAAAAAAAGAAGACGGGGTCATTGACTGGGACAAGCCGGCAAAAGCCATAGAAAAGGAAATAAGGGCCTACGCAGGCTGGCCGAAGAGCCGTACGCAGCTCGCCTCGGTAGATAGCATCATCACTGCTGCTGAAGTATCAGATGAGTCGGGAAAACCTGGAGATTATAAAGTAGAAGGTAAATCCCTGTCAGTTTTTGCCGGCAAAGGTTCGCTTATCATAAAACGTATCCAGCCTGCTGGAAAACGCGAGATGTCTACAGACGAGTTTCTAAGAGGCTACGCACAGCGCCTGTAAACTATTGAATCGGACCGGCTGTGGGATTAGCCGGCGGCGGCTGGTTCTGATTTTTGAAAACTTCCTCCAGTATCTGCGGAGCCGACGCTTTTACCTCTTCCTTGAGCTTTCCTAGTTCTTCGGCCACCACATCCTTATAGTTAGGGAAGTTGGTCTCTAGCCATTTCAATGCGCCGCTCTCATCGTTCTTGTTTATGTAGCTCTCAAATTCATCCAATTGCGCATCGCTCATACCGCTGGCGAGACGCACGCCTACACGCATCTCCAGGGTTTCGTAGATGTGCGCCAGCATATTGTTCTTCTCATGAGCCGGCAGGTTCCCCAAACCCAGTTCTTTTAAAAAGTTATTATCAAGTTTGAACATGTCTACATTTTAACAAAATTTCAGTTTTCTCAAACTTACTTCATCCGAATATAAGAAAGGCAGCTATCAATACAGCTACCGTAAGGCCGGCTATAACCCCGGCTTTTATCGCGGACTCATGTTCTTTTGCGGTTGAACTAACCTCTGAAGAAATAAGAGACGTATCACTGCCGACTTCATGCAAATCCGCCGACCTGGCGCTAGTCCTGTGAGTATAATTCAATATGTCGGATATTGACTTAGCACCGTTTTCGCTCTGGCCATGATGAATCGAAGTGTCCGTATCGTCGTCAGGCGGTGTCAGGGATACCCTTTCCTGTCTTTCATCAAATGACAGCTCCTCATGCCTGACAGCATCTGTTTCATGGCTGGAGGCCAGAGTTTCCACCGATATTTCTTCGTTGCCTTCAGTATTTATATATTCGTCCGTCTGACCGCTGAATTCCTGATTGCTTAGCCCTGACCGTTCTTCGCCGGGAGCTTCAGCGGCAGCTACGGATGAAATTTCGGCGCTTTCATCAGCCTCGCCTTCCCTTATGGCCGACTCGTGTTTTTCATCCCTGTTGTCCAGCAGAGCTTCTTCGTTACTTATGTGTCTTTCAACGGTTGTATTCTCATCTTGCTCGCCGGTTTGTTGTTCTATCCTTTCCTCGTCATGCATAGCCTGTCTTTTTTCCGCCCGTCTTGCGCCGGCTTCTATGGCATCCGCCGTATTGGACTTAATCTGTTCTATATCCCGGTTAGCTTCATCAATTCTGCGGCCAAGCTTCCTGTCCCGTCCTCTGCTAAGATCATTCACGAAGGAACCTACCAGTATGGCCGGTGCCATTTCATCCATATATTCTTTCGGTCCCTTGTTTGGCCGCGCGGCGGGTTTTTCCGCTTTGTTTTCAGCTTGTGCTTCATTTACGGCTTCTTGCTGCTTTCTGAATTCGTCTAAAACCCTTTCGCGGGCATTTTTTTCTTCACGGAGCATTTCTTCTGCCTCCAAATCGGGTTCAGCTTCGTCGGCACCCGGCTGCTCATCCTCGGATTCTGCGGCAACAACCTCCGCTTCCGCCTGCTCTTGAGCTTCCGTTTCAGCTTCATCCAGAGGAATTTCCGCTTTATGCGGCATATGCTCCGGTATCCTGCCGTGGTCTTCCTCCTCCGCGGCCAGTTCGGCTGCCGCGACTTCTTCTTCAGGTATGGGCTCGGGCTCGTTGTCCTCGGCAGTAGAATCTTCTACTTCCTGAGCATCCTCGCCGCCGGCTTCAGTCGTGTCCTCTTCTTCTGTTTCCATATCCGATATTTCTTCGGGTCCTTCCGGTTCTTCTTCCGCTTCCAGAGGCTCCTCCTCTGCTTCTATGGGCTCTTCTTCGGTATCTTCAGCTTCAGGTAATTCTACGGTTTGCTCGGCTTCTGTCGGCTCTAAATCTTCCGCAGGCTCGTCTTCAGCCGGGGCAGGTTCTTCCTCAACCGGCACGGGCGCAATCTCTTCAGCAGGCTCATCGGCCTCAGCTTCTTGCTCAGCGACCTCTTCCTCTGCAGAGTCATCCTGGGACTCTATGGTTTCAGCGCCTGTCGGTTCCTCTGCCCGGGCAGGTTCAACCTCTTCTTCAACGGGTTCTTCCTCAACCGCCTCAGCAATCTCGGCCTCAAGCTCTACAGGTTCTTCTTCGATTGCTTGAGATTCCCCATTCTCTGATTCATCTTCCTCACCGGATGTTTCGTTGCCGGAACCATGATCTATGTCAAGTATGCTGTCAGCTTCTTCCTCCGGTTCTCCGTCATTATCTTCGTCACCTTCGGAAACCGCCTCGCCGAGGCCGCTAAAGATTCCGCCCTCTTCTTCATTGCCGGCTTCTTCGTCTTCATCCTCGGCCTCGGGAGAAAAACCGAACATGCCCCCTTCGGCGCTTCCGAATATTTTCTTGAGCTCTTCAGCCCGTCTTTCCTCTTCTTCTGCGCGCTTTCTGGCTTCCGCTTCAGCGGCGCGCGCTTCCTCTTCCTCATCGCCGGCTTCCGCGTACGGGTTCCAGTTTTCCCCAGGCATATCTTATTACTCCTGAAGTTTCCTGACTTTTTCTTCTATCGTAAAGAATTCCAGCCTGTCGCCTTCCTTGATATCCACTCGTGACTCTGATTTGAAGCTCACTCCGCACATTTCTCCGGCCTGTACCTCTTTGGTTTCTTGAGGCCCGTGTTTCAAGCTTAATATCTCCAAGTTCTCCGCTATAGTCTCATCATCCCTGTATGCATTGGCAAGGGCCGGCACCGTAAGCTTGCCCTTGGTTACTTCGCCGCCGCATATTACCTCTGTTTTGGTAATCTTGAAAACGCCCTTTACCAGCAGCCTGCCGACATCCGTCCTGACTATCTCGGCCGGCAGCAGTTTCTCGAGCTCCTGCTTGGTATCATCTATAAGTTCGTATATCACCTTGAACATGCGAACAGATACCTTATCCCTGTTGGCAAGCTGGCGTATGTTGGAAGGCATGTCTATATTGAATCCGTAGATTATCGCACCGCTGGTGGAAGCAAGGTGCTCATCCTTCTCTGTCACATTGCCTATGCCGAAACCTACTATGCGGACTGCGACTTCATCCGTATTTAAGGCTTTCAAGCCGTCTATGACCGACTTCAATGAGCCTTGAACGTCCGCCTTAACTATAAGGTTAAGCTCGCTTACCTGCCGCTGTCTGTCTATTATGCGTATCAGGTCTCCGCTGGTCAGGGTGTCTTTGTTTTCTCCAGAAGCCTGCCTGGAATTTACTTCAACTTGCCTGCGGGCTGTTTTTTCGTCGCTGACTACTTTGAACTCATCGCCGAATCTGGGAAGCGCCTTGAAACCTGTCAGCCTCACCGGTGTCGAAGGACCGGCTTTATTTACGGATGTGCCGTCTGAAGATTCCAGGTTTCGAACCTTGGCATACGTTGTACCTGCGACCACGAAATCACCTTTTTTTAACGTACCCTGCTCCACCAAAGCTACTCCTACTGGACCTCTGCCTTGTTCCATATGAGCCTCGATTATAAGTCCTTCGGCCGGAATGCTCACTTCCGCCTTCAGCTCTTCGACATCGGATATCAGCAGTATCATTTCGAGCAGTTTATCTATACCGTCTCCGGTTTTTGCCGACACTTCCACGCATACCGTATCACCGCCCCACTCTTCCGGCATCAGTCCATTTTCCGATAGCTGCTGCTTTACTCTGTTAGGATCAGCGCCTTCCTTGTCAATTTTGTTTATTGCGACCAGGATTTTCACTCCTGCCTTTTTTGCGAACCTTATCGCTTCCGATGTCTGAGGCTTTATACCGTCATCGGCCGCTACAACTATGATTACCAGGTCGGTAAGATGTGCTCCATGCTCGCGAATAGCTGCAAAAGCTTCGTGCCCCGGCGTGTCCAAAAAGGTTATAAGCCTGTCATTATGCTTGGCCTGATATGCGGAAATGTGCTGGGTTATTCCGCCAGCTTCTCCGGTGGCAACCTTAGTATCGCAGATTGCATCCAGCAGTGAAGTTTTGCCATGATCTACATGACCCATGACAGCAACTACCGGAGGTCGGCTTTCGCCTTTCGTGGTCTTTTTTTGTTTTTTGCGAGGTATATCTTCCTGAGCTTCCTGCTTTTTCAGTTCCACCTCAGGATCTATTTCGGACGCTATTATGGCAGCCGTATCGAAATCTATTCTCTCATTGACGGTAGCCAATACACCGTTCTTCATCAGCTCGGCTATCAGATTGGTTACGGGGACTTCAAGCTTTTCCGCAAGTGTACCGACCGTCAGACCGTCTTCGATTTGTACCGTTCGTGACATTGTCGTTCCTCCCTTGCGTTATGTTAATTACATAGTCTAACTATTCAGACTTCTCAGTTGTCTTGGCCCTGGCCGGCTTGGCATCTTTCAGGCTCAGAGCTATCTTTCTCGCCTCTTTATCAATATCGATAACTTTGAACTGCTTCTTCTCGTTAAGCTTAAAAAGTTTCTCGGGGTCGGCAGAATCATCATCACCCATCTCTGATACATGTACCAAAGCCTCAACCGAAGGGCTTAGTTGAACGAAAGCGCCGAAAGGTGTTATCCGGGTAATCTTGCCTTCTACCGAGGAGCCTTTGGAGAATTTGTTAACTTCGTTTAGCCACGGATCTTCCTGCATTTGTTTCAGGCTCAGGGAAAGACGGTCTTTGTCTATGGCTATTATCTTTGCCTTTACCTCGTTGCCGACTTTAACGTAATCCTTGGGGTCTTCTACGCGTTCCCAGGAAATTTCCGATATATGTATCAAGCCCTCTATACCGTCGACGTTAACGAAAGCGCCGTAATCTATCACGCCGGTTATAACACCCTCTACAGTGTCGCCTACGGCTAATTTGGAAAAGACTTGCTGTACATCATCTTTGACCGCTTCTTTCTCGGAGAATATAAGCTTATTATCCTTGCGGCTCAAATCCAGTATCCTGCAACGTATGCCCTTATTCACCAAGCCGTTAAGTTTCTGCAGTATTTCGTCCTTATCAGCGCCGGATACTCTGGGGTAATGGCCTGCGGCCAGCTGTGACACGGGCAAGAAGCCCCTTATACCTTCCAGCTCGACCAAAAGTCCGCCCCTGTTGGCATCGTATGGTGATATTTCTACAATCTCCTCATTGTCGAATATTCTTTGCAGTTCGTCCCAGCCTTTGTCCTTGGCTGCACGGCGCATACTTAGCAGTGCATAGCCCTGTTCTATTTCGGGATCTACTACACTTACGGTTACCGTCTGGCCTTCCTCAAGCTTCTGGCCGTGGCCTATTTCCCGGCCGACTACTACGCCCATGCCCCGGGCCCCCAAATCCACCCAGATTTCTCTCTTATGAACAGTGTTCACTACACCCTCTACGACATCGCCCGGTTTCAGGTTTTCTATGTCTTTCTGATCCTTTAACAGATCGTCCATTGTTATTGTTGCTGATTTTGGCACCTGCTATATGCCTCCTTATGTAATATTTCCTCAGACCTAATTTAATCAACTGCTTCCAAGAAAGCTGCAATGGAAAACTTAGAAGAATTAAATTAACCCTGAAAGATTAATTTCATTATATCTGTAAAACAGATACATGGCAATACTTGGCAAAAGTTTACAAAGCAAGGCCAGGCGCGCTAAACTAGCCGTTAAGATGAGTTACCTGGGTATCGATTTAGGAGGGTCAAAAACTATCGTTGCTGTTTTTGATTCTGCGGGGAAGATAATAGTGCAGAAAAAATTCCCTACGAACAATAATTACGAAAATTTCATCCGTGACGTGGAAAAAAATGTTGATGAAATATCAACGAACACAAATATTGCATGCTCTGTTGCCGTGCCAGGCCTGATCTCCCGGGACACCGGAGTCGTACATGCACTTGGCAATCTGGACTGGAAAGACAAGCCTATAAGAGATGATATCTCCAAGGCTATAGGTGGTATACCCGTAATAATCGAGAACGACGCCAGGACCGCCGGTCTGGCAGAAGCCGATGTTTTATATGGGCAATACAAGAGAATACTTTATTTGACCATCAGTACCGGCATAGGCGGAGCCCTGATTGATGACGGGAAGATCGCAAAAGACCTGGAAGATACCGAAATGGGTCAAATGCCACTGCTCTATGAAGGTAAAATTCAAACTTGGGAAAATTTCGCGTCGGGTAAAGCTATAGAAAAGAAGTACGACAAACAGGCGTCGGAAATACAAGATGAGGAACAGTGGAAAGAGATTGGCGGACGTATAGGCTACGGTTTGGCCGTATGCTGCAGTATTTTGCAACCTCAGGCTGTCGTCTTCGGAGGAGGGGCCGGACAATTTGCTGATAAGTTTAAGGGTCATGTTTCCAACTATCTCGATAGCCATTTATCGCCCCTGGTCAGAAGACCTGAGGCGCTGCTAGCTCCGGCATATGTACAAAGTTCGGCTATAACAGGCTGTTTCCTGGTATTAAAACAGCACGGGCTAATTGAATGAGTCTGGTTGATACGCTAAAAGAAGATTTTCCCGGTATTTCATTCATGCCGTCTGACCGCTTTCAGTGGTCCCCCGAAGAGAAAACTATTTATTTTACCGAGGATTCCGAGAACGGGGAATGGTCATTATTGCACGAAGGCGGACATATGCTCTGCGGCCACTTAAACTATCCGGATGATATGGGGCTTCTGCGGATGGAAGTCGAGGCATGGGAAAAAGCCCAGACACTGGCCGAAAAGTACGGACGCAAAATTGATCAGGGGCATATAGACAGATGTTTGGATACATACAGAGACTGGATATATAAAAGGAGTCTGTGTCCTAAATGCTCTCAGGCGGGTATAGAAGTGTCTGCCTGCAATTACAAGTGCATAAATTGCCAGCACAAGTGGAAGGTTTCCAGCGAAAGGTTCTGCCGCACATATAGAAAGACCGTCACAGTCTGATTACCGTGACGGTCTTTGCGAGAAATGAGCCGTATTAGCTCTGCTTCTTTGTGCGGCGAGAGATTCGTCCGCCCTTGGCGCCGGCTAATCGAGCCAGCTCGCGGTTGGCATAAAAACCGCCGGTGCGGCCTTTCTTGCCGCCCATAGCACCGATTTTTGCATAAAAATCAGCACCATATTTGTTCTTGTTAGTCTTTGCGGCAGCTTTGCCGCCTGTCTTAGTACCAGCCATTTATTATGACCTCCCTTAATTTGACTATTCCCACCGGCTTCAGAGGAATAAAAAGGGCCCTTACAGGACCCTCTTCTTTCTACCGAATTATACTTATGGTATCACTATATCCCGCTCATGTCAATAAAAAATCGTACCCTTATGCCGATAAAACATCGATAACGATGACGGATTTATCGTCATGTTTTCTACTTATCCTTACCAGCTCATCAGCGACCTGCTGTGCAGAAGCCAGTTCAAAAGCATCCTGTAACTCTTTGTCTGTCAGTAGCTGCCGGCCTTTATCGCCCGTTATACCGTCGGTGCACAGCATTATCCTGTCCCCATCTGATATCTCTATAAGGCCGAACTCATCATCTTTATTAATAGTAGGCCCGGAATAAGGAACATATCTTGTGTGCTCACCCTCCTCTACCGGCTCCGGAGTAAGGGCATTATAGACTGATGTTCCGTCCGGCATTACATGCTCTTTAGATATTGACCTTACAGCCTGGTGGCTGCCGTCTCTTTCCAGGAATAAGCGGCTATCACCTGCGTTACCCCATACAAAGTACAGCTTGCCCTGGATCTCTTCTACTTTTCCGAATACTGCTGTCGTAAAACCATTCACTTCGCTGACTTTCTGGCGAGCCACTGCCATGGCATGCTTTACCTGGCTCAAAGCCTCTTCGGTAGTATGCGGCCTTGGTGCATTATTGTATGCGGCTTCTATGGTAGCGGCGGCGGTTCTTGAAGCTTCGGCGCCATTTTCCATACCGCCCATGCCGTCAAATACGCCAAACAGTTCTAAGCTTTCATTCCCCAGGATGGTATCTTCTCCGTGAACCGGCAATCCGGCAGCGATACCTACATCAAGCCTGTGTTGCTTTTCTATCTCATGGTTAGGCGGTTCATCCGGAGGTTCTTTCTTCATCTCTGTCTGTGTTTGAGGCTGAAGCTGAGGTTGTGGTTGTGGCTCAGGAGTTTCTTCACCGGAATCATCTGCTGGAGGCTCGCCTGCACCACCTCCGTTAGCTTCCGGTTCATTAGTTATAACTTTATCCGTTTCATCGGCCGGGATATCTTCAATCTCGCTCTTGTGTATCTTGGACCGGTTATAAGTCTTGGATTGGGCGACAAAAAGTCCGCTAGGCCTTTTGTATATTCTATAATCGTCTGTTACGCCATCAGGAAACTTCTCCGGAGGTTCTTCTACGCCCCCGGGGTTCTCTAATCTGCCTTGGGGGTTTTTATCGTCCGATACCCTCCGAACCGGGGTCGTAACAGCTTTATCTTCTTCGCCGCTCCCGGTTGTTGATTCAAAGAGCTGGGCTAAAGGGACGCCTGCCGGCTCAGCAGTTTCTTCTTTGGCTTCAGTGGCAGGGTCTATCTCTGTTAAAATACCTTCTTCAGTCAAATGGATGCCCAGCTTTTCCAGTTTCTCCCGCTTTTCTTGCGGGAATTTTACATAGTTCAAGGCTACCCTGATTTCTTCTTCCTCTCCCGGATTCTTATAGTCCCAAAAGTGTGTTTTGCCCCGGCCTTCCCCATGATCCTGGCTACCGGCGTAATTTGTAAGCTCAATTGCCGGAGGATTATCACCCTCTACCCAGGCGGGATAGGCTTTGCCCTTCATAGCGGCAATTCTTTCCGAACTGAAACTCGGGTCTTTCTGAAGCTCTATATCGGCCTCTTCCGTGCCCTCTGTATCATGGCCGGGTTCAGGTTGGGAATATGCAGCTTCAGGGATATCTCCCATGTCGTCCAAAAAACCGGAGGGGTCCAGTTGCACTCCGAGTTCTTCAAGCTTTTCTCGCCGGTCTTCGGGAAAGGCTATATGATCCAGAGCAACTATATTTTCTTCCCCTTCTGAGCCTTCATAGTGCCAAAGGTGAGTCTTTTTACCACTATTCAAGTAGTTCACCATACTGTCCATGGCGCCATCGGCCCAGCTTCCAATATAATCGGTCAGATTAATCCGGTTTTCGCCATTAGGTGTTTTTGCAGTCCAGCCAGGGTCCACCGGACCCTTCATCGCTTCAATCACCTCAGGGGTAAAACGAGGGTCTTGCTTAACTTGTAGCTCAACAGACATTCCGCCCGTACCATCCGGTTCTCCGGTTGCCGCCATGTACGGCGGTAGCAGTTCGTCCGGCTTGGCTTCTTCAGCACCAGCCTCAGACGGCTCGGGTGCTTCACTCAGATCCGCTGCCGTCGGCTGGTGGTCTTCAGCTTCTAGCGGTCTTTGATCAAACCATAGCTCATCAGATTCCTGATCGGCTTCTATAGGTTGAGGTTTATGCTCTCTGGATTCGCCTGTCATAATAATATTAAATAGTTTTTTGTTTTTTTGTTTAAAACACCTAAACTATAGCAAAAAACTTATGTTTTGTCAACTATATTATATAGTTTAAAATTACGCCCGAATAAGTGCAGCGGAGCTTACCGCTAAATCGGTTACGAAACTGGCCGCGATAATTTTCGTCCCATTGCTTATAGGACGTCCTTCTCTGACATCTTCGGCGATGCTTCCAGCCATAGCAAGAGCCAGCACCGGTACCATACGCACGGATGCCCTTGAAGCCTCAGCCAGAGTTTCAGGAGATCTTATGGCTTCTCCTAGCCCTGCAAGTCCTGCCTTAACGCCTTTTAAATCCATCTTAGACTAAATAATAATATCAAATATATAGATTGTCAAAACTATAACGTAACGGGAGTTATTGTAGCCAGTCTCGGTATGTAGCCTCTCGCCTCATCAAAAACATGCGGTGATACTTCTCCGCGAGCCGCATGTTCATCAGACACTACCTCAAGTACTGACGCTATGAAGAAACCGTGGCTGAAGTAAACCTGATAATCCAGCTCGCCGGCTCTGACCAGCTCGACAAATCTTTTGGCTCTTGCTCTTAACTCTTCTGGAATCCAGCGTTCATGAGCATGTTTTTCAACTACCCTGCTTCCTGAAAGCAGATGAGGCGGTATTTCTGACTCGTTCAGTATCTCATCGGCCGCTATACGCTTAAATCCAGCCAAATGGGCAGTCTGTTGCGGCCGCACAAAGGTCGAAGCCAAGACAGGTTCCTCATAATCTTCAGGGACTATGTCGAACTCCTGCTTAAATACCGCGTTCATGCCCACTGCCTGGCTCTCGCCCTTAGCATCCAGCGGGGATTCAGCATTGTCAAAAACGGTAATATCGCGTCTATTAGCCCAAGACTTGGCATGGCGAGCCATTAATACTTCAATCCCTTGTGACATAGAGTATGATTATATAATTTTTTTCCATTTTTAGCTAGACAATAACTGATTGGCGTTATATATTTGGTATCTATTATGTATATAGAGGCAGGAAAGGCTGAACGCCCTGTTGAGGGCCAAGATCGTTTGGTACTTTTAGAAGACTTAGGCCGGTTCGCAGTTTTTGACGGTGCTGGCAATGCTATAGCCAGCAGTCTGGCGGCTAAGGTGTTCCGCGAGCAACAGGAAGGAGTTTCCCTGCCCTCTCTTGGCGAGGTATTTGAGCGTGTCCAGGAAGGTCTCATGGAGTACCAGGACAATCTATCCGAAGCGTATAAATATCTGCGGGGTTTCATACTCACTACCGGAACAGCCCTGGGTATAGGTACCGATACAAGTGACCTGGAATTTGCTCACGCCGGAGATTCAGCTATGTGTATGTTCGATTTTGAAGCCAGAAGACTATCTGGAGTAACACGCCAAGATGTCATCGGTCATCGTGCCGATGTAGACAATTTCCTGGGCTCTCCAAGACATATACTCACTCAGTACGGAAGTGTCACAGCTCCCGAGCATGTTGCATTAGCCCTCTTCAGTGACGGCGTCGGGGATAAGGCAAACCCGGAAGGCGCTGTAACCGAGGGTCAAATGGTCGAAATCTTAGGTGCCGAACTAAGCTGCGACGAAAAAGCCGAACAGATTATAGAAGCCTCGTCTATCAATGACGACCGCGCCGTCATAGTCGTTGAACGCAAACCATAACCTGTATGTTGCTAATGCTTGCAAAAGATTATAAAAGATGTATATTATGATAAAACTTTAAGGAATTACTATGGATTTAGCTGGCCGGAAGAAAATAGTATCTAATCTAGAAAGCGGTTTGAGGTTTGGGCCGGATACCGATGAGCATTATACTTTCTATGTAAACCCGGATGAATATGAGTTGCGCGGTGGTGAAGGAGCACATGAAGATACACCAGAAAGTCGAAGATACATTGATATAAGCAGCGGTGCCGAACCTAGCAAGGTATTGGAGAGTTTAGATAATGAAGGTTTGTTAGAGGTAGAAGGCGAGAAGCCTAATCAAGATAGTTCGTTGCCCGTATTAAAACTCCTAGGGATAAGCAGAAGCGGTAATAGTAGCTTAACCACTCTTTCTTTTGAAGACGTAGCAGAACCCAGATAGCAAAAACATCGAAAAAAGGCTTCTTCGAAGAATTACAATGATCACTCTATAGGAACTTGGCGTGCCAATTCTTTAAGTCTCTCCTGTTCTTCTTCAGGAACCCTGTAATCATCTTCGTCAAGGAAGATTAATCTATCGGCTAATGAGCCGGGGTCAAATCTTTCCCCCTTTGCTTTTGCCTCTTTACGTTTCTGAGATTGTGCTCCCATAATATCTGTTAATTCAAGTATTTTATCCATCAGATCTTTACGTCCTTGTATGCCATGGGTCGAGTTTACTATCAACAGAAAGTCTACGTCATCGGCCGATTTCAAACTTTCAAGAATCCTATCCGGTTTTCCTACCCGGTCTTTAGTACCAAGTACCATAGATACCGCTGGGGCATCCTCGTTCTGCCTTACTTCGTGCAATAATCCTCCCTGATAACCCGACATTGTAGAACTTAAAGCACGGAGGCCGCCTGAACCCTTAAATCTGCGCATCATCAATCTACCTGTTTCAGAAGCGGAATCCGGCATTTGTACGTCAAAATTATTCTCTGGCTCTACCACGACCTTAAAGATTGGCTCATCCCTTCTTCCGCCTATATCACTAGCGGCTTGTCTCATGTACTCCGAACGGTGCCGCTTTTTAATCACACCCGAAGGAAATGCCAGAATAAGATTTTTAAATTTGTCAGGCTGTTTGTGTACAGCAATCAATGCAGGTTGGGCATCTGCTGACTGGCCTATAAGAGTGACCCTTTCAGGCTGGCTTTCTATCTCGGCGATTACTTCATCGGCACGTGCTTCCTGGGCTAAAGATGTGATAGCTTTAACTTCTTCATCGGTCGTCCTTAAAAGCGCCTTAGGAGCGATTACTACTTCTTCACCCTGACTACTAGAGTGAATACGGTTGCGCCACGGAGCACCTTTGGTACGCCGACTAGGAAGAGGCGGTAACGTTGGCCTACCTGTGCTTTCAATATAATTCAAGGTATTACCGTTCTTTTCTTGATCATAAAGCATACCGCCCATAAACTGAACCGGGCTTGTATCTTTAGGGGTTTCAGGGATTTGCTCTACGGTGGGTTCCACTGCCATAGCCACAAGCTCAGCTTCAACCGGAGTTGAAGGCGGGAGCATATGTGGTTCTTGTTCCGGACTCGGTGCCGGAGGAGGAGCAAGTGTTTGTGGCATTTTTGTTTTTATAGATTAACAGTAGTAATTATAGCAAAAAACTGCCGTTTTGTCAATTTAGGTATTGCTTGTGTTTGCAAAAATTGGGAATTTACTTCCCTTTCATTCGGTCGCCCTGCACGATGAGGGAAGGTGATTCCTTCCCTCATAAAGCGAAAAGCCACCCTTTCAGGTGGCTTAAGCGCAAAATTCGGCATCGTGCTATCTTCCCAGGCTTAAAAACCAAGTATTGTCGCCGATGTAGGGCTTAACTTCTGTGTTCGAGATGGGAACAGGTGGGACCCCTACTCTATGGACACCAATTTTGGCGTTCTTAAAAAACGCACTGAATCGATGTCCATAAAATGCCGGTTTCGGCTGATTTTTAAGCATAAGCGTTGTTATGTTAACCACAAACAACTAGTCAAATTGCACTATTTTGTCCATAACGGACGCATTATTCATGCGTTTGTTATGGTCGTAAAAAGTCAATGCCTCTATTAGTACGCTTCAGCTCCATACGTTACCGCACTTCCACTTTGCGCCTATCAACCTGATGGTCTTTCAGGGAGGTCATGGGGAAATCTAATCTTGAGGGAGGCTTCGCGCTTAATATGCTTTCAGCGCTTATCCCGTCCGCACATAGCTACCCGACAATGCCATTGGTATGACAATCGGTACACCAGAGGTGCGTTCAACCCGGTCCTCTCGTACTAGGGCCAACTCCTCGCAAATTTCCTAGCGTCCACAGCGGATATAAACCGAACTGTCTCACGACGTTCTGAACCCAGCTCACGTACCTCTTTAACGGGCGAACAGCCCGACCCTTGGGAGATGCTTCTCCCCCAGGATGAGATGAGCCGACATCGAGGTGCCAAACAGCGCCGTCTATGTGAACTATTGGGCGCTATAAGCCTGTTATCCCTGGCGTAACTTTTATCCGTTTGCGCTGGCGACTCCACACTCATTTACATAAATGTAATACCAGCGGATCACTTACTCCTACTTTCGTACCTGATTGGCTTGTAGGCCTCACAGTCAAGCTGGCTTATGCGTATGCACTATCACTACGATTTCCATCCGTAGTTAGCCAACCTTTGAACGCCTCCGCTACTCTTTAGGAGGCAACCGCCCCAGTTAAACTACCCACCAGACACGGTCCCGCAACCGGATAACGGTTACGGTAAGAACAAAATCGTAACAAGGATGGTATTTCACCAGTGGCTCCACCCCGACTGGCGTCGGGGCTTCAAAGCCTCCCATCTATCCTACACATGTTACGACCCGGTCCAATGTCAAGCTGTAGTAAAGCTGCACAGGGTCTTTTCGTCCTGCTGCGGACAGCCGGCATCTTTACCGGCAATGCACTTTCACCGAGCTCTTCGTCGAGACAGTACCCAAATCATTACTCCATTCGTGCGGGTCAGAACTTACCTGACAAGGAATTTCGCTACCTTAGGACGGTTATAGTTACCGCCGCCGTTCACTGGGGCTTCAGTTCACGCCGTGAAGCGATCCCCTTAACCTTCCAGCACCGGGCAGGAGTCAGCCCCTATACATCCACTTTCGTGTTAGCAGAGACCTGTGTTTTTGGTAAACAGTTGCTTGGGTTCTTTTGCTGCGGCCCCGTCACACTATCCACCACGATAGTGACCTAAAAATGGGGTCAGCTTTCTATTGTCTAAATTTTTTGCTCGATATTTTTATACAGTTTCATTGTAGGACATACAACGAAATACTGTTTTTCTACAAAGAAAACTGGCTAGTCACTAGTGTTAGACACTGTGACGGGGCAGACCTTATCCCGAAGTTACGGTCGCTATTTTGCCGAGTTCCTTGACGAAGATTCACTCGTACACCTTGGTCTTCTCGACCTGAGCACCTGTGTCGGTTTGCGGTACGGGCGACTATATACACGCGCCTGGAAGCTTTTCTAGTCAGCACCCTCACAGGAATTCGTCCCTCATGGGAAGTTTCATTAACAGTCGTTAAACTGCTTAGACGGATATAACCATGAATCCGCTCCTGCTAACATGCCGCGCACTCCAGACAATATATAGCCGGTACGGGAATATTAACCCGTTGTCCATCGCCTACGCTACTCGCCTCGGCTTAGGCCCGACTAACCCTGGGACGATTACCGTTGCCCAGGAAACCTTGCTCTTTCGGTGGGCAGGATTCTCACCTGCCTTATGGTTACTCATTCCAGCATTCTCACTTGTATGCGCTCCACCGGACCTCGCGATCCGACTTCAATGCCCATACAACGCTCCTCTACCACGCGTGCAAGCACGCATTCGCAGCTTCGGTAATATACTTAGCCCCGTTACATTTTCCGCGCAGAATCTCTTGATGAGTGAGCTGTTACGCACTCTTTAAATGAATGGCTGCTTCTAAGCCAACATCCTCATTGTTTAAGAAATTCCACCTCGTTTCCCACTTAGTATATATTTAGGGACCTTAGCTGGCGATCTGGGCTGTTTCCCTTTCGAGCGTCGACCTTAGCACCGACGTTCTAACTGCCGTAGTTCCACATACAGTATTCGTAGTTTATCAAGGGTGGGTACCGGTAAAGGCCCCAGTCCGAAACAGAGCTCTACCCCTGTATGCTACCGTACGACGCTAGCCCTAAAGCTATTTCGAGGAGAACCAGCTATCTCCAGGTTCGATTGGCATTTCACCGCTAACCACAGGTCATCCGGGCGTGTTGCAATTCGCTACGGTTCGGTCCTCCACGCAGTTTTACCTGCGCTTCAACCTGCCCATGGTTAGGTCACCTGGTTTCGGGTCTAATACGTATCGCTAAATCGCCCTGTTCAGGCTCGCTTTCACTGCGCCTCCGCCAAATGGCTTAGACTCGCGTATACACATTAACTCGCTGGATCGTTCTACAAAAAGCACGCCGTCACCCCGAAGGGCTCCGACTCCTTGTACGCACATAATTTCAGGTTCTATTTCACTCCCCTCTCGGGGTTCTTTTAACCTTTCCCTCACGGTACTTGTCCACTATCGATCGTAAGATATATTTAGCCTTGGAAGGTGGTCCTTCCGGTTTCGGCCAGGGTTGCTCGTGTCCCGGCTTACTCGACATGCAAAGTAGGAAATATCCGAACAAGTTCGGGAATTTCCATAGCTTTGCTCTGATAAATATAAGGCTTGCGAAGCTTGGCATACCGGGCTTTCACCGTCTATGGCGGACCTTTCCAAGTCCTTCTGCTCGCATCGCAAATTTCTTACCTTATGCATGACAATGGCAAGTCATGCTGGCCAAACAGATAGCTCATATGAGCCCTCTGCTTGGATTGTTTATCAGGTCTCAACCCCCTATCAACATTCGCTTGCCCGCTTATCTTGAATAAATCCAAGAAGTCAATAAGGTTTGGGCTGTTCCAGTTTCGCTCGCCACTACTCCCGGAATCGTTGTTTACTTTCTCTTCCTCGAGGTACTAAGATGTTTCAGTTCCCCCGGTTTCCTCCACATATCCTATATATTCAGATACGGGTATCAAGGCATTACCCCTGATGAGTTTCCTCATTCGGAAATCTTCGGTTCAAAGCTTGTTTGACAGCTCCCCGAAGCTTTTCGCAGCCTACTACGTCCTTCATCGGTATCTTACGTCAAGGCATCCATTGTGTGCGCTTGAGTAACTTTTTACTTGTTTTGTGCAATTGACTAGTTATCGGTGGCTACCGATAACAAATCTTTTACTTATTTATAGACATCCGGTGAAGATGTCTATTTATGTCAGCCGAATTGTTAAGTTGCAAAACACAAGTTAGTTAAAAAAAGACCCGTTAAAGGCTTTCATTAAACTTGAGTTTACGCCTAAATCCGCATCCGTTGCGGGTTTCAGCTTAAACTCTAGTTTGCGTTCATAACCAGACAAGTATAGCAGTATTAACAGATACGGTCAACACATTTGCGCTGTCAAAAAAGCATCAGTTTGGCAACTGTTTATTGCTGAGCCTGGACTATGAAGTAGTCGAACTTGTACGTTGTATTAGCAGCGGGCGCGTTCGTACTCTTGAGTATAAAGTACTCGCCTGTTGTTTCGTCGCGGAACACCTTAAGGTCTGCAGCATTGTCATTGGCAGGACTGAAGATTACCTTAGGAGGATTATCAAACGGCGTATTGTAAATCAGCTTGAGCAGTTGTCCGGCCGTCGGATTATCGCCTGTCTTCAGGGTTATGGTACCGGCTATGTCGTTGCCATCTACCGTAGCCGTAGCTTGATTCTGCTCTATAGTGTTCGGGTCATTATCCTTCCAGGACGCATCCATATAATCTATAGTCGGCGCGTCGCCCTTGGTGATGAATGCACTACTGATAGTTACCTTGCCGTCGAATACGGAGTCACCCGTTATATGTAGCGTGCCTATGGTGGCAGTGCCGCTGACCGACAGGTTAGTAATAGTCGCATTTGAGGCTGTTATCTGATTTATCGTCGCTACGTTGGCTGTAAGCTCGTCCAGTGAAGCGTTGCCGCCGTTCTGAATCATATCCGTTTGAGTGGGTCCCGGCCAATAGCCCTGCTCCACATAGACCATTACCTGGGTCTTCCCGGACGATGGATTCCAAGCCTCTAAGGCCTTACCTATAACGAACCCGGCATGGGCAGCCTTCGTAGCTTTTCCGCTATCACTTGAAGTGGTCAGATAATCCCCAGGCTGTATGGAGTCAGAGCCTGGAGAAACATTGACTGGTACGCGTCCGTTCAGAGCCACGGGCATGGGGTTATCTTTCTTCTTTATGTTATAGCCCGCAGAGGTAAAGTCGTCATGGTTGTTTGAAACTATACCTATGGTGTTAGTCTGATAAATTGTATCGGACTTGACTAGTTGGGTGACCTGGCCCTTAACATTGGTCCAATCTATTCCCCCGTTAGAATCCGTACCATAAGTATTGACCACATTTGTCCCCGTGGCGACTATATCGCCGTAGCTAACTCCGGAAGCTACCGGGTAGTTTTCGGCATAGTCTGCTATAGGGGTACCGGTACAATCTACTATTTGGACGTTATCGGTGCCGGTACCACTGTGACATACAGCTTTATGAGTGCTATCCGTACCTGCTATATCAGCCGTCAATGTACCGTTGGTAACGCCGTCGTTAAGTTTTATAGCTCCGCTGCTTGTTATGTTCACTACTCTGTTACCGGCATCGTTCTCTACGTAGAATCCGCTAGCCCATCCGCCCGCACCGAGATCCCATTCGGTAGTTCCGTAATTCAGATCAAGTTCTGCGCCGTCCGTAGTGCCCGAGCCACCTATACCTACTGTAGCGTAAGTTGCCGTACCGGCTGTATCAATATTAAATATCTGGTACTGCTCTGCATTAAGTACAGTAAATGCGTTTGTCTGATCGTCGGCATAGAAAGTAGCAGCGCCTGTAGTCCGTTGAATTGTTACAGAATCGCCGATGTTGATATATTGGGCATTATTCGCGCCTATATTGAGCCCTGCGCCTCCGGCCGCTTTCAAAATGAACCCGCCATAAACGGTATCTGCGTTGGAGTAATCGAGGCTGCTGCCCAAATCATAATTCAGCGTGGTAGCCGTGGTCGATGTACGATACATGACAGTAGAGTCCGGCTCAGGGCTTAAAGAGTGTATTTCAGTCCACCCTGAAGGTGTGTCCCATTCGTGTATCCCACTGTCCTGGTCGAGGGTGCCTACAACTACCTTCCAGTCGGCCGATTCCGGGTTTCTGGTCAAGTCAGCCGTAAACACGTTGTTCGAGTTACTCTGGCGCGAAGCAGAAACAGCTCCGGCCACAGGTGCGACAGGGTCAACACCGCTCATTTCATCTACCGCAACATGATACCTGCTGATATTATAAGTGCCTGCATCAACGGTAACCTGCATATTGGCCGGAGGAGAATCGGTTGTGTAGGCGTAAAAGACCCTCTGCCCTACGCCCCAGCCATTATTCCGCAGAAACTTAGCTGTTACCGGCACCCACGTAAGCGACCCGCCTGAGATTGTTATGTCGCTTCCATCGGTGGCCATAGCCACGTCGTTGGCTTCCCAGTTTACAAACGCCAGAAGCAGTTTGTTAGCGGCCGGACTGAATGTTCCGGCCGGTGTATAACTGCCGGTACCGTAGCTTACGCTTGAAGATGCCGACGTGCGGCTCGTCCGAGTTATTGTTGAGGGAGAGCTAGTAGGAATATCAATGTTCTGAGCCTGCAATGTAGCATTCTGCACGGTTATCTTTGAATTGCTGGTGTCCGCAACGAATAGAGCTGTGCCGCCGGCGTTTTGTATCTGGAAGGCGGCATCCGTGTCATTATAGTTTCTGAATGTAGCCGCGCCGTCTGTGTCGACACCGAAAGTACTGTAATCAGTACTGTCGTGGCCATCCGTATAGAGTCTAAAGCCTTTGCCGCCATCGCCCTGTATCATGGCGTCCTGGGTGGATCCATCATAACCGAATGTGGCTCTGTCATTAAATTTTGCCACTGCTAAAGCATTAATACCCGTACCATAACCGTCTAATGTATCTACGTCGCCAAAGAAGTCCGCCACTGTCAGGCTGGCATCGTCCTCGGTAGTTATCTGTACACCATTCTTGCCTTGTAGCTGCAGGATGTCCGTATCATCAGTACCACCGCCTGCGGAATATTCACCCAGCCAGACGTTTTGATTATCGGTAAGGTTGCCGTCCCCAAACAGAATGCGTCCAAGACCACCATAATCTCCAGTACCTACGATGCGAAGCGTGCCTTGAGTATTATCATCCCCGGTATTGGGAGAATCAGCCGCCCCTATTATCACCCCTCCGTCATTAGAATCAACGTCGAAGAGAGTACCTCCGCTGGAATCTTGAACCTGGAATGCCGTAGCTGAATCACTTGTAGGCTGCAAGAGCACGGTAGCGTCACTGTTTACGTTAAAGCCGCCGTAGATGATTTCGAAGTCGTTCCTGCTAGTCCACCCGCCAGTGGTGTTACTGCTGGTAAGGTGCGTGCCGTCAGCTACGGCGGTAATTATACCGGTGGTATGGTCAGGATAATAGATGGTGCCGCCTACCATGGCGCTTGTGAAGCTTGTGCCCGACCCTACCACTGATCCTGAGCCGCTACTCTGGGTTATCGTTCCCTCAGAATAATAGTTCGGCTTAACAGTAAGGGGGTTTGGTGCATAAGAAGTGCCTATACCGACTGTATCGTCAACACCATAATCAAAGTTATATCCTAGGATAATGCTGTTATTTGATCCCACTGCCGAGCCTGAGCCTACTGCCGTAGCCCCTTGTAGATCGCCATACATGACATCGGCTTCATCGCCAAGGGCTGTGTTGTATTGGCCGGTGAGGTTATTGGCAAGCGCCAGATAACCGAAACCAGCGTTGTTAGAACCGGTTGTATTGCTCGACAAAGCGTACGTACCAAAAGCAGAGTTTTGTTCACCGCTGGTATCTTCTCTCAGGGCGACCGTTCCAAAGGCGGCGTTTTCAGCGGCGGTTGTGTGCTCCAGGGCAAAAGTTCCGGCGGCAGTGTTATTGTAGCCTGTTACATTATCACGCAAGGTAGCATAGCCGAGTCCCGTATTAGAGGTACCTGTAGTGTTGGACTCTAATGAACCGGAACCGATGGCTACCTGTTGGTTACCGGTGGTATTTGAGAACAGCGTATTATCTCCTACGCCGATGTTGTCATAACCATCCGTATTGAGTTGTAGGGAGTTATTTCCTACAGCGACGTTAGTGGTGCCCTGCAGGTTACTGTTCAGGGCATATGCGCCTACGGCAATGTTTCCCCAGCCGGTAGTGTTAGAGTTAAGCGCGGCGAAGCCTATGGCCGTATTGTCATCACCGCTTATATTGTTTTGCAGAGCATTCTGGCCCAATACTGTGTTTTCATCGCCGCTCACATTATTCTGCAAGGTAAATGTGCCTAACGCCAGGTTACCATCACCCGTTATGTTTGCCGCCCCGGAACCATCACCCATAAATAGATTATCGAAGCTGCTGCTGGCCCTAATTTCCAAGTTGGGGGCTCCCGAGGTGTTATTAATTACCAATACTGGAGCGTCGTTGAAGGTAAGCTGTTTGACTGAGATATTAGAGATCGACCCGGTAAAAGCTGAGTTGGGAGTAAAGCTTAGATTAGTCGTACTGCTGGTCTGGATTATAGCGCTATCGCTAAAGGTGTAAGTACCCGAGTCATTATCATCAAAGCTATAGGTTGCTACGGTCTGGCCGCCCATAGTTATATTTAGCGTACCGCCGCTATTTGGATTAGTTACATCCCAGCTGACCAGATAGTAGGTGCCGCTGGCTATGCTAAGCGCCGGGCTTGGACTCTTAGCGGTAGTGCCGGTCGTATGGGTAATTGAGGCCGACTGGCCGGTCAGACCGTTGCTGGTCCAGCCCGAGCCGGAAGTAAAGCTGGTAGATCCGGTGAATATTTCTGTACCTAAGGCAGCGCTGTCCGTGCCGGCCTGTAGTGTAGTAGTCATATCTATGGTATCGACGTTCAGGGCCTCATCGCCGCTCGCGTTCTGCACCTGGAAGGCATTGCCAGAGTCGGTGGAGTTCTTGAAAGTAGCGGCACCGTCGGCAGTAAGAGCAAAGTTAGGCACGCTGTTGGTGTAATTGTATAAGTAGAATCCCCCGGCATCATATGTATCTCCTCCGTTGTCCGTACCAAGAGCCCATGCATCGCTCCCGTTGTATTTTAGATCCAGTTCGGAATAGTCCCTATCAGAGCCACCAAGAGTAAGCGAAGCATAATTGCTCGATGTATTAAAGGCCGCGACATTAAAACCAGCAGCGTCTTGTATTGCGAAGCCTTCGGAAGAGTCGGTGGAGTTCTTGAAAGTAGCGGCACCCTGATTGCTGAAGCCAAGCACATAGGCACCATCGGTCCAGTTGTAAAGACTCAGGCCGTCTGTGCCTCCTAACCCAACGTCATTCGTTTCCAAATCCCAGGTGTTTGAGTTGGAATTGTTCCTGAAGTTCAGGTTAGCACCACTGGTAAACCCGCTACTTCCGATAGATAAATCTGCCCAGGCAAGGCTTGTGTCAGCGGTCAATAACACATTGCTGGATGCATCCTGTATCTGGAAGGCTGTAGGAGAATCGGTAGAATTCTGGAATAGAGCCTGGCCTGTACCGCTCAGGGAGAACAGTGACGTGTTGAACAGATTGGCATAGCCGTCTACCGTATAGGTTGCGTAAATGGACGACACGCGGTTCTGCGAGCTGGTCGGCGTGCCAAACGATGACGGCCAAGTGCCGAAAGTCTGGGCGATTTGTTGGTACTGGCCAGCTGTGCCCGCATCATACATCAGGTTATTATTGCCGTTGCCGCCGGCGTTGGTGTTATAAACCAGCCAGTAGGTAGTGCCAGCTGACAGGGTGGCGGTTATAGGTACGGAAACCCAAGAATTACCCGTCAGAGTTCCGCTGGCACTGTTTGCTATCAGGGTGCCCGGCAGACCTGCATTATCCGTATAAATCGCTACCTGGAACTGGTTGTTCGGAGGCGCGCCTGTAAGCGCCTGCGTATAAACCGACATGCTGGTTACCGTGCCGCCGGAGCCGCCGGTTGTAAACTTAGTAGCAGTCATCTTGTCGTGCTGGGTTGTGCCGTCAGTACCGCCAATAGTGTTATACCCGACAGTTGCAGTCGAGCCGGCTGATTGCGACGAGCTGATCTTGTAATTACCGTCAGTAGCATCAACCCCGGCAAAGAAGCTTTGCGAGCCTGATCTGGTTTCCAGGGCGGCATCGCCACCGCTGGAATTTTGGACGGTAAGGACCGGATAATTAGTAGTCGCGTCTTTACTGACCGTCAGCTGTTGGTTGCTTGTATCTTCGTTTAACAACACGCTGGAACTGGAATCCTGGATTTGGAACGCGTTAGTTGAATCATTACTGTTCTGGAACAGAGCCGCACCGTTCACCGTCAGGTCAGTGCCGATTGTACCGCTGCCATCGATGTTGAAGTTGGCACTCGTCTGCTGAGTAGTAGTGTTCTGGATGTAGTTTCCCGAGCCGCTGGAAGGCGTACACCCGCTGCTCGTACAGATAGCAGTGCCGCCAATACGATAGGATGAACCGCCGGAGATGTTAATATCGCCGTTTACATCCAGAGTATAGCCCGGGGTGGCAGTACCGATGCCGACTTTGGTAGTCGCCGTACAGCCATTTACGGTGTTGATACAGCCGAGTACCAAACTGTCATCTTGGCTGACGACCGAATGAATACCTATAGCCGTAGCGTTTTGCAACTGCGTGGCAGTGCCCAGCCCCGAATCATATCCGATGAAGGTGTTGCCTGTGCCGGTACTATTGCCACTCCCCGAGTACGAGCCTAGCGCTGTATTCTGACCCCCGTCGGTATTGTCTCCCAATGCCCCTACGCCGACTGCCGTGTTGTCCCAGCCGTCATTGTTAAGGTCTAGAGAATAATTACCGACTGCTACGTTTTCGAAGCTATCTACCGAAGTTGAATCTAAGGTCAGGAAACCAGCACCGAAGTTATCAGCACCGTTGAGGCTGCTCCCGCCGTCGCCAATGTGGATAGTTGTGTTTCCCCGCATGGCCAGAGCCTGGAAGCCGTTAATATTGTATTGGCTATCGGTATTGACAGTACCGCCGACGTCCAGGGTACCTTCTATGTAGTTCTGGGCAGTCGCCCCTGCGGAATAAAGGTTGTAAGAGTTGGTTGAGCCGACCCCTGACTGGTCCTGGATATATATTCCGTAGTTATTCTCAAAGGTTCCACCGCCGGTGTTGGTAGCGGAAAGCACTTGGAGGCCATAACCGGTGTTTATGTCGGTTCCCTGATTTCTAACCAGCGCCTGCAGACCGGCCGCATTGGTTATACTACCGTTGGTCTGATTGCTTATTTCGCCCATGGTCCCTACGGCATTAGTGGTCGTTCCTCCGGAGCCGATAGAATTCTGGTAGAAGCCTAATACTCCGTAACCGTTGGTAACTGTGCCCGTACCGAAATGATATCCGTCACCTTCTAGCCCCTCCACCGTATTAATATCGTGCGTACCCGATGTGGCCGACTGGAAAGTGCCGCCTAGGAAGCTGGCTGTCGAATTAGAGGCGGGGTTGGCTGAAAGTTGTCCTTCTACTAGGCTTGCTACTCCACTTGTAAGCGTGCTGGTCCTGCTCGCAAATAGGGTTATGTTTGCTTGGACGCCTAAGCCCCCTATGGACGCACTGCTGGCTATCAGCAGGTTGTCATCTGTCTTCAAATTATTGGCCGAGGAGCGGTAAAGGTTGGTATCCCCACCCAGCGTAATACCGGTGTTGGAGCCGGTGGATGTCAATGCCAGGGTAGTTTTTCCCCCGGCTTTTGTGATGGTTTGGTTTTGGCTGAAGCTGTTGGCCTGGTCCAGATAAGCCACATTCGATAATGTGGTACCTACGTTTATATCCGTACCGTTCAGCTCTATGGTACCGGTAGCATTAACCGTTGCGGCCTGCAGGGTGCCGCCTAGAGTGCCATCCCCCGTTATGTTGAAGTCCGCTGTTTGGGCAGACGTACCATTTTGAATATAGCTTCCTGAGCCGCTTGCGGCGGCAAAACCACAGTTAGTACTGCCCTGTATACAGAGGGTGCCTGACTCGTCAGGCAAGAGAATGCTGTTGGCTGCCGTCTGAGTGTCCCAATCCAGAGTGGAAGTGTTGGCTCCAGTCGTTTTGGCCAGATTACCTGCCGTAAAGGCATAAGGCACTGCAGAGAGCTTGAGCCGGGGATTCATCTCCCCGTCCCAGGTCGGTGTTGCAGTCTGGGTAGTCCCGCCGATGTTGATAGTCAGCCACTCTTCTTGACTCCAATCAATGCTAGGTAGAGCCGTCTGTGAGCCCAGATACACAGAAAGGTAACCATTTACTACACGGACCCTGTTGTCATTACCGGCAGTAACACCGTTACTGTCATAGTAGGTTTCCGTCCACTGGGCAGAACCGCCACTGGAAGCGCTGTATAGCTTGAACTCTACGTTGTAGTAGCCATCGGGAACCAATGCTCCCGAATTGGAAAGCAGCCTGGCCTGGAAATTTATAGTAGAAGAAGCGGCAGCGAGTGCTTTGTCCTGACTGCCAAAGTGCAAGATGTTAACCGCAGTAATCGATACGACCAAAACCACCGCCAGCCAGAGCTTGGTAAACTCGGATACCTTTCTGGTGATTTTCATTATATTTTTCATTGCGGATTCCAGTAATTAAATTTGTAAACATGCTGGACATCAGGTACGTTTATGAAATTCAAGGTAAAGTCGGTCTTCGTGGATGTTATAAAGGCACTTATCTGTACACTATCCTTGTCCAGGGCACTTATTATCGTCCTGGGCTTGGCGGTAAACGGTTGGATAAAGGTAATCTTACAGACTGCTCCTTCGGTAATGTTTTGGGTACCGGTAGTCAATGTGATGGTACCGCTAGTATCATTGCCGCTGATATCACAGGTTCCGTCCTTATTGCTGTCAATATCCGTGCCCGCAGCGTTGGTTACTTCTGTAGTAAGCTGTGTATTGCTATCAAAAATTCCGGTTATTATATGAGCATTAAGGGTTAAGTCGCCGTCGAACACCGAATCAGCTGTTATATGAAGCGTGGCTATGGTAGCCGTACCGTTTACATCAAGGTTAGTTATGGTTGCAC
>DASUKF010000005.1:0-2589 GCA_036278875.1 Saccharimonadales bacterium (SeqCode) | reverse complement strand
GGCCATCTCCAACCTGACCATGTCACCCTTCAGGTAAACGAACCGGGAGCCGGCCACTTTGACCGCGCGCTCCTTGTCAATCCAGCCTTTATTCAGACCTATCTCCATGTGGGTTTTGGGCTTGAAGCCGAATTCCGGCTTTTCGCCGTACGTACCCATGACTTTATTATCATCTTCGCTGGTTCCCACCGGCACATCATCCAGCGGCATGTTCGGTACTGATTTCAACAGGATTTCGTATTCTTTTTCTATTGAAGCGAGTCTGTGTTCAAGATCCGCCAGCTTGTCTTTCAGTTCCCTTCCCGCCTTTATCTGTTCTTCGCTTGGTTTTTTGCCTTTGGTCCGGGCTGTCATTTCATTGCGCTGTCTGCGCAAATCTTCGGCCTGCTGCAGCAGTTCGAGGCGTTCCTTATCAAAGCCTAAAAGCTGCTGTATATCTACGTCATAGCCCTTTTGGGCCGACTTCTCTTTCACCAGTTTGGGATTGTCCCTGATGAGTTGTATGTCCAGCATCGGCCTTATTATACCTTCTTATCTAAATGCTTAAGAGTAAGTTCGGTACGCTGGCGGGCGTAACTGCAAAAATCGCACGGGCCGCCCATAGCCGCCGCGCCGACTTCGGGAATTTCGCCGTCCAGACATTCTTTCATCTTGATTATTACCGGCTCGACCCACTCGTCGCTGCCTTCGTATTCTATGACTTTGGTACGGAATTCAAGTTTGTCATCAAAACCGTCCAGGTCCATGCGGGCATTGGTATAGACAAAATATCCCTTGCTACTGACTTTGAAATCATTTTGGCGCAGCAGCCACTGGTATATCTCCATCTGACGCTTGTAACTTATCTGCCAGTCGGCATCCAGTGTAATCTCTGCATTTTTTGAAGTCGCCTTGTAGTCTACAACTATCAGTTCTCCGTCGTCATTTACCCAAACATCATCTACTGCACCGAATAGGTGCAGATTAGTAGGTTCATGCACAGTTGTAACACCGCTAAAGTTATGGCGCCACTTATCCAAATGCTCATGAGTGAACGGTATAGCCTGAATCTTATATTTCGTCATCAGTGGATGGGGTTTTTTCTGTTTCCGGTAGCTATCGAATTCTTTTTTATAAAGTTCGTCTATAGCCTTGTTGATATTGAACGGCGGACTGCTGGGACGTTTAATTTTCTCACGTTCGCCAAGCCAGAAACAGCGCGGGCACTGCATGAACAGCTCAATCTTACTGCGCGATAGTTTGTAAACTTCTTTCTGCCCCGGTTGGTACGGAACGGTTCTGCGGGAATAAGCCATTTACACCTAGTATAACTTGCGCTAGCGGCAAGCTCAAACGCCGGTAAAATATTGCGGGTGGGTCTTATCAAGGTCAGAAAAGGCAGAAACGAACCTGGCGGTTAAAGGACCTATCTTTTCACTCACTACATTCTTATCTATTGAACGACACCATGTCACATTGGCCGCCGTACCGGTAAAGAATACTTCGTCGGCATCAAACAGTTCTTCTTTTTTAACCTTACGTTCCTCGACTTCAATTCCCATTTCTCCCGCCAGTTCTAAAACGGTTCTTCGGGTTATACCTTCCAGTATGTCACTGTCCATGGAAGGGGTTATGAGCTTATCGTCCCTGACCAGAAATATATTCATGACCGCGCCTTCACTGACATCACCGTTCTTATCCAGCATTATCGCCGAATCATACCCGTCCAAATGCGCGTCATTGATAGCCAGCGCCGAATTTATATAGCCCCCTGTAGCCTTGGTCCGCGGCGGTATGGAATCATCGCTGTTCCTTCGCCACCGGGAGATACACACCTCTATGCCCTTCTCGGCATCGAAATATTCCGGCATGTGCATCATATATATAGCCAGGTCGTATTCTCCGGCTATATCGGGAGAAAGCATGGTGTCGGACCGATACACCAGCGGTCTTATATAAGACGTGCCGCTCAGACTATTCTTGCGAGCCAGTTCCAATACCGTCTTTTCGACCGACTCTTTGTCAAAATCAAAGGGGAACTTAAGTATGGCCACGCTGTCTTCCATGCGTTTCAAGTGATCCTTGAGCCGGAATATCTTTACGCCGTCTTCTTTCTCAAAAGCCTTGAACCCGCCGTATATACCGACGCCGTAATGCAGACCGTTAGTCATTACTGATATCTGCGCATCTTCAATAGAAACGATTTTTTTCTGAAAATACGCGTACGGATACGGTATGAACGCCGGCATTAACTGCCTACTTCCGTAGGATATGAACCGAGTACCTGGCATATTCTGGTGCTGGCTTCAATCTTCTTTAATACTTCACTGACCTCGCTGTTTTTGGCATGCCCCAGGAAGTCTATATAAAATGCATACTCGCCTTTCTTATACGGCTGGGATTCCAAACGGGTCATGTTGATGTTCTTTTCAGACAGTATGCCAAGAACCTCATGCAGGGCTCCGGGCTTATCGGCCAGGACTATTACAAGGGATGTCTTGTCATTGCCCGTGGGCTGTGTATCCAGCTTGCCCAAGGCTACGAACCTCGTTTCATTGCCCGGCTGATCATTTATACCGGTCTCCAGTAGATTAAGTCCGTATATCTCTG
>DASUKF010000004.1:0-49329 GCA_036278875.1 Saccharimonadales bacterium (SeqCode) | reverse complement strand
TCCTGTTAGCCCATCTTATGGATTCATCATCCTGATAAATACCGTCTAAGCCACGGTAAACAGGAATGCCTGACGCTTTACTGATACCGGCGCCGGTCAAAGCTACCGCATTTTCCGATTCCGAAAGTAATTCCGCCACCTCCGCTACGACTGTCATCAGCCAACCATAATATTTTCTAAGGCATCAGTCAAACATCCAGAGGTTCGGGGTCACTTCGCTAGGGCTTTGCTATATGGAAGTCGGATACGTTATCGCCGGTGACCTGGCCACCTGAGTCGGAAGTGAAGGTATAAAGCGGCAGGCCTTTGTATGCGTACTGTTTAGTACCGTCGGAGCGGGTTATTACAGAAACATTAGCCGGCAGATTGGCGGTATCATTGGCTTCATAAATAGGCCAGGTGTAGAGACAGGAGCCGCTGCAGTTGCTTACGCCTTTCGAGTCGCCGCCATAAGTATATAGCGGGTTCCCGTCGGCATCGGCAAGATACTTGCCTAGGTTTGAATCGGTCTTGGTTTGCACTATGGCCCCGCTGTCCTGCGTAGAATTTGCCGGCGAAGAGTTTGTCTCCGGCTGAGTGCTTGCTTGAGCAGGCGGATTATTGCTATTTGCAGAATTATTTTGGCTATTATCACCGGACTTATGATAGGTTGCATATCCTACTCCGGCCAGTACTATTACAATTACGACCACCACGCCTATAAGTGTTTTGCCCCGCATTAGTACCTCCTTAGATACAAGCAATTAATAACATGTATTACTGAGTATACACTGAGAATTTATCTGCCGATATTGCCGATGGCGGCGATAACAATACCGCCTATGAATTGGAAAGCCAGATATGCTATCAGAATTATAACCAGCGGGTGCATGCCGCGTTTCGGCTCAGCCTGAGGCTGAGCGACTTGTCCCGGCTGGCCGGGCTGCAGGCTGAAAACCGGGCTTTCTACCTTAGGATGTTTTTGCAAATACAGCTTGTGCAATATTATTGCGGTCAGGGTAAGCGTAGCATCGACTATGCCGCAGGCGGCGAGTACGCGGTAGAAAACATCGCCCAAAAGCGAGCTTTCGCTCACGAATATAACTATGACCAGCAGGGCTACGACTATAAGCATGAACAGATAGTTGAAGTACACGATATTGTCCATGTAGTTCGTCTTGCCAAGGATTTTGGCCAGCACTTCCCCGTGGAGCGTAGCAAAAAGCAGTACGAAATAAGTCGCGTAAAGCTTCCATACCAGCTCGCCGTCCAGAAGCCCCCATAGACCGGCAAGAGAGGTTATGAAACTGAGTACTATAAGCACGAAGGTCGCGTTATTGAAAACCTCCAGGTTTTCGCTGGTCTTTTTTCTTTCGTTATTTAGGATGAAGCCGAAGCTGACCAGAGAATGTATTGCTACCAGAAGTATAGTAAAAAGCGCCTTTAAGAAAACGTCATTGAAAGAACCGGCGAGCACCGTAATGACGGAAAGAACCCCGGCGGCCACCAGGCAGCCTACCAGTATCTGCAGAAACACTCTTTTTATGTTCTCAAACCCCATATATGTAAGGCCCTATAACTTATGCGCCTATTATACACATGTCTGCCGGATTCGGGCTATAATCAGGGTAAATGTACATCAAGACAAACAAAAATCAAAAAAAGGAAGTTCTGGCCGTAGCCTATCTGGTGGCCATTGTTCAACCGCTGATGGTCATACCGCAGATACTACAGATATTCAACAACCATTCGGCTGGCGATGTATCACTGCTGACGTGGGTGATGCTGATACTTTTCAATACGGTAAATTTCGTTTACGGCGCGGTCTATAACATAAAGCCTTTGGTAATAAACAACCTCCTTTGGGTCATAGTCGACACTCTCGTCGTATTCGGCATAATGCTCTACAGATGACTTGACTCGTCCGAGAGAAATACCTTAATCTGTAATTACCAGATGGTTAAAACTCAGAAAAATCCGAAACGTTTGGATCCGGATGCGCGGTTCCTGCTGGCCAACGAGCGAACGCTCCTGGCCTGGATACGCACAGCCCTGGCCGTGCTGGCCGGCGGCATAGCCCTTATCCAGTTATCGGGCGAGGACCAAGTGACCCAGAACGTACTCGGAACAGCCATAGTGCTTTTGGGAGGGTTCATGGCCGCAGTCGGCTATATACGTTTCCAAGCTGCCGATAAGGCCATAAGACGCGGCGAATTGCCGACGCTGGGCCACGAGCCCTTCATCCAGACCGGCGGCGTGCTGGTAGTAGCTTTCGCTCTTGTAGCGACTCATCTTGCCGGAATCTGGTAAGTTTAACAGAGGCAGCACATTGCCCCATTTTGCTATATATGTTATAATATAACAATGGCACAGCATCCTCATGCTTCTGATCCGGAAACATCCCTCGGGATCATGACGAAGGTCTTATCGGAGGATATGGGCGAAAACGACCATGCGAAAGAATTAATATCTGATACGGCCGCTCCGGAGTTTGCCGAAAGCGTAGAAGAAAAAAGGAGATCATTGTATTTCGGGCCTGAAGAAAAAGCTTTGTTTGAGGATTTTTCTTCCGTAGTCGAGCGTATGGAGTTGACCGATGCAATAGAGCTGGCTCCCGGCAGGACGAAACCGCCCAAGAGCCTGGGGCGGTACCAGCTTGTACCTCTTAAGATAGAAAGTTCACAGTTTACGAACTCTGCCGTTTCAGCCGCCATGCGCGTTGAAGAAATTGCCGGCGTGAAGTTCAGCTATGAGGGTAAAAGAAACCAGGCTCCTTGGCTGGATACCAGTTTTGCCATCGGGTTGGTTTATGAGGATACTCTAAGCGCCGTAGCGGGTGCTCATACTACTCCGGACGGGCATTTGCGCATCAAACAGCTTCAGTGCGTCGCCCCTCCCCCCGACTCCGATAAGGGGATAGATAAATATAGCTCGGGTCTGCATGCCGGATTTTTATGGCGTCATACTTTGGTGCGGGCTTGGCTGCAACTGGCCGAGGAACTGGGCATTTCGACCGTGGAAATACTTGGGGCAACGAATAATGTTTACTCGAATCAGCCCGAAAACTTGCCGAGGTTCCTAGTGGGCTATGATACGGTCGCCGCCGACATGGGTTTCACAAAGAATGAAGCCGGGAACTGGGAATTACCGGTCGATCGAGGCCTAGGATTTGTTAAGTTGGTAGGACGGACAGTACTGGACAAACAAGCCGCTTAGTGTAATATTGTTTCTGTTAACAATTAATTTCCTGTGGGTGGCGTGAAATTCGCCAATCGGACGTTAAAGCCGTCGACCCTGCCCTTCGGCAGGGATGACCATGTGAAAATCATGGGCCGACCGTATAGTCGGGACCCGTTTTTTAAAACGGGTGTTGCTAGCAGGCAACAGAAAGGGTATCAACAATGAAAAATATAAAATACGGCTCTGCCGCGCTGATTTTAGCCGCTTTGCTTTTTAGCGTAGACGGGCTACTTCGGAGGCATCTTTTTACGCTTCCTCCGTCGGTAATTGTGCTTTACGAACATCTGTTCGGAGCATTAATCTTAGCGCCTTTCGCGCTGAACTCCTTAAAGGCGTTCAAGAAACTTAGCCGCAAGCAGTGGTATGCAATTACCGGAGTGGCTTTTTTGTCCGGAGCGGTAGGAACCATATTGTATACAGCCGCTCTGGGCCGGATAAATTTTATTGACTTCTCGGTCGTGGTCCTGCTTCAGCAGCTTAATCCGGTATTTGCGATAACAGCCTCCGCGCTTCTGCTGGGGGAGCCGCTTACGAAAAAGTTCACCGGCCTGGCTGTCGTATCCCTGATAGCGGCATATTTCGTGACCTTCCCCGAGCTGACGGTGAATCTATCCACCGGCGCCGGAACATTGATAGCCGCCCTGTACGCCGTGGGCGCAGCCGCCGCATGGGGAAGTTCTACGGCTTTTTCCAAATATGCCCTGAAAGGCACCTCGACGCTTCATATAACAGCGGCGCGTTTCACTATAACGCCGTTATTCGCATTCATATTCGTCCTGTTATCGGGCAGCGCCGGTTCAATAGGCTCGATTACCTTAAGCCAGTTCAAATATCTGGTAGCTATAACTTTCTCTACCGGCATGGTAGCGCTTCTGATTTACTATTTCGGCTTAAAGCGCGTACTTGCTTCACGTGCGGCGCTTTTAGAGCTGGCCTGGCCGCTTTCCGCGGTGATTGTCGGATATCTCTGGCTTGACCAAGGTTTTACCTTTACCCAGGGCATAGGCGCCATAGTACTGACAGGGGCTATTTATCTTATAGCCCAGGATGCTGCCAAAACCAAAACGACAAAACGTAACAAGTCCGGACGCGCCCAAAAAAGCCTGTCCGCAGCCTGAACTGCTACAATTAGCCTGTGATAAAGGCTATAATCTTTGATTTTTTCGGGGTGATACAAGCCGATCCTTACGAAAGGTGGCTTAACAGACATGGCTTGAAGAGAGAAGGCCCTTATGCCGAAGCCGCCGACATAATGGATAGGGGCCGGATAACCCGACCCGAATTTTACGAACGCCTTAGCGAGATAAGCGGACAATCTTTGGACAAAATCCAATCTGATTTTTCGGAAGGTATAGCGCTTGACGGCAGTCTTGTAGAATTCATAAAAACGTTAAGCAGCCGCTACAAAATAGGTTTGCTTTCCAATTCCCGGAGCGACTATCTGCGCCCTATTCTGGCCGAAAACGGGATTACGGACCTGTTTAATACGGCGGTTATATCATCGGAAGCCGGTTTTATAAAGCCCGACCCGGCAATATTCCGTTTATCGCTTGAAAACATGGCTGTCCAGCCCTATGAGGCCGTATTTGTCGACGACAAAATATACAACACCGAGGCCGCCGAAGCCCTGGGTATATACTCCGTTTTATATCGCGACCTGGCCAGCTTGAAGGAAGATTTGCACGGGTTGGGCATCACGGCTTTGCCGCCCGGACAGTAAGAAGTTATAGTTAAGCCTAGCATGTACGTAAAAGGCAGGAACCGCGGTGGGCATACTCCTCTGCCTATCCATCCGAAAAAACATCACAAACCGTACCGTATACGCCATATAGGACTGTTTATCTCAGGCGTTCTGGCAGTAATCTTTTCCGCTTTCGCGGTGGGCTATCTTATGGGTCAGTCAGGGATAACAAACGTACCGGCCAGTCCGGAAGATAAAAAACCGGTGATAACGGTCCCGGACAAGGTCAGGTCCGACCTCGGGTTCTCCTTCGTCTATGACCCGGCTTTATTCTCTGCAGAGGGCACGGCGGAAAACGGCCAGGAGGTAACTTCGCAGGGGCTCAAGGAACGCCATGACCTGTCCGAAGTGCGTCTGATGCCCAGAAACTCCACAGTAGTAGGCTCTGAAGCCCTCAGCGGACTCAGTATAAGCATGGAAACGGACAGTAGTGCTCTAGACAGCTACAAGAGTTATAACGGCTACAGCAGCCTTGATGAAGCCCTTATAGGCTATTATGCCCCGAAAAGCAGCGATAATTTCACCGTCAGCGAAGCCGGCCGCTCACGGCAGATTGTTGGCAATCTGCGGCTGGAGAAAATCGTTTATAAAAAGACCCCGGCCTTCAGCTCCGATGCCAAGCCGGTGTTCCTGGCTATGTGGGTTGGAATTTCCCACGGCAGGCCCGTGCGCATAAGCCTGGATAATTTTTTGAGCAAGGATATACCATCTATTTATGGCCCTGTTCTGGATTCGGTGCGTTTCGACGGAACAGCAAAAAATGGCGTGCTGTCCGACTCAACCGAAAGAGAACCTTTTGACGTCAACAAAGTATCCCCGGCCGTGGTCAAGATTTATCATTTCGTCTGCGGTACTTTGGTCATAAACGGCGCGAGCTACGGCCAGGACGCGTGCGACGGGGATACCGGATCCGGATTCCTCATCTCCGCCGACGGATACATCGCTACCAACGGACATGTGGTGGTAATGGATGCGGCGGATATCCTTGTCAACGAACTTCTAAGCGACCCTACACTGCTAGACAGATTTACCTCTGGCGCAGGGCTTAGCGTCGAACAAAGCCAGCAGTCCGACGTAGTGGCTTCCCTGCTGGCAAAGCTTTATGACCTGCCCCCGCAGAAGCTCAGGCTCGATAACCGCCGGGAAGTAACTTTCGCCGCCTTAGGCAACAGGCCTCTGGGCATAGGAACCCAGGCCGATGTAAAGAAACTTTTCGGTGCTTCCGACAGCGGCTCCATCAAGAAAGCGGATATAGTTTCCGTGAATTACAGTCCAAAGGACCTGCTTGTAATCGAACAGGGCAAGCAATCCGGATTCTCCGCAAGCGACGTGGCGCTTTTAAAGGTAAATGTCCGCGATGCGCCTTTTATCGGGCTCGGCGACAGCGCCTCGGTAACTCAGAGCGCGCCTATAAGCCTGCTGGGATTCCCCGCCGACGCCGACAACCAGCTCACGGACAATAACATCATCCAGCCGTCTTCCACCGACGGCACTATAAGTTCCATCCGCCGTGCCCACGGCAGTTCTTCCCTGCTGTTCCAGACTGACGCCGATGCTTCCGAAGGCAGCAGCGGCGGGCCGGCCATAGATCAAAAAGGCAAAGCCTTCGGCTTGGTGACCTATCGTTTCAAAAGCAACAATGAAGCGGATTCGGCCAAAAGCTACATCCGCGACATAGCGGACCTGAAAGAAGTTATAGATTCAAAGGACATAGCGTTAAATACCGACAGCGCAACCCAGGCCCACTGGGAAATGGGGCTTGACCTGTTCAATTCGGACAGGTTCTCAAAAGCGATAATAGATTTCCGAAAGGTCCAAAAACTTTATCCGGCGCACCGTTTAGTCAATGATTATATAGCCAGAGCCCAGCAGGCCATAAGCGAGGGCAGGGACAAGAAAGACCCGCCTTGGGCCGTAATAACCGCCATAGTCATCGGAATAGGCGGTGCGGCTGCCGCGGCGGCTGCCGCCGTGCTGATGATCAACCACCGCAAGGCCCATCTGGCATACAAAGAAGCCAACCTGGCCGCACGGATACCGCCCGCCAATTAAACAGCCTGTTGAATTTAACTTTTTCAAGTGGTATATTTCCAGCACTTATGCCGAGAGAGCTATATGAGATAGGTGAAGTCCCGCCGCTAGGAGAAGTTCCTCCTAAGATGCATGCGCAGGTTATACGGCCGGAAAGATTCGGCGAGCCTGAGCTTGCAATCCACCCCGAAGTAATTGATACACCCGTGGATTTGGAGCCCAATGAAGCTCTGGTAATGGTCATGGCGGCCGGTATTAACTATAACAATGTCTGGGCCGCAAAAGGCGAGCCTGTAGATGTTATCGCCGCCCGGCAGAAACAGGGCGAAAAAGAAAGCTTTCACATAGGCGGCAGCGATGCTTCAGGGATAGTTTATAAAATAGGCGATGAAGTCGAAGGTCTAGCTGTTGGGGATGAAGTCGTGGTTCATTGCGGTCAGTGGGACGAGAATGACACCGGAGTGAGGTCGGGTGCTGATCCTATGTTCAGTCCTTCGTTCAGAATATGGGGCTACGAATCAAATTGGGGAAGCTTTGCCCAATTTACGAAAGTTCAAGCGCACCAGTGCATGCCCAAGGCAGAGAACTTGACTTGGGAAGAAGCAGCTGCCCCAACTTTAGTCGGTGCGACGGCATACAGAATGTTACATGGCTGGAAGCCGCATACTATTGAAAAGGGAGATGTGGCGCTGATATGGGGCGGAGCCGGCGGGCTGGGTTCCATGGCTATACAGATTGTCAACGAAGCCGGCGGCAAGGCTATTGCTGTTGTTTCAAACGAAGAAGGCAGTAATTTTTGCAAAAACCTGGGTGCCGAAGCAACTATAAATCGCAGAGACTTCGACCATTGGGGAATTCCTCCGCGGACAGATAGTCCGGAGTATTCCGAATGGTTGGCAAAGGCCAAACTGTTCGGCGAGGCGATATGGGAAGCGGCTGGCGAAAGAGTAAACCCAAAAATAGTTTTTGAACATCCGGGCCAGGACACTATACCTACTTCCAGTTTTGTATGCGATGCCGGTGGAATGGTCGTAATTTGTGCCGGTACTACCGGTTTTACTGCTACGGAAGACCTAAGGCCATTTTGGATGAAACAAAAAAGATTGCAGGGGTCTCATTTTGCTAACAACGAACAAGCAAACGCGTTCAACGAACTTATTCTGACGAGCAAGATAGACCCTTGCCTGGGTGAAACTTTTTCATTTGAAGATATACCGGTTGCTCATCAGCGAATGATGGAAGGCACCAGGCCACTAGGTGTTATGTCGGCTTTGGTCAATGCTCCGGAAGCCGGGATAGTTGATTATTAATGGCGGAGAGGGTGGGATTCGAACCCACGAGACCGTTTCCGGCCTGCTGGTTTTCAAGACCAGTTCCTTAAACCGCTCGGACACCTCTCCTCAGTTAACAGATTATACCAAGTTTTCAGATATAACGGACGTTGGACTCTGAGTCATCTGCCGGATGCGCCAGATTATAAAAGTGTGCCGCGTCTTCAGCGCTCTCATATTCCGGCTGGAACCCCAGCCCTGCCATTTCAGCCATCAGTTCAGGATTCCCAAATATGTATTCGGCATCCAGCGGCTCTCCGTTCCCGTCGACAGCTACGTCACCCTTCTCATCCAGCACCACCTGAAGGATAAAAGAATACTCGGGTTTTTCCTCGCAGAAGACCAGGTGCGTATCTTCGTCACGAAAGGTTCGGGAGCCGGCTTCGCCGTCTTTTATGACTATAGCGGTAAATGGTTCGGGCGGAGCAGGAGCTTTTTTAGACTCTTCTTCATGAAACCCCTGGACCCACAGGTTATGAGCAGTGCGTGATAGCCATCCGCCTTCTTGCCGCGGTTTTAGTTTTTCGAACATCATATTATTATAGCATATTTGTGTAAAATAATCAATATATACCGGTCAAGTTATAATATGGTTAAGGAGAGATGCAGGAGTGGTTGAACTGGCCGCTCTCGAAAAGCGGTAAGGCGGCAACGTCTTCGAGGGTTCGAATCCCTCTCTCTCCGCCAAAATCATTTCTTGGCGATGACGGAGCGCACGGCGGCTTCAATGTTAGTTTTACTGGCTACATGGTCGAATATACCCTTGCCGGCTTCGGTCGGAAGCGTCCACAGAATATTATCGCCTACGTTCTTCTTGTCGGCCGAAATCTTAAACAGTACATCGTTTAATTCGGCCTTGTCGTAGGACAGGGGGAGGCTGAAGCGTCCGAGAGTCCCCGATACGGTGTCCGCCAGCCCCGGTTCGCAGATACCTTCAGACTCGGCCAGCCTGGCTTCGGCGATCATGCCTATGGATATCGCCTCGCCGTGGAGCAGGGGTTTGTCGGTAGTATGAGATATAGCTTCCAGGGCATGCCCGACGGTATGGCCGAAATTCAATAATTTACGTTCCCCTGACTCATAGGTGTCCTTAGCAACGATATCTATCTTGGCCTTTGCAGCCAGCTCCGAGGCCGCATCCAGCTCCGTGCCGAGTATCTTGCCAGGTTTCATCTTTGCGACATGCTCCAGTATCTTTTCGTCAAAGATAAATCCCATCTTGATTATCTCTGCCAGGCCGTTCCTGGCATGGTCTTTAGGCAGGGTATCTAAGAAACCGGGGTCTATGAGTACCGCTTTCGCCGGCCAGAAACTGCCGACCATATTCTTGAACCCTTCAAGATTTACTCCTGTCTTACCGCCTATAGCCGCGTCAGCCTGAGCCGTCAAAGTAGTCGGTATCATTATCCACTCGATACCGCGCATATATATACTGGCTACGAAACCGGAGATATCATTTATGATGCCCCCGCCGAGGCCTATTACAAGGCTCTTGCGGTCAAGGCCGCAGTCTTTAAGCCTGCGCAGGACGGCTCCAGCGAGATCCAGGTTCTTATCTTCTTCCCCGCCGGGCAATACGACTACGTCGGACTCTATCCCCAGACGGTCTTTAAGTATATTCAGGCAATTCTTAGCAGTGGCTTCATCGGTTATTACCACGACCTTGCTATAGCCGCCTGCCAGGCGGCCTGCCTCATCCAGCGCTCCCCGCCCGATGGTTATCTCGGTCGGAGTATCCTTGGCCTGATTATTCAATGAGTATTTCATTTCTTTTTCACCTTGTCGGCTTTCCTTTTCCAGTTAATGGATTTCGGGTCTATGCCTTCTATCCGCATATGTACATAAAAGGCGGCGACTGACAGCACCAGATATGCGCCTCCGGTTACATAATAAACTTTGGCGGTGTTTTTATTAAATTCTTTTAGTACGGGACCGGCCAGTTCCGTAACTACCGTACTATTGGAAGCTGACTTCAGATAGGTATCGGTAACTGTCCTGAAACCGAACGGTATCATCAGGGCAAATATACCGGCTACACCCAGTGTAAGCGATAATTTCTTGAAGCCGTCGGAACGCGTGCGGCTGACGTACACCACGGCCGCCCCCAGGACTAGAGCCAGCCCGGCCAATATATAAGGCAGGTTCAGTGCGGCCTGATAAGCCTCGGGCAGTTTGGATGCATTGCCGACCAACTGGTTGCCGCCCGGGTCTTTCAGGCTGGACGGCGAGAAATCTATATCCTTTATAAATTTCTTACTGCCAGCCGCCTGGCGGATATCCCGGGCGTAGGCGTCCGCATCTGTCCCTGCCGGCAGACAGGCTGCCGTGTACGGATTGATTTGCGATGGTGTCTGCATCTGACCGGCGGTGCACACCGGCAGCTTCTTAAGCCTTGTGGCCACCCTGCGGCTCAAAGAATCGGCGAACCGTTTCCTGACACTGCCCGTTTCAATCTTGAACTCCGGCTGGCTTTTATCACCCTGCAGCCAGCCGTAAACGCCGTCTATGGCGTTTTCTATGTTGTTCTGTACGAATTCGGGAGTGAAGGCGTCCATCGCCGCTGAGCGTACGATAGGACTTTTGAGCGGTATGTCCGCTTTGGAGTTTGAGTTTGAACGGACTGATTGGTCATAGACTACCGACGGGACCTTCCGGTAAATGCCGCTGCCTCTAAGAATATCTTTCACCGTATCCGGCTTGGCCGTTACCTGTGTGAAGGCTATGAAATATGCCAGCGTAAGGAGCATGAAGAACAGGCCCGCACTCAAGAAATACAGAGCTAGTCCCCGGAAAATTTTCTTTATAGCCACTTCCCCATTATTATAGCGCGCGCTTTAGTTTTTGCCTGTATAAGCAGTATAATCAGGCTATGCCGCCTTTTGTAATAGCATTGCTCGCCGCCGCAAGCATATCCACCTGGGTCTATAGCAAGGCTATGCGCCAAACGGGCAACAACACGCAGAATTCCCTGACCATAGCCGGCGCCACGGCGATAATAGTCTTCATCGTGGTTCTGACCATACTGAGCATCACCGACTCCATTTTGCAGAAATAACATCTGGAATATTTCTTCACAGCACCGTCGCTTGCTGGTAATATATGGTTAGATTTCAGAAAGGTGTGGGCGAAAAATGGAAAAAGGCTTAGGCCTGCGTATTCAAGAAGCCAGGAAGGCTGCCGGATATACCCAGCAGCAGCTTTGCCAAAATTCCGGGCTAAGTTATTCGACCCTGGCCAAGATAGAGCGCGGAGCCATAAAATCACCCTCGGTATTTACCATTCAGACCATCGCAGAAGCGCTGAATAGGTCCGTAGACGAGCTTTTGGGTAACAAACCGCCCGCGGCCCACGGACCGGCTAAAAAACGCTCCAAAAGCGGCGTACAGTTCATATTCTTCGACATCAACGGCAGCTTGGTCCGCTTCTTCCATAGGACGTTCAGCCTGATATCGGAGAGTACCGGCGTGCCCATGGACGTGGTGGAAACCAGCTTCTGGCAGTACAACGACCTGGTTTGCAGGGGCGATATGTCGCTCGGCGACTTCAACCAGCTTTTAGCGGAAAAATTCGGGTTGCCTGAGGTAGACTGGGCCGAATATTATCTTATCGCAGTAGAGAAGATAGATGCTACAAGCGGTCTAATAAAATGGGCGGCCGAGCATTACCGGGTAGGTTTGTTCAGCAACAACATGCCCGGACTTATCCAGGCGCTGTTCGACAAAGGCCTGCTACCGGATGTCGGATACGACGTTATAATCGATTCTTCCCAGACGGGCTATATCAAACCGGAGCCGGAGATATATCAGCTGGCTGCTGAAAAGACCGGGCTGAAGTCTGAATCGCTGCTGCTGGTGGATGACTCCCGGTCTAATCTTATGGCCGCCGCCCGTCTGGGCTGGCATGTGCTTTGGTTCGACGACAACGACGCCGAAGAATCGGTCGAGCGCATCAAAAAAACTCTGGAATTTTAAGGGAAACCTACCAGATTATCTTTCAGGTGAGCGTTTCGGAAGTGATAAGAATGATATCACTTCCTGCACTTGGCCGGTTCAACAATCGCTAAAGTCTGTCTATTAGGTCTTTGATTTTGAACTGCTCTTCCTCGGCTTCTTTCAGCTGTACTTTGGACTCTTCGACAAGTTTTTTCGGCGCGTTCTTCACATAGCCCGGGTTATCGAGCCTGTCGTTCAGCAGATTGATGGATTTCTGCAGTTCTTTAACCTTGAGCTTAAGCGATGAAACCAGCTTGCGCGCGGCAGATTCATCTATGTCCAGCCAGCATTTCTGCTTGGTCTGGGTCAATGCCAACCCTCTGCCTCCGCCGACGGACGAAACAGCGTCCAGCCTGGCCAGGCGTTTAATTATCTCCGCATTGTCAAAGATAAGTTCGGAGTCTTCGAAGCGCAGCTCCCCGCCCTTCAGATTCAACAGTGTCTTTATCTGGCGCACCTCGCCGATGACAGCCTTGATTTCTTCGAACTTCTTTCCTGCCCCGGCATCATAACTTAGCGCCTCCGGCCACGGTGCGCTTATCAGCATAGACTCGTCACCCGGGTTCAGGGTCTGCCAGATGGTTTCGGTGACGAATGGCGCGAACGGGTGCAGAAGTTTTAGGATAGTCGCCAGAACATAACCGAGCATCTGCGGGTCGGGCGATTCCTTGCCTGCTTCTATATACCAGTCGGCCACATCGTCCCATATGAGGTGGTAAAGGTCATAATAAGCGCCGCTGAAATTGAAATTATCGATATCCTTATCAATATCTTCGATGGTGGCAGCCAGTTTGCCGGCTATCCAGTGATCGGCCAATGTCTTCGGCTCCGGCTTGCCTGCAAGGCTCGTCTTACCCAGGTGGCTTTCGGTGTAGCGGGCGACGTTCCATAGCTTGTTGCAGAAATTGCGGTTGGTTTCAATCTTGGCCGTGCCCCAGTTCTGGTCATTACCGGGGGAAACTCCCATGACGAGCGCCAGACGCAAGGCATCCGTACCGTATTTGGGTATGACATGCAGCGGATCAATTATCGATTCCGGGCGGCTCTTGCTCATCTTTTTGCCGTCCTCAGCCCTGACCATACCGTGCAGATAGACCGTCTTAAAGGGTATCTGGCCAGTAGCGTAAGTAGTCGAAAGAATCATCCGTGCTACCCAGAAAAAAATTATGTCCCAGCCGGTTTCCATAACAGTAGTAGGGTGGTATGCCTGGAAGTCCCTGCTCCTTGCCAACAGCTCGGACAAATCAAGCGAATAATCTTTGGCCAGCTCCGGGTCGATGAGGGTGCTCCAGGTCCAAAGCGCAGATGAGAACCAGGTATCCAGGGTATCCTCGTCGCGTTTCCAGCCCTTCCCTTCCGGCGGCAAGGTTCCTGCGTATGTTTCCCCGTCTTTATACCAGACCGGTATCTGATGCCCCCACCATATCTGGCGGCTGACGCACCAGTCGCGCAGATTGTCCACCCAGTTGAAATAAGTCTTTTCAAAGTGTTTTGGCAGAATCTTAATATCACCCTCGCGGATAACTGATTGCATTACCTCTTTCAGGCTGCGTTTCCTGCCTTTCCATTCAACCGCCGGCTTGTTGACGTCTACGAACCATTGCAGCTTTATCTGAGGTTCGATTACACCTTTCCCCCTGTCATTGAGCGCGATGTTATGCCTGTAATTTTCGTCAACGCTTGCCAGCAGGCCTTTTTGTTCCAGTTTTTCGGCAATCTTAGGACGGGCTTTACTTATTTCCATCCCCGCGAATTCACCGGCTATAGGCATCAGCTTGCCGTCAAAATCGATTATCTGTTCCCTGTCCAGATTATGCCGCTCCGCTATCTCAAAATCGGTGTGGTCGTGCCACGGAGTTATTGTCATTACCCCTGTTCCAAACTCCGGGTCGACCGCCTCATCCTTGATGACGGTTGCGGTAACCGGACCGTTTATCCACTCCGCTTCGAAAGTATCACCGTGCTTGTAATCGGCATATCGTTTATCGTCCGGATGCATAACTACGTATTTGTCGCCGAATTTGGTTTCCGGGCGGGCCGTGCCAATCCTGAACGGGCCGTACTTGAAGGTATAGAATTTGGCCGTTTCTTCCTCATATGCGATTTCGTCGTCGGATATGGTCGTCTGGAGGTTCGGGTCCCAGTTGATTATACGGTTACCCCTGTAAATCAGCCCATCCTCGTACATACGGACGAAGACCTCGCTGACTGCGCGGTTCAACGAGTCGTCGAGCGTGTAGCGCAGACGTGACCAGTCACAGCTGGCCCCCATGGCCCGCATTTGCCCGGTCATGACTTCCCTGCTGTTTCCTACGAATTCTCTGGTGCGCTTTAAGAACTCATCGCGTCCGACCCGGTGTTTATCCGTTCCCTCTTCGCTTAGTTTCTTTTCCATGATGGCGTTCACGGCAATGGCGGCATGATCCGTTCCCGGCAGCCACAGGGCGTCTTTTCCCTTCTGCCTGGCATGACGGGTCATGATGTCCTGCAGTGTCAGAAAAAGCGCATGTCCGATGCTGAGAGTGCCTGTTTCATTGGGCGGCGGCATGCTTATAGAGAACCGTGGCTTATCGGCTTCGGGGTCGGCTTTGAAGGCGCCGCTTTGTTCCCACATCTTATAGATGTCGGTCTCATATTCCCCCGGTTCGTAAGTTTTCGGTAACTTCATCAGTAGGCTAGTATATCACCTCTGTAAATCACTATAAAGTTTATATATAAGAACATATTTTCACGTGAACCCAAATTATGTTCTTGAAGGAAATATTTTTGACCATTTATCTACTACATAGAAAGGCTGGGCGCAATATCAAGTATCCTGGGGTCGGTTTTTTCTCCGGCGACTGCCTGATAGTAGCCCGATACGGCTACCATCGCACCGTTGTCCGTACACAGCTTGATATCAGGAAAGTAGGGTTTTATAGGCAATCTTTCGGCCATCATTTTCCTGAGCGCCGGGCTGGCGGATACGCCTCCGGCTACCACCACGCTATCCGGCCGGCAGGCCTTGTATGCTTTTTCAGTCTTTTCGACCAGTACATCAAGCGCCGCCCGGGAGAATCCGGCAGCTATATCAGTTTTCTGGACTTCGCTTAACCGCTCGGAAATCATATGGGAAGGGAAGGTATAATCTTCGCCGATGACACTCTGGGCAGTCCTGAGCACTGCGGTTTTCAGCCCGGAATAGCTGAATCCGTATTCATTGCCCGTCCTGGCTTTGGGGAATTTGAATCTGCCCGGATCGCCTTTAACGGCAAGCTTCTCCACGCTGGGCCCGCCGGGGTAGGGAAGACCCAGCATCTTGGCGACCTTGTCATAAGCCTCGCCGACGGCGTCATCCGCGGTGCGGCCGAGTATCTCATAGTCCGAATGGCTTTTAAACAGTACCAGCTGGGTATGACCGCCACTGACTATCAGTGCCAGGAGAGGGAAATCCGGTTTTTTACGGCTTAGTTCGTATTTCCCGGCCAGGTTTTTACTTGTCTGGGTGATAAAGGCAGCGCATACATGGGCTTTTACATGGTTGACCCCATATAGCGGCTTATCATGCAAAATCGCCAGCGTACGCGCCGAGAGCACGCCGACCAGCAGGCTTCCGCCCAGGCCGGGACCATAAGTTACGGCGATGCCATCAATATCCTGCCAGTTGCATGATGCTTCAGCTAAAGCCTGCCTGATTACAGGAGTGATTGATTCTATATGGCTTCTGGCGGCTATCTCGGGTACGACTCCACCGTAAGCTTTGTGCATATCTATGGAACTCGCAACAACGTTCGATAAGAGTTTATCTCCGTTTTCCACTACAGCTGCCGCGGTTTCATCACAACTGCTTTCAATACCCAGAACCTTCATAGAAGTAGCATAGCATCAATGCGACGTACTTAGTTTGCTATTTCTACAAAAAGATTAACTTATCATTGACAAAACATAAGAAATTTGCTAAAGTAAATATGATTTAACAAAAACAAAAAATAAATCCACACCCCATATGAGCGAACGAGAACCTACACCCGAACAAGGCCCCGGCGACCAGACGGAAGTCATCGAATACGATGAACCCGTTATGGTGGAGTCTGAGACCGAAGAACCGGCTGCGCCCCAAATACCGGAAGAGGCGCTAATCTATGACCCCCGGTTTTCACCTGAGGTTCTGGAAGCGCTCAGAGGCGAGGCTGTTGTTAAGGACATACCGGGCAGGGCGAACTTATCCGGAGTTGAAAAGACCGAAAGTCGGGGATACGTCGCAACCTCTTTTGGTGAATCGTATGTCGAGCATCTGGATAATCAGTACAGAACGCACTTTACGCCCTTAAGCAGTTTTGATTTTGCGGACGGACGGATTTCCGAACCCAGGAGACAGCAGCTTGCTGCGTCTGGAATAGATTTTGACGCTTTGAGCCAGCCGCTGCCGGGCATGCCGGAATATTCGCCAGCGCCGGTAGCCGGCGGCAATGGGAACGGGGATAGCAACGGCAATGGCAACAATCCCGAGAACAGCGAAAATGGCAACGGCCATGAGAACGGAGACGCTGGCAATGGCGAAGACAACGGAAATAATAACGACGGCGATGAAAATGAATTGGGCAAGAGGATAGACCCTGACGATCCCGAGTTCGTAATCCCCGAAAGCGTAGCCAACAACTATACGGTCAGAAAAAGAGAAAGCGGGCTTCTGGTTGCCGAATCCCGAGCTTACCACAGCTCCAAAATACATAAGAGTGACAATGAAAACCGTCTGAAAAGACCGGGAATAGACGGTCCGATACCTGAAAAACAACGCGGCATAGTAGAAAGAGATACCCAGCTAGCAGGCAAGGACTTCGTAATAGCCGAACGGCCGCCATCGAATAAAAGGCGAGATAGCGCGGATGTCGTGGAGCCCGAACCGCCGCAGGAACCGAACAGCCCGAATAATCCTAACAATCCGGATAATCCCGGCAATGCCCCGAATCAAGGCCAGGGCCAAGGCCCGAACCGGCGCGAGCAGCAGATACCGCATGAATTCCGCCAGCCCCGGCTTGGCTTCGAACATCCTTCTTTCGCTCATGGCAAGACCGTAAACGGAGAATACCAGACTGTTGTCAGATACGGCCAAGACGGTGACAAGATGATATGGAACGTCAACGACTACACGAACGCGAACAAGCCTGACAGGGAAATCCTTATGCATCTGCGCGATGAGAACGGCAACGACCAGGTACGGTTCATAAGAGGCGGCAGGATATATGAAATAGTCTGGAGCGAAAGAAGCGGAAACAAGACCCTGCCCATGCTCAAGGTGCGCAATATGCGGTCTGCAAGGTTAGCGCCTGTTCCGGGAACGACGAAGAAAAGGCTTATTCCCCCCGAAGAGCTAAAATCGCTGCAAATCGGCAAAAACTGGGGCGATAGCCACGGCCGTACGCTGCAAAGCGTCATGATAAATGCCGGCAGAGACGTAAGTAGTCCTAATGGAGCCGAAGTCGACAGCGAGCTTGCCAGCGACCCGTTCGCCCGTATAAAAGAAGTTATAGCCCATATGGAATTAGGAGCCGCAGGCGCAAAGATGAATACCGAAGTCGAAGAAGACTTTTACAGGCGGGCTTTCGATGAGATGTTCGCTTGGGAACACTCGCATATAGGTGAGATATCACCGCAGGACGTACCAGACAGAATTGCTGCCTTTGCGGGCAGGTTCCAGGATGAGACCTATGTCCCGTCCGACAGGGAATTCAAGGAAATGCGGGCAATAAGGGAAATGCTCGGCGGCGACGCGGGTCTGTGGGACGAACAGGCCGCCGGATTGAACATAGGCGGCAGGGACCTCGACCTGCGGCTGGTGAACGCATTTCTTGAGGGTGCGAATCCGGACCGGTGGAGGCTGAACGAACATCAGACTGATACATATCGCAATGAAGCTCATAGATATCGGCAGAATCATAGGATAAGCTTCGATGCCGAGACCAAGCCTACCAGGCCCTTGCTTACAGGCGCCACGGGCGGTGGCGTGCATACGATACCCGAGTTTTTGGATATAAAGAATGAGCAGAAGCAGCAGGATGACCGGGACAGGCTGGCCAGGGGCGAAAGGCCGGGAGCGAAACCCAGCCAGGAGCAGCGCGAAAGGGAATATTACGAATATATATTCCGACGCGGTGAACTGGGCAAATTGATTTTGGACATAGACAGCTGGGATAATTTCGGTTTAAGACAATCCGGAAACGGCGGGAACAGCCAGCCGCCACGGACCGAAAGACAGAACCGGACACAAGTCTATAACATCGACCCTGATCTGATAGCCAGCAGAGGCATAATCGATTACCTGTCACGCGTAAGGGACAGGTGGGGCGCCGGCTGGCAGCGCAGGATGAGAGGCTAGCCGTCCTTTAGGAACTGGCAAAGCCGCGCACTTGGCTTTAGTATTAGATAGATGAGGCTTCTGAAAAAACTTCTGCGAAGACTATTGCCGGTGGCGCTTTTGAGGCTTGTTGAAAAATCCTACCGGCTTGGCCGCGGGCTGTTCTGGCAGGCGCGCTTCGGTTTCCCGGCCAGAGGGCTCAGGGTAATCGCAGTAACCGGTACCAACGGCAAGACAACGACCATCAGTTATATCAACGAAATCCTAAAGGCCGCCGGGTACAAAACAGCGGCGCTTAGCACGGTATTCTACGAAGTGGACGGCAAAATAACCCCCAACACCACGCACTTTACCATCGACAAGCAATCCATAGTCCAGTCTTTCATGCACAGGGCCAAAAAGGCCGGCGTCGACTTCGTGGTGCTGGAAGTTACCAGCCATGCGCTGGACCAGGACAGGATGATGGGAGTAAAAGCAGAAGTGGCGGTTATAACCAACCTGACACAGGATCACCTGGACTATCACAGAACCATGGAGAATTACGCCCATGCCAAATCGCTGCTGCTACGGAATTTCGGCGCAAAATATGCGGTTTTAAACGGAGATGATAAATGGTTCGATTATTTCAAGGGCGCCGCCAAATGCGAGGTGTTTGAATACGGCAAAGGAAAAACGGCCCGTCTGAAGATAGGCGGGATTAAACTCAGCGCAAGCGGTTCCCGTGCGACTTTTGAAACTGACGGGGGCAAATTGGCGGTTAAAACCGGTCTTCCCGGAGAATTCAATGTCTATAATGCAGCCGCCGCCGCCGCCGCAGGAGTTATTCTGGGCCTTACGCCAAAGAAGATAGAGCTAGGAATATCCGGACTCAAAGGATTGTCCGGCCGGATGGAGGAGATAGACGAAGGCCAGAACTATAGAGTGTTGGTGGACTTCGCTATAACACCTGACGCGCTCGAGAAAGCCCTTACCGCCCTTAACAAAACGGCCGGGGGCAGCGTACGCCTTGTTTTCGGCGCCACCGGCGACCGCGACAAAGGCAAAAGGCCCGATATGGGCAGGGTAGCGGGCAAATTGGCCGATGCCGTCTACCTGACCGATGATGAAACCTACACGGAGGACGCCGAAAAGATACGCAGTGAAGTCTTTTCGGGCATAAAAGACGCCGGAGCCGCTAAAAAGACCAGGATCATTCCTGACAGGGCAGAAGCCATAGCCCAGGCCTTTAAGGACTCAAAAAAGGGCGATGCTGTCTTAATAGCCGGCCTGGGGCATGAAAACAGCCGGAACATGGGCGGCAAGCTGATACCGTGGAGCGACCAGGAAACGGCAAGAAAACTATTGCATATTTAGCATTTTTATAGTATAATAAAGAAGTGAAAGAACAGCTGCCGCATGGACCGCTTAAAAATACAAATGACCTTGAAGCAGTAAAGGCGGCCTTGGGTATTGAGCAGGAAGTTTCCGATACCCATCCCCGTTTTAACCTGGTAATGAACCGGGCGGTAGCGCGCGATGTGGTGGACGGCGAGATAGAAGACGGCGGTATAAGGCTGCTGATAGTACACGAAGACGAAACATCCGACGACCTGGCTGAAAAGATAGAAGCCGCCGGCTTGCCGCATCTGGAAAAACTTAAAGTTGTAGACACTGCAGCTCCACCTGAGGATAAGGATAGAGAAACTGAGGGAGGCGACCAAGCCCGGCCCGGTGAAAGGTTCACCTTATACATGGTTCCGTCCAACGCCAAGCGAATGAGCAACGAAAGGCTCTTTCCTGGCAGACAATCCACGGAAACCTATGTCAGCGACAGCGAGCTTTTCCGCGATTTGGGCACCCTTTGGCGGGGCATAGCCGATGCCACGGGAAAACTGCCGCCTGACAGCTTGCTCGAACATACCGGAATGCAGGATTTCTCCCATGACAGAAGCAGGCTGTTCCCGATTCCGCTATTCAGATTTTGGGAAGATATAGGCGACGAAGAACCGGTAGAGAAATTCGGAAAAATACTGGAAGCCGAATTAAAGGATTTGTATCCTTCATCCGATCATGATCAAATATCCGAACTTTACCAGGTCGCTATGGCCGGCTTCGAAAGAGAATAGGAATGATCGGTGGACTGATGACAGAACCAGAACAGAGCTGGGAAACTATCCCTTCGGCAGAACTTGCTATGGATCAGCGCGATGCGCTGCATGATTTCAGGGAGGCACTGGAAAAAGCCAGCGAGCGGGATTTCCACATAATACCTGATAGGGTATTCTTTGTTTCTCCTAACTCGGAAAAACCGGAGAACGTCAGGGTCCAGGCACGTGTGGAAGAAACTATACTGCACCAGGGTGACAACCTGTATCTGTCAGAAGATTACGGGTGGCTGAAAGACGGCGGACCCTACGATGTTTCGGTAATCCGAACCGCTAAGGCCGAAACCTCGGCGCACGGCGTCTTCTTCGTGGCTCTTGAAGATCCTGAAACGGGCAACGCGCTGCCGGTAGCCGTCAAGCCATGCTCGGAAAAAGGTGCCAACGACAGCCCAAAAAATCCTAATAAGGCTTATATCGACTGGCTGAACAACCAGATGATAGGGCAGGCTGGCCGGCAGCATTTCAGTCCGGTGGGCTTTTTGATTGAAGGAGACAAGACTTTCTCTATCTCTGAGCTTAAGGCCGATGTGGAAACCCTGGAAAACTCGGACTGGCGGCAAGTGCTGGTTGATGAAAACGATCCGCAATACGAAGGCCAGCGTGCGGTACTGCCCGAGGTAGGGCGGGCTATGGCCGACCTACATGCCGACGGTATCATACACGGCGACCCGCAGTTTAAAAATATCGCCATAGAACCGAAAGGCCAGGTGTATTTCGTTGATTGGGAGTCAGCTACATTTACGGGCGGCGGAGCCGATGAGGAACTGAAGACCAAACAGATGGCGCATGACCTCAAAGTAATAATACGTTCCATCGGATGCAACGAACAGGAGATGGGCGTGGGGTTACTAAGCGGATTCTCGTCCCACTTGCAGTGGGAATATTTCAAGAAATATATCTTCGATCCGTATATGGAAACCATGCTGGAAAGAGACAGCAGCGAAGAAGCGTTTGACAGGCTGGCAGCGATAGAAGACATCGCCAGGCACTATGTATTCGATAATACCGGTCTGGCTAAGACCAGGAAGAGCTTGAGCCGTTTAACTCAAGGCGACGAAAGAGCGCTTGACAAAGATTTTAGCACTCAGATATAGTGAGTGCTAGATTGCAGGTGTTATTTGCGAGGTAACATCTGTTAAATAATAATTAGCAGGAGGTTGATGAATGAGTGTCCCTATAAACCCCTTGGGCGATTACGTGGTCGCCGAAGCCGAAGCCGCCCAGACTAAGACGGCCAGCGGGCTTTATCTGCCTGACAGCGCGGCCGAAAAGCCGAAGATAGCCAAGGTAGTAGCTACCGGCAAAGCGGTCAAGGAGATAAAGACCGGCGAAAGGATTCTTTACAAAGGGTACAGTACCAATGACGTAAAGGTCGACGGCAGGGAATATATCCTGGTCAAAGAAGAAGATATCTTAGCAACGGTTAAATAACGGAGGAGATTGATGGCTAAAAAAGTTTTTTATGACGATGATGCGCGCAGGAGAGTCCTGGGCGGCGCGGAAATTTTGTACAACGCGGTAAAGACCACCATGGGCCCGAAAGGCAGGAATGTGGTCATCAGCAAAAGTTACGGCAGCCCGACAGTTACCCATGACGGAGTGACCGTAGCCAAAGGCGTAGAGTTGGAAGATGTAGATGACGAAACACTGGGGTATAAAGTAGGCGCCGAACTTATCAAACAGGCTGCCAACAAGATGAACGACGTAGCCGGCGACGGCACCACTACCGTGACAGTACTTACATACCATATTCTGAATGAAGCCAACAAGCTTATCGCGGCCGGACATGACCCTATGCAGCTGCGCCGCGGGCTGGAAAAGGCTGCCGAAGAAGTGCTTAAGCAGCTTTCAACCGTAAGTGAGGACATCAAGGCCAACAAGAAGCGGGTGGCCGAAGTTGCTACTATCTCGGCCGGCGATTCGGAAATCGGCGCGCTTATAGCAGAGGTTATAGACAAAGTCGGCAAGGACGGTGTCGTAACCGTCGAGGAAGGCCAGAGCCTGGAGCTGGAAAGCGAAGTCGTAGAAGGCTTTACCTTTGACAAGGGCTTCGTCAGCCCTTACATGGTCACCGACACGGCCCGCATGGAAGCGGTGGTTGAAAAACCCGCCGTCCTTATAACCGACAAGAAAATTTCCAGCGCGCAGGAATTCCTGCCGATTCTGGAAAAACTGGCCCAGGCCGGCAAGAAGGACATAATAATCATCGCCGAAGACGTCGAGGGCGAGATACTAGGCACATTGGTCCTGAACAAGCTGAAAGGCGTTTTGAATGCCGTCTGCGTCAAGGCTCCGGCCTTCGGCGACCGCAGGAAAGATATCTTAAATGACATTGCTATCCTTACCGGCGGCGACGTTATAACCGAAGACCGCGGCATGACGTTTGAGAATGTTGATTTGGACGTAATCGGTACAGCCCGCAAGGTCATAGTCGACCAGGACAACACCACTATTATCGAAGGCGGTGGTTCCTCGGCCGAACTTAAGGCGCGAATCGACCAGATAAATGCCCAAGTTGCCAGTGCAACCAGCGAATACGACAAAGAAAACCTTGAAAAAAGACGGGCCGCTCTTCAGGGCAAGGTAGCCGTCATCAAAGTCGGCGGCGCGACCGAAACCGAGATAGAAGAGAAGAAATACCGTGTGGACGATGCCGTTGCGGCAGTCAAAGCGGCGCTGGACGAAGGCATAGTGCCCGGTGGCGGCGTAACACTGGTTAACGTAGCGGACGGTATAAAAGTAACCGGCACAGATTCGGAGTCGGCTGGAGCAAATCTGCTCAAGGCCGCTCTACAGCAGCCGTTCAGGATACTTGTGACCAACTCCGGCCATAATGCCGATGAATGGCTGCCTAAAGTCAAAGCGGCCAAGCCGGGGCAGGGCGTAGACGTCAACAACCCGACTAAACTGGTTGATTTGAAATCCGTCGGTATAGTGGACCCGACCCGTGTTACAAAAGAAGCCGTACAGAATTCCGTATCCATAGCCGGTACATCCATGACCATGGGCGCACTGGTCGCCGAAGTTCCGGAAAAAGCCTCATCTGCTCCAGCCGCACCCGACATGGGCGGCATGGGCATGATGTAGAATCTAATACCTGATTCGCCTCAGTTTGTATAAATCGTTTAAATATGTTATTTTAATCCCTAATGAAACAGTTGAATGTCGGGGCACCTGCTTTTAGTCCTGAAAATATTGAAAGAATTTACTTTGGTGAACCTGCGTTAGCAGAAGGTGATAAATTTGCCGGGGATGTGTTATCCGATAGGCAGTATGAGATAGCCGACCTTGCCGCAGAAGGCCGTCACTATAAGGAGATTTCAGGCGAACTCGGGGTCAGCGTATCTACTTATAAGGACTCACCTGCACACTATTTACAGAAACTTGGGAGTTTCCTCAAAATTAGACCTGGTTGCTTTCTTTCCTATTGATCAGGAAGACGACTTATTGGATGGCAAGACTCTGGGCCAGCTACGGCCCAGAGAACTTGAGATAATGGAAGGTATTTCAGTCGGAGTACCATATAAAGCAATAGCTGCACGTTCACATCTGTCTGTTTCTACAATAAGGACGCATATACATAATGCTCAGCAAAGGTGGCCGGATTGTGATGGCAGAGCTGCAATTCTTACCAGGGTTGCTAATGGAATCCGTGCTTCCTACATAAGCAGAGTTAATGGAAACGGCAGAAGAATTCTTGGGAATATGGGAGGGTATGCTCTTCATAATCTTGTTGACCATGAAGATAGAATAATAGAATTACTGGATTCGCAGCCTCGGCTCGACCCTACCCCTGAGTCTCAGGATGCTGCCCCCGATGCCGTCGCTGTAGATACTGTTCCCGACGCTGCTATGGCCCTCGCCTAAGGTCAAGAGCTGGTAGGGTGAAATATTGTCCAGCGAGGTATAAAATAAAGGCATGGCAGTTACTGTCAGAACTCCTGCCCACGAAGCCGGAGCATATGGTGAAATGGTGGCTCCGCCGCATTTTTCAGATATTTCCCGGGTATATTTCGCCGCGGGCAATCCCGAGCCTGTTGCCATCAAAGAACTTGCCGATAACACTTCTGACCCCATAAGGGACCGTTTCGTACGCGAACCGAAGATACTGGAAGCTCTAGGCCCTCCGCAAGTGCCGCGGGTTATAGAAGACCATACGACTGAAGACAGGCCGTATTTCGTAATGAGCCGCGACCCCGGATATAACCCGCTTGCCAGGCCTTATTCGCTCGACCCGGTTTTTGTGGCGCAGATAATACATTCCGCTCTTGGCCCGATAGACAGGCTGCATCAGCTGGGACTTGCCAACAGGGATATAAAACCTGACCACTTCCTGGTTGCAGAGGAAGCTCCGATGACCAAATGGATTGATTTCGGCATGGCCGAAGAAATTACGGACGGAAGTTCCGACAGAAAAAGCGTACCCGGAACGCGGTTGTATCTTTCACCCGAGGATTTGAACGGGGCGCTGCCAAGCGTGACAGGCGATATTTACAGTATCGGCGCAAGTATGTATGAACTCCTCGCCGGGCAGACCGCCCACGAAAGGCCAATCAGGCCTAAGCTTGCGGCGGACAGAAGGCCTCCGCAATACATTCTGGACAGGCTGGCAGTAGAAGACGGCCTGGTAGATGATGTCAGAACGGCGCAGGAAGAGATACAGACCGACACCAAGCCTGATTTTAAGGTATGCCAGCAATGGGTGGACGAGGAAATAGACATGTCGGTACTTGAAGAACGGCTCGTCCCGGCCGGTCTGATAGCCGTGGTCGAAACAGCCACTGCCCGCGATCCGGCGGACAGGTACCCGTCGGCAACGGTTATGAGGGAGGGGTTGTCGTATCTTTTGCATGAACATGTCTTGGCAGCGTGAGTACACTTTACATCAGGATACTAGTATGCTAGTATAAGATTGTGAATAATAGTAGTTTCAAGAAATTCGTCGATTTCGTCTATTCCATACGCGGATACGATGATTTTTTGGATTTTATGTATGGAATCACCTCCGATAAGGACAAGGAAAACCTGCCGAAACGCGTAGAAATAGTTAAGAAACTTCTGGAGGGCGAAAACCAGCACCAAATAGCGGAAGAGCTTGGAGTGGGTGTTGCTACCGTCACAAAAGGTTCCAAGCTGGTGGCGCAGGACTATTTTAAAGTATTGAAAAACAGTCCTCTGAATAATGTTACGGAGAGCTCAAGAGCCGGATATTTTAGCGGTTACGGCGGACGCTACGTGCCGGAAATGCTCCAGGGCGAGCTGGACAGGCTGGCTGATACTTATGATTCGCTGAAGAATGATAAGAAATTTCTGAGCGAACTGGAAGAGCTGCAGACAAAATACAATAACCGGCCTACACCGCTGGTCTTGGCCGGAAACCTGACCAGGGCTGTCGGCGGGGCCCAGATATACCTGAAGAACGAGGGACTTAACCATACCGGAGCACACAAGATAAACCATTGTCTGGGCCAGGCGCTGGTGGCTAAGAAAATGGGCAAGAAACGTCTAATAGCCGAAACAGGCGCCGGACAGCACGGCCTGGCAACGGCAACGGTGGCCGCAAGGCTCGGCTTTGAATGCACGGTATATATGGGCGAGATAGATATCGACCGCCAGAGGCCGAACGTAATACTTATGGAACTGCTCGGCGCGAAAGTAGTACCCATAACCTACGGCGCCAGAACACTTAAAGACGCAGTTAGCGGCGCTATACGCGACTGGCTGCAGAACAGCGATGATACGCACTACGTAATAGGCTCATGCCTGGGGCCGGACCCTTATCCGCGGATGAACCGTGATTTTCAATCCGTAATCGGGCGTGAGATAAGGAAACAGCTCGGGGAAAATCCAAAGGCTATCATAGCCTGCGTCGGCGGGGGCAGTAACGCCCTCGGTGCATTCTATGAATTCCTGGGTGAAAAAGATGTTCGCCTGGTAGGGGTGGAAGCCGGCGGCAAATCGGACAAATTCGGGGACAATGCCGCTCGCTTCCCGGATGCCAAGACCGGAATCATGGAAGGCTATAAATCATACTTCCTGCAGGATAATGATGGCAACAGCGCGCCAACCCATAGCGTAGCGGCAGGACTGGATTATATCGGCATAGGCCCGGAGCTGGCTGCGCTGGCCGACGCTAAACGGGTTGAATTCGTCAGGGCCAGCGACAAGGAGACCCTGGAGGCGGTAAGAACTTTGGCAAAAAGCGAAGGTATAATACCGGCGCTGGAATCGGCTCATGCGGTGAGCGAAGCGGTGAAACTGGCCAAAAAACTAAAGCCGACCGACAGGATAGTTGTGAATATTTCCGGCAGGGGGGACAAAGACCTGTTCACGCTGGCCAGGCATTTTGCCGGCGATGAGTTCAAGACATTTCTAAAACAGGAGCTTGCAAGCTATGGCGAATAAGCTTATGTGCCATGTCGTGGCGGGTTATCCGTCGGAAAGAGAATGTATAGCCCTGCTGCTTGGCATGCAAAAAGCGGGCATTGGAATAATAGAGGTGCAGATACCTTTTTCCGACCCGATAGCCGACGGCGAAACGATAATGCGCGCCAACGACAGAGCGCTTGATAATGGCATGAACATTGAAAAAAGCTTCAAGCTGATAAGCGCCGCCCGAAAAAAAGGTTTGACCGCGGAAATATACATCATGAGCTACGTACAGAAACTACTCCATTATGGAATCGCTGATTTTTGCCGCCGCGCCAGAGGTGTAGGCGTAAAAGGACTAATAATCCCGGATTTACCCTATGACAGCCCGGAATACGGATTGCTTACCGATGCCGCAAAAGACAATTCGCTCCATATAGTCCCTGTAATTTCACCCGGTATGAGCACCGAACGGTTGAAAGAATATTTGAAGGACGGAAACGCGCTGGTTTATCTGACCAGCACCAAAGGAATTACCGGTAACAGATTGAATGTATCCGAAGGCCTGGATAAATTGTGCCAGGCGGCCCGCGAAATATCACCCGGTTCAAAACTGGCTATCGGTTTCGGGGTGCAGAGCCGGAAGGACGTAACAGAGATTTTGAAAATGGCCGATATAGCAGTGGTAGGAAGCACGGTCATACGCGAGGTTGAGGAATCCGGTATAAAGGGCGCGCTGAACTTAATAAAAGTTTTAAATAGTGCCCCAACCGGTTTGTAAGACATTACGGCAGGGTTATAAAGAGTTAATAATGAATATTACGGAAGGCCGAAACGGTTTCGGCGACATCATGGACGCGGATTATTGCCGCCCCGGCCTGTTCCGCCATAACGGCGGCGGCGAGGGAGCCGGCAAGCCTGTCCTTGGCGTTCTCCACTCCGGTCATATCGCCGATAAAGCGCTTTCTGCTGGCGCCGATGACCACCGGCATGCCTAGAGAATATTTATCGATATTTATTATCAGAAGCACATTGGCGTGCGGGTCCGAACCGGGCGAGACTTTATAATTGCCGGTTTTAAGATCGCCGAAGCCCAGTCCGGCGTCCAGCAGCAGATACTTTTTATCCAAGCCCTGATTTTCCGCCTTTTTAAGTATTTTCTTGAATTGTTCGCGGCACCCGGCAACCGTATCCATACCGGTCGGTTCGTTGCGCATTAAAATTATCGAGCAGTTATGTTGCTTGACGATACCGGCCATTTTTTTATCCGACAGGGCGCTGATGTCATTGATAATATCCGCGCCTGCTTCCAGTGCGCCTGCCGCTACCGCGGCTTTCTGCGTATCCACGCTTATAGGTATATCTTTTGTAATGCCCCGTATCGTCTTGATTACAGGTATTATCCTGGCTAATTCTTCATCCGCTTCCACCTTGCCATGGCCGGGGCGGGTGGACTCGCCGCCTACGTCCAGGATATCCGCGCCTTCGGCTAGCATCTGTCTGATGCGTTCTTTAAGCTGTTTCGGGTTATCAAGGTCGCCGCCGTCGCTGAAAGAATCCGGCGTGGCGTTCAATATGCCCATTATGAGCGTCTTATCCGCCTGCAATACGCTGCCGCCCGCGAGATAGATTTTAAATTTTTTCATCGGAAAATATCCTGACTCCGGACGTATCTATGGCAGAAGCAAGCTTGCTTGCAGTCAGCCTTAAAACAGGGTGGACAAAATCCGGAGCTATTTCGGCTAACGGCACCAGTACGAAGGCGCGTTCCGCAATAAACGGGTGTGGTATTTTGAGATTTTGAGTCTTTATAACTTCATCGCCATAGAAAAGGATATCTATATCTATTTCGCGCGGGCCCCATTTTTCTTTTTTTGTCCGTCCCAGCTGCTTTTCTATAGAGCTGGTAAATTTGAACAGTTCCATAGCGGTTAAAGATGTTTTGCCTGACATACACAGGTTCAAAAATTCGGGCTGATCCTGATTGCCCCATGGCTTTGTAGCATATATGTAAGAAACGCGGCTGTCATCAAGGCGCGTCTTTAATTTTCCGACGGCCTGCATCAGATATTTCCGCCTGTCGCCAATGTTGGAACCGAGACTTAGATAAATTTCAGCCAAAAATAATCCCTTTCATATCTATTATGCCCGGACCGGAAGCTGCGGACAATCATCATTTAACAAAAGATTGCAAAAAAATCCATTAAAGGGTACTATAAACATACTTTCAAGGGAGGCTTGACATGGCTTTTTGGAACCGCAGAAGCACGGAAGATGCTGACAACGAAGACGAGTCGTATTATATCGACGATAAAGAAGATACCCGCGGCAGGTTTACATCCTTTATTTTTGGAATAGCCGCACTGGTTATAACAATTCTGATAGCCACGGCCGTAGTATTCGGCGTACGGGCTATCTACCGCGCCGTACATGGCAATGATTCATCCAATACATCTGTAACCGGCTCGAATGGCAAGAATGGTGCCGGCAGCTCCACCAATAAGCAGCCTGGCAAGTCTTCGGCTACAAGCCAGGCTCGAAATTCCTCCGGAAACAATCCGTCCTCTACGCCGTCAACCGGCGACAACGTTCCCTTGCCGAAGACCGGCGACCCGGGAATGTAAAAACCCTAGTGCTTGTGTCTATACTGCATTTGATATAGATTAGACCCACGATAAATTATTCAGGGATAAAGAACACAATGGCTAAACCTACAAATCCGAATCTAAGCTGGCAGGAAGTAATGCCGGGTATGGTGGAGCAGGGCGGGCTTGATACCGCCGCCGAGAGAGAAGCTACAAAAATTCTGAGCGGACTCGAGGAGAAATTAACGCCCGGTGAACCGGTCCTATATATAGGGGGATCCGAGCCTGGGGATGAAACCTTTGCCGGAACAGCGGGAGAAGACGCTTTAAGGCCAAGAAAAATCCGGGGTTATAAAAGCAGATATCAAGTAGACCTTCATTTAGAAGACGCTCCCGTAGCGGCTACCCCAGGTCTTTATGAAACAGATGACAGCAGACTTTCCATACCTCGCTTTTTTGGAGGCGAAGGCCATGTAGACTTTAGAATATTCCATGATTACAAGGCCCCTGTAGACCCCATGACATCATTAAGAAGAGAGGCAAAAGCAGTCGTAGCAGGCATAGATGGTATTGTCGCCAGAGTCGGCAAACAGCCACAAGCCGGACAGCTCAGATCACTGATAGTATTGAAAGCAGCTGGAATAGACCATGATTTTGAGCCTGATACGAATGCAAGAAGATTTAATCTTAACTCAGTAGGGCTTCAAGTTTCCCGGCTTGCCCTGGAGGGTTTAGTGAATGATGAAGCGCGATTTGCTAAGAAGGACCCTATATATAAGATCGAAAATCTGGTAGCTGCAGGAGCCGCTCTGGGAGTTGATAGGGAAGAGCTTGAAGCGGTTGCCATAGAATATATAAAACAAAGAGGAAGCAAGGGCGAAGATTCGATGCAGTTCGCATCGGCTTTAGCTTGCATGGAATGGGCTCTGGATAGGATTTATCCAACAGACAGCGCGTAGGTTATTTATTGACCTTGTCGAAGACCGGCGACCCGGGAATGTAGATTATGCTTCGGTTTTTTCGCCTTTTCCGGTGAAGTAGTTTATCTCGTTGATTATCGTTAAAAGGGCGTCGGCCTTTGCCTTGCTGTCTTCTATGTTATGCGCGGCTTCGAAGGCGTCCTTGATGAGTTTCTGGTCGTCCGAGGACTGGATAAGCATCATCAGCGTACGGTATTTCTCTTCAGGCTCCTGCTCCAGTTCATTCACTATGGGTGCTAGTTCCTGCAGGGCGGAAGACTTGATTGATTCCAGGTCATCGGAAGTGGCGGGGGGAACTATATTAACGTCAGCTCCGGGAGCTGTACTGTCGTTCGTCTGCGCGTCCGTATCTTCGGCAGGCGTTTCAACCGGAGCGGCTGGAATATCAGCTGTCGTTTGTCCTGTATCCGTCTGAGCCGAAGGATTTGTCCCCAGGTTAAGATCGGGCACGGCTGTATCGGCCGCGGCCTGGCCGGTGTCGGTAGTGTTTGCTGTTTGGTCTGTGTCGTCTTGCATCCCACCCTCTTTCCGCCTCTGCGGACGGTTTTCAATTGCTATTATTCAATTTACAATAATAATATTAACAAAGCCTATCTATAAACAAAAGCAGTTTGATGTTGGGAGAATTATGCTTGATGATTTGAAGATGATACATTCACGCGACGCGCAGGACGCACTGGGTATAGCGGGGAAACAGTACGAACAGCTGGAACATGTTTTTGAAATAACGCCGCAGGTCAAACCGGGCAATATCGAAAACATAATCTATGCGGGTATGGGAGGCTCGGCTCTGGCGGCTTTGCTTGCCGGAAGCTGTTTTGAAATACCTGTCCCGTTTGAAGTGGTACGCGACTATACTCTGCCCGCTTACGTGGGAGAGAACACGCTGGTCATAACGGCCAGTTATTCCGGAAACACCGAGGAAACTTTGAGCGTGTTCAATGAGGCGTTTAGGAAAAATTGCCGCATCGCAGTCATAGCCGGCGGCGGTAAGCTGGCTGATATGGCTAACGAGCATGGGTGTCCGCTGGCCATATTACCCAAAGCCCAGCAGCCCCGTTATGCCGTTTTGTACAACCTGGTAGCCGTAGCTACCATATTGGATGAAGCCGGTATAACCGTGAGCGCCCGAGAAAAACTGCACAAACCCGCCGAGTTTTTAAAAGATGCTCTCAAAGCTTGGCAGGCCGACGTACCGACTGAAAAGAATCCTGCCAAGAAATTCGCAAAAGAGATGGTCGGCAGCAGCCCCGTCATATATGCCAGCAGCCTTTTTGCTCCGGTGGCTTACAAATGGAAGATAGGCTTCAACGAGAATGCCAAGAACGTGGCCTGGCAGGGAACTTATCCGGAATTTAACCACAATGAGTTCATAGGCTGGTCCAGCCACCCGATTGACAAGCCGTACAAGGTGGTTGATTTGCGGAGCAATCTCGACTATCCGCGTACGCAGAAAAGGTTTGAAGTCAGCGACAGGATGCTCAGCGGTAAGCGTCCGGCGGCGCACGTGGTGCAATTGCAGGGCACGGATGTTCTGGAGCAGATTCTCTGGGGGGTCGCATTCGGTGATTTCGTCACCATATATACGGCCTTGCTGAACGGCCTTAACCCGACACCGGTGGAACTTGTTGAAAAATTCAAAAAGGAGCTGCAGTGAGTTCAGGCCAACCCCCCGTATTCGACCCGTCTGGATTTTCAGTGGACTCTTATGTAAAACGTATCGAAAAACCCTGGGGTTATGAACTTCACTGGGTGCCTCCGGACAGGTCCTACATGGGAAAAATCGAACATATAGATGCCGGCAAACGGATGTCGCTGCAGATTCATGACCAGAAAGAAGAAAGCTGGTTTTTAATGAAAGGCCGGGCGAAAGTAATATGGGAAAACAATGAAGGCCGAATGGTGGAAACCGAACTGGAGCCGGGACGGGGATACTCGACCGATATAGGCCAGAAGCACCGTCTGGTCGGAATTACCGACTGCGACATAGTAGAGGTTTCTACTCCTGAGAAAGGCACTACCTGGCGGCTGGAAGATGATTTCAACCGTCCGGACGAAACCGAAGAACGACGGGCTATAGAAAGAAACTAGAACGCTTGAGCTTGATATAATCAAAGGTATGGCGGGTGCGTCGAAGTCCGAAAAAAGGACGCTTTATTATCTTATAGGCAGTATCGCTGCAGCCTGTTTCATAAGTCTTGCTCTGCTAACGGGCAGGATAATCTTTACCGGCAGCTTGCGCTATATATTTCTTGTCTGGAATCTGGTACTGGCTGTTACTCCTCTGCTCCTTGCCTGGTGGCTATACGACAGGCTCAAAACCGAAAGCTGGTTCAAATGGCCGCAGATTCTTTTGACCGCCGCATATATCGGCTTTCTGCCCAATACTTTCTATCTGATAACAGACTTTGTTCATCTGGAGCAGTTCAATGAAGCAAGCCTTTATTTCGACGTGATACTTCTTTCCGGTTTTGTCTTTAACGGCACGGTGTTAGGATTCGTGTCTATATATCTTTTACACAGACAACTTCTTAGAAGGGTAAGCGAAAGGACTTCTCTATATGCGATAGGTATAATCTTTCTGCTGGCCAGCTTCGCGGCATATTTAGGCAGGTTCACACGGTTTAACACCTGGGACATAGTCTTAAGGCCGGCAGGCCTGCTCTTTGATGTTTCAGACCGTTTCGTAAACCCGACCCAGCACGCCGACACGTATATATCCACAGTATCTTTGTTCTTCGTACTCTTCAGTTCGTATATGGTGGCTTACTTCTCGATCAAGTTCGTAAGCGGCAATAAGACTTGAAATTTACGCCTGCACGTGCTATAGTTGCGTGACTATGAGTAATTACAGCATTCAAGCGAATACTCGCCGCCGCAGCCCGCGTATCTCCGGGGGTTGTCCTTGTAATTGCTAACCAAAATAAGCTTCCACGACGGCTCCCGGAAACGGGAGCTTTTTGTTTTTAAGAGTCTGGAACCGGACCGTTAGAGTAAACTAGTATAGAAATCAGGGAGATATTATGAAAAAAGAATTTGAGTATCAAAAGATAGCCACTCACGAAGCTAAGAAAGGCGAGTTTAAAAAATGCCTTCTGCTGTATTCCGGTGGCGTGGATACATCTGTCATGCTGAAGTGGATACAGGAGCAATATGACTGCGAAGTTATCGCATTGACGGTGGATATCGGTCAGACGACCGATGATTTGAAGGCCATCAAACAGAAAGCGCTGGACCTGGGAGCCATGGAGGCGGTCGTGTATGACGCAAAAGACGAATTTGCCGAGCGGATTCTTTCCCAGGCTATTAAAGCCAATGCCGATTATCAGGGAGGCTATGCACTGAGCGATCCGATGGGCAGAGTAATGATAAGTGAAGTCGCTGTTAAGGTAGCCGAAGAAAAAGGCTGCGAGGTCATAGCGCACGGATGTACCGGCAAGGGCAACGACCAGGTCAGGTTCGAAGGCTACATAACTACACTTAACCCGAAGCTGAAAACTATCGCCCCGGTCAGGGAGTGGGCCATGGGCCGGAAAGAAGAGATAGAATACGCTATAGCCCACGGCATACCGGTCAAACAGACGGTAGATGCACCGTATTCTTATGATGAAAACATGTGGGGCAATACCGCGGAAGGCGGCGAAATAGAGGACCCGGCCGAAATCGCACCTTTGAGTAAAATCCTGCAGTGGTGTGTCGAGCCCGCCAAGGCGCCGGATGAACCGGAGCTTTTAAAAATCGGTTTTGAGAAAGGTGTACCCGTATCCCTGAACGGCAAGAAGATGAAGCTGGCAGGCATAATAGCCGAGGCTAACAAGACAGGCGGCAAGCACGGTGCGGGATTCGTCCATATGATAGAAGACAGGCTGGTCGGCATGAAAGTCTGCGGCATTTATGAAAATCCCGGAGCGGCCATCCTGATAGCGGCTCATAAGAAACTGGAAATGCTGGTATCAACCAAACAGGAAAACGAGATGAAAGAATTTGTTGACAGCAAATGGGCTTATCTGGCTTATTGCGCCCAGTGGTATGACCCCACCATGTCTCACCTGGAGGCCTACATTGACGACCAGAATCAGAAAGTCACCGGCGTGGCTACTATAGAACTTTTCAAAGGTAAAATAACCGTCGTAGCTGTTGATTCGCCGTATTCAATGTTTGAAAGCGGGCTGGCCACCTTCGATGATATCGGTGATTTCAATCCGAACGCTTCACCCGGATTTATAGAAATTTACAATCTTCCTCAGAAGACCGCTTACAATGTATTCAAATCCAAGAAGGACGGGAAAAATGAGTAAACTTTGGAGTGAATCAGACAAGTTGGACCCTGCGGTTGAAGCCTATACCGTGGGCAATGATTACCTTACGGACATGAAACTCCTGCCTTATGATTTGAAGGCAAGCGCGGCGCATGCCGGTATGCTCGCTAAAATCGGTATCCTTAGCGGCGGCGAGTACGAAAATATCAAGAGAGCCCTGGATGAGATAAAAAAATTGCACGAGTCCGGCAAATTCGTAATCAAACCCGAGCAGGAAGACTGCCATACGGCTATAGAGCAGTACATAACCGAAAAGTACGGCGAATCCGGCAAAAAGATACATACCGGCAGAAGCCGGAACGACCAGGTGCTGACCATGCTCAGACTTTATATGAGGGACGTATTGAATGATTTAGGGGAGAAGCTGGAAACTTTGAGCACGGCTTTTACCCAAGCTGCGAAGAAAGCGGAGGGCGTGCCGATGCCGGGGTACACCCATATGCAGAAGGCTATGCCATCAAGCGTTTCGGACTGGCTGGGCGCCTATGCGGACGCTTGCAATGACCTGACTCCGCTGGTAAAAGCCACTTATAAACTGGTGGACCAGAGCCCGCTCGGCTCGGCCGCCGGGTTCGGGGTTAAAGGCCTGGAATTGGATAGAGAGATGACCGCCAGGGAAATGGGGTTTGCCCGTGCACAGCAAAATCCTATATATGCCGGCATTTCAAGGGGTTATTTTGAATCGGCGGTATTGGACCTGGGCGGCCTGATAATGACGTTATCCGGACGGTTTGCTTCCGATATGCTGCTTTTTACCACTCAGGAATTTGATTATTTCAGCCTGCCGCCGAAGTACACGACGGGTTCATCGATAATGCCGAACAAAAGGAATTACGATATTTTTGAGGTCATGCGGGGCAATGCCAAAGTCGTGGAAGCGTGCAATCTGCAGATTAAATCGGTAACAGCCGGACTGGGCAGCGGATTTCAGAGGGATCTGCAGCTGACCAAGGAACCTTTTTTGAAAGGTGCTGAAGTAACATTAACCACCCTGGATATTCTTTGCCAGGCAGTTCCGAAACTACAGATACACGAGGGTAAGCTGAAAACCGCTATGACAGCAGACCTTTATGCGACCGAAAAGGCTTACGAGCTGGTAAAACAGGGCTTACCTTTCAGAGAAGCTTATAAACAGGTGAAATCGGAACTTTTCGAGGAGGAAAGATGAGCAAAGATATGAAAAACCTGCCGGAGATATCAAGTTTCTCAAAAGAACAATTGGAAAAGGTCCTTGATATGGCCATGGATTTGAAGAAAAATCCTGATAAATACGCAGATGCCCTGAAACAAAAGACGCTGGTAATGTGGTTTGAAAAGCCGTCGCTTAGGACAAGATTGTCGTTTGAAACCGGTATGACCCAGCTTGGCGGCCATGCAATTTATCTCGACACAGGCACTACCCATAAAGGCAAAGCCGACTTAAAAGACGAGATAAAATGTTTATCAAGGTTCGCTGACATCCTAATGGCCAGAGTGTATGAGCATAGAACCATCGAAGATATGGTGGAGGCCGCGGATGTGCCGGTTATCAACGGGCTTTCCGACCTTTACCACCCGTGCCAGGCGGTAGCCGACGTAATGACAGTTTACGAATTCGCCGGAAAAGACGCTGTTGTCGCATACGTAGGTGACGGCAACAATGTGTGCAATTCGCTTATAAATGCCTGTAAGATACTGGGAATAAAAATAAATGTTGCAACACCTGAAAATATGAAGCCGCAGACCGAGCCTGATTTCTGGACAGCCGATCCTAAAGAAGCGGTAGCCGATGCGGATGTTGTTTATACCGATATCTGGGTATCCATGGGTGAAAGCGATAATAAAGATACGAAAAATCTGGAAAAATACCAGGTAAATGAAGAACTGCTAGGCGACAGGTATTTTATGCACTGCCTGCCGGCAGTCAGGGGCAAGGAAGTTACGGACGTGGTCATGGATTCGAAAAAATCGCTGGTGTTCGACCAGGCCGAAAACCGGATGCATGCGCAGAAAGCCATAATGCTGGAGCTGCTGACATGAAAGTCATAGATGGCGGATTTTCTAATATTGCCGGATTTACAAACCTGGGCAAATACATAGGTATAAAGAAAGAAGGGAAAGACCTCGGCATCTTATACAGCGAAAAAATCTGTAGTGCCGCTGCGGTATATACCAAGAATAGCGTTAAGGGCGCCCCTCTTTATATAACCCGGGAAAACCTGGCCGACGGAAAGGCCCAGGCTATAGTCGTTAACAGCCGGGTGGCGAACGTTGCTACCGGCGAACAGGGCAAGATGAATGCTAAGAAAACGACCGAGCTGGTTGCCGCGGAACTCGGTATCAACCAATCCGACGTGCTGGTTGCATCTACCGGTGTAATAGGGCCGCAGCTGCCGATGGACAAGATAGAGTCAGGTATAAAAGGAGTCAAAAACGAGCTTAAACCTGACGGCGATTTCGCCGAGGCGATAATGACCACGGATACTCATAAAAAGGAAATGTGCGTCGACCTTGGCAGTTTTAAGATAGCCGCCGCCGCCAAGGGTTCGGGCATGATAGCGCCGAACATGGCGACGCTGCTTGTTTTTATCGCGACCGATGCAGAGATTGCTTCGGACAAGCTGCAGCAGGCGCTTAAAACGAGCGTGGATAAGACACTCAATATGACCAGTATAGATACGGATACTTCCACTTCGGATATGGCCATAATAATGGCGAACGGTTCGGCCGGAAGCGTGGATTATAGTGAATTCTCTGAAGCGCTTGATTATGTGTGTCTGGAGCTTACCAAAATGATAGTCATGGACGGTGAAGGTGTAACCAAGCTGATAACCTGCGAGATAAAAGGCGCGAAAAGCGAAGAAGATGCTAAAAAAGCCGCCAAGGCGGTGATTGATTCACCGCTGGTCAAGACGGCCGTTTATGGCAACGATCCTAACTGGGGCAGGCTGATGATGGCTATCGGCAAGAGCGGCGCTGAATTAAACGAAGAAAAGATAACTATTCACGCAAACAACGAGCCAATAGTCGAAAGCGGCAAAGCGTCTGAAACTTATGATGATAAGAAACTTACACAGCTGTTCAAGGACAATAAAGAAATAAATTTCGTTATAGACTTGGGCGCGGGCGAAGCCTCGGCTACCGCCTACGGATGCGATCTGACTGAGGAATACATCAGGATAAATGCGGAGTACACAACGTGAAAGAGGCACAGGAAAAAGCCGACTTGTTGGTCCAGGCTATAAAGTACATAAAGAAATTCTCGGGCAAGATTGTCGTAGTCAAATGCGGCGGACATGCCATGCAGGACGAAACTATCAAAAAATCGGTTTTCGAAGACGTAGACATGCTTAGAAGACTGGGGCTTAAGATAGTCGTAGTACACGGTGGCGGGCCGGAAGTTGACGACGAAATGAAGAGGCAGGGCCTGGAAACAAAACGGGTTAACGGGCTGAGAGTTACTGATGCGCCGACCCTTGAAATAGTAGAAAGGATCTTTTCTGAAATAAATCGTGATTGTACCGCGCTTTTACGAAGCCACGGTGCAAAAGCTGCTGATTGTACGGAAGGCACCCTGGTTACGAAAATAACCGACCCCGAACTCGGCTTCGTCGGCGAAGTCATAAAAGTAAATATTGAGAAAATAAATGATCTTTTAGCTCAAGGAACAGTCCCGGTAGTATCCTGTATCGGCCGTGATGAAACCGGCCAGCTGACTAACATTAATGCCGATACTGCCGCAACACACATAGCCCAGAGGCTAAATGCTGAAAAGCTGACTATTTTAACCAATGTCGATGCCGTATTGGACGGACATAAGGAGCCGATTTCTCATTTGAATGCCCATGAAGCTGAAAAATATATAAAAGAGGGTGTCATAGATGCCGGTATGATTCCAAAGGTCCGGGCATGTATCGAAGCCGCCGAGCATGGTGTCAGAAAAGCCCATCTTCTAAACGGTACGGTGCCGCGCGCATTACTGCTCGAGATATTCACCGACCAAGGCATAGGAACGGAGGTCGTAAAGATATGAAAGATATAAAGAAACTGGAAAAAGACTACATAATGCAGACATATAAGCGGGCTGACATCATCTTTACTCGCGGCGAGGGCTGTTATGTATTTGACTCTGATGGTAACAAATATCTGGATTTTATAGGAGGTATAGCTACCTGCACGGTGGGTCATGGCAACGAAGAGGTTGCCGACGCCGTACATGCGCAGACGCTGAAGCTGGCTAGCGTATCCAATCTGTACTATATGGAACCCCAGGCTCTGCTAGCAGAAAAGCTGGCCGGACTGTCCGGGCTGAAGAAATGTTTCTTCTGCCATTCCGGCGCGGAGGCCAACGAAGCGGCTATAAAATTGGCTAAGAAGGTAACCGGCAAGAAGCATTTCATAGCGTTCACGAACTCTTTCCATGGCCGGACGACGGGCAGCCTGGCACTGACCTGGAAGCAGCAGTTCAAGGAGCCTTTCCTGCCGCTAAGCCCGGAAGTATCGTTCGTGGACTTTGATGATATAGAAGCTCTTAAAACAGTCATTACGGATGATACGGCCGGTGTTTTTATCGAACCCATCCAGGGCGAAGCCGGCATAGTAGCTCCGAAACCGGGTTACTTGAAGGCCGTGCGGGAACTCTGCGATGAGAAAGAAATATTGATGATAGCCGACGAAGTTCAGACCGGTGTCGGTCGTACCGGCAAATTTTTTGCATATCAGCATGAAGATATAAAACCGGACATAGTGACCGTGGCCAAAGGCTTGGCGAACGGCTTGCCTATAGGCGCCTGCCTTTCGGATTACGAACTGGAAGCTGGAGAGCATGGCTCAACGTTGGGCGGTAACAACGTTTCCTGTGCTGCGGCCCTGGCAACGCTTGATTATATGGACAAGTACGACCTAATGAACAACGCGGCTGTAGTAGGTGAATATCTCATGCAGGGTCTGCAGGATTTGAAAACCGGTGACATAGATCAGGTCAGGGGCAAAGGACTGATGATTGCCGCCAGGCTGAAAGATGAAAATTCAAAAGAAATCGTGGATAAGTGTCTGAAACTTGGTCTCGTCTGCAACTCTCCGGCGCCGGACGTAATACGTTTCCTGCCGCCGCTGACAGTTACAAAAATCCAGGTTGATGAGTGTATCAAGATACTTAAGGAGGCCATGAAATGAAAAAAAGAGTAGGTATAATCGGTGCCAGCGGCTACACCGGCCAAGAACTTCTGACGGTACTTGCAAACCATCCCTCGGTAGAGGTAGAAGTACTTAACAGCCGTAGGTTCGCGGGCAAAAAGGCCAGCTCTCTTTATAAAGATTACGCCGGCGACGAGGTCTATACCGGTTTTAGCTATCCGGAAATAAATTCACTTAAGCTGGACTTGATATTTCTGGCCTTGCCGCACGGACTATCCATGGACGCGGTAAAGGAACTGGACGAAAACACCAGGATAATTGACCTGAGCGCCGATTATAGATTTAAAAACCCGGATGAATACAAGAAAATCTACGGCAAAGCAGCCCCGTATAAAGAAAATACCTGGGTATACGGCCTGCCGGAATTATTCAAAGAAGAGATAAAAAAAGCAAAGAGGGTAGCGAATCCGGGCTGTTATGCTACCGGTTCCACTCTGGCTGTTTATCCCATACGTGAGATGGCTGAGAGGGTAATAATGGACTGCAAGAGCGGCTGGTCCGGCGCAGGACGAAACAGTGTTTATGCAGAGGACACTTCGCTGATAAAAGATAATCTGATAGCATATAACATCTCAAAACACAGGCATAAATACGAGATAAACCAGTTTTTAAAAACCAAGCTTAGTTTTACGCCGCATGTTTTTGATACTTTCCAGGGAATGATGTGCACGGCCCACATAGTCTTGAATCATGACGTCAGCCGCGAAGAAATCATAAAACTTTACGAAGATTTCTATAAGGATGCACCTTTCACACGGGTGAAGGAAAGTATTCCTGCGGTAAGAGATACACAGAAAACTAATTTCTGCGACATCGGCGGATTTGAAATCGACGAGACCGGCCAGCTGGTGGTAGTAGCTACGCTGGATAATCTTTGGAAAGGTGCTTCTGGCCAGGCCGTGCAGAACATGAATCTGATGCTGGGCTTGGCTGAAACCGAAGGCCTTCTTGCCTAGTTCCGGTGATATACTTAACAGTGATGAACAAGGAGTTAAAAAGCCGGATAGAAAAGCTCAGCGTACGACTTTTCAACATTAAGACCAGGGCTGAAGTATTCCGCTCTGATGAGCAGTTCGGGGATTTTTCAACTAACGTAGGATTGAAACTGGCTCGGGAGATTGGCAGGGACCCCCGGGAAATCGCTCAGGCTATAGCCGAAGAGCTTAATAAAAGTAGTGAGTTCAGAGAAGTTACGGTCGCCGGGCCGGGGTTCGTAAATATAACCTTGAAGGATCCGGTCCTGTTTGATTCTTCTATGTCGGCGCATAAGCTGGAAAAGACTTACTTGGGCCAGGAAATCGTAACCGAATATTCCGACCCGAACCCGTTCAAAGTGCTTCATGCCGGACATTTTTATACGTCAGTTGTCGGCGATTCTATCTCCAACCTGTTAGAAGCGGCCGGGGCTAACGTACACCGGGTAAATTACGGCGGCGACGTAGGGCTTCACGCAGCCAAGACAATGTGGGCTATGCTGCAGGACTTGGGAGGAGAGAATCCGGAAAGCCTTGAAACTATAGACAACGACAAACGCGCCGATTGGCTGGCTGATTGCTACGTCAAAGGCACCGCCGCTTATGGAGACGACGAAAAAGCCAAGTCCGAAATAAACGAGTTGAACAAAAAAATATACACCCTAGTAAATAACAAGGATAAAGACTCGCCGCTGGCTAAGATTTACTGGACGGCAAGAGGCTGGAGCTATGATTATTTCGATGCTTTTTATGAGCGGGCCGGCATAAAGTTCGAAAAATATTATCCGGAAAGCGAAGTCGCTCGTCTTGGGCTGAATACGGTGAAGCAAAACACACCGAAAATTTATTCGGATTCCGATGGGGCAATAGTGTATGAAGGCGAGAAAGAAGGCCTGCATACCCGCGTGTTCATAACCCGCGAAGGCTTGCCGACTTATGAAGCCAAGGAGGTCGGGCTAATACTTACGAAAAATCAGGATTACAAGTTTGACCGTTCCGTCGTCATAACCGCCAACGAGATAAGCCAATACATGCAGGTAGTATTGAACAGTATCGCCAAGTTTGCGCCGGATCTGGTGGATAAGACCACCCACCTGACTCACGGCATGGTCAAACTGCCGGGAGCCCGTAAGATGAGCAGCCGTAAAGGCAACATCTTAAAGGCGGTAGATATACTTGATCTGGCCGAGGCATCGTCAAAAAAGATAAATCCTTCGACTACACCGGACGTGGTCTTAGGCGCCATAAAATATTCGTTTTTAAAGTCAGGCCTGGGCGGCGACATAGTTTTTGATGCCAATGAATCCGTCAGTATAGAAGGCAACAGCGGACCTTATCTGCAATATGCTTTAGTCCGTGCCCGGAGTATTCTACAAAAAGCAGGCTATAGCAAAACCCCACCAGATGTAGGGGAACTGAACCCGGCGGAGCGTTCTCTGGCGCGTAAAATCACGATTTATCCGGAAGTATTCGTTACAGCTCTGGAAGAGCTGTCGCTGCATCATATCTGCACATATCTGTATGAGCTTGCCCAGACTTTCAACCGGTTTTATGAATCCAACAGGGTGATAGGCGATCAAAGATCCGCACTGCGCATAAGTCTGGTAAAGTCGTACGCGAACGTTCTTGAAAGCGGACTTAATATATTAGGAATCTCCGCTCCGGAAAAGATGTAGCCATGAGAAGAGAAGCGGTAATCTTAGACTTTGACGGAACCATAGCCGATGCCGAGGAAGTACTTTTGAGAATATATAAACCGATGGCGGAAGAGCTTGGCTGGCCGAAGCTGACGAAGCGTGATTATTACCGTCTGAAAAAAGGCAGCCCGCGCGAAATAATGCGCTGGGCCAACATAAAGATATGGCAGATACCGCGTCTGCTCAGACTGGGCCGGGCAGAATATAAGAAACACATAAAGGACATAAGACTGTTCGACGGCATACCTGAAGTTTTGGAAGTCCTGTCCGAAGACAAGGATGTCTATATTCTGAGCTCTAACGACAAAGCTACCGTACACAAGATACTTAAGTTGAATAAGCTCAAGGCCGATGTCAGGATACTGCAAGGTTCGCCTCTTTTCGGTAAAGACAAAGCGCTGAAAAAATTTTCAAAGACGGGTTATATAAGGAGCCGCTGCTGGATGATAGGCGACGAAATGCGCGACATCCAGGCCGGGAAAAAGGCCGGTATGAATACTATAGGAGTCACCTGGGGCCTGCAAAGCCTTGAAGGGATTAAAAAGGCGAATCCCGGTTATATAGCAAAAAAACCGCAGGACATAGTCAAATTTATATATAATAAATGATAAGAGGGTGGATAAAAGCTAGGAGAGAAGAATGACCGAGGAGGAAAGAAAAAAAGCAGCTGCCGAAAGGGCGACCAAAGCCCGTGCAAGAACACGCGCCGGAGCCAAAAAAGTCAATGTAAAAGCAAAATCTCAGCTAGACGGTTTTCTGGATTTTATCCGTCGGCAGGGCGTAGTCGGGCTGGCCATAGGCCTGGTGCTGGGAGTTCAGGTTAAAGCCGTGGTTGATCAGATAGTAGCCAGTTTCATCAATCCTATAATCGGACTGATTTTGCCAGGCCAGGGCGGTCTTGCCGAAAAATCATTTTCGCTTTCCGTGGGTAGCAAAGAAGCAGTATTCGCATACGGCGCGTTCATCTCGGTGATGATAAGTTTCATAACCGTAGCGGCGCTGGTGTACTTCGGTGTAAAAGTCTTGAAACTGGAAAAGCTTGAAAAAAACAAGCTTACTTAAGTCTATGAACCTGAGCGAAGAAGAGTGGAAGAAAAAACTTAGCCCTGAAGAATACCGGGTGCTGAGGCAAAAAGGTACGGAAACTCCGTTCACAGGGAAGCTCCTGAACGAAAAGAGGGGCGGTATATTCAAATGCGCGGCCTGCGGCGCGGTTCTGTTCAAAAGCGACTCCAAGTATGATTCGACGGTTCCGGGGCTGGCCGGCTGGCCCAGCTTCTCCGAAGTTGCCGCCGCCGGAGCCGTAGAGCTGGCGGACGATAACAGCTTGGGCATGCATCGCATTGAAGCGATTTGCAAAAATTGCGGTAGCCATCTGGGTCATCTTTTTGATGATGATTCGTCGCCGAGCGGAAAGCATTACTGTATAAATTCGGTCTGTTTAGATTTCAATCCTGAAGAACCGGGAAATAAGGTTTAATAATCGGTTGCCGGCGGCAGGCCGAAGAACTGCTCCAGCGTTTTACCTGATTTCTGTACCTGAGTAGCCAGATCTATCCCCAGATATCTTATATGCCAAGGCTCGTACTGATATCCGGTCAGATTTTCCTTATCTTTAGGGTAACGTATTATGAAACCGTACTTATACGCATTGTCCACCAGCCATCTGCCACCTGCGCTGTCACCGAAACATATCGAAAGATCGCAGGTTCCCGTACCTACATCGGCTGCTAAACCTGTCTGGTGCTCGCTGTGTCCCGGCCGGGCACTGTAGGTATCGGCCTTCGCCTGGCCATCGCGTCTGACATAGTTGCCATAGACACCCACTTGGTATTGATAAGACCTGTAGCCGCTTATCATCTTGAAGTTTATTCCGTCTGCGCGCGCGCCGTCAAAAAGCTGGTTCATAGCGTTGGCCGCATCCGAACGAAGCTGTTTGCCTTCAAAGGTAACAAGATTTTTCGGTACGAAACTGGAAGGGAGGGCCCGCTTCTTATTGACTATGTAATAAACACTGTCCGGATTGTCGATGGTGTATTGGCTTGTCTGCTTGTTATTGAGTCTTATCTGACCGCCGCTGGAGCGGCTCTTCGCCGATGAACCCGGGGCCGAAGCTTTGTTGTCACTTCTTATAAAAAGGAAATAGCCGCCGGCTAGGATTATTATAAGCACGGCTGCCAGGATTTTTTTGCGCATAAATAAATCATAGCAGGTTATAATCGAAGATTATGGGGATAAACAAAAACGCCGCCGCGACCAAACTGCTATGGGTGGATCTGGAGATGACCGGCCTGGATGTGGCCAACGACAGGATAATAGAAGTAGCCTGCGAGGTAACGGATTTTGCTTTCAAAACGTTAGCTTCATACGAAGCAATCATAATGCAAACGGACGATGTGCTGGACAATATGAATGACTGGTCGAGAGTTCAGCACCAAGCCAGCGGCCTGACCGATAGGATAAAAAGGGAAGGCCGGGACGAAAAAACGGTCGTACACGAACTTGTCGGGTTCATCAAAGCCCAGTTTGGTTCGGAACCGGCTATTTTAGCCGGCAATTCAATCCATAATGACCGCGATTTTATTAAAAAGCACTGGCCTGAAGTGGAAGCGCTTCTGCATTATCGTATGCTTGATGTTTCCAGCTTTAAGATACTCATGCAGTCCAAATACAATATAAAATTCGCTAAAAAAGAAGTTCACCGCGCCTTCGATGACATACAGGCAAGCATAGCCGAGCTTCAGTATTACATAGAGTCATTCAAGAAACTTGATTAGCCCTATATAATCTTTTTCATGGACCATAAGACGGTAGAAGAATATGTATTATCTATGCCTGGTGCGAAGCTTGAGTATCCTTTCGGCGAAAAAACCGCGGTATATAAGGCCGAAGACAAGATGTTTGCGCTGATTGCCGAGGGATCCGATCCGGTGCGCATAAGTCTGAAATGCGACCCTAAATTATCCGAAGTTCTGAGGAGACGTTTTGAAACCGTAATGCCGGGATATCATCTGAACAAGACACACTGGAACACGATAATATTAAGCGGCCAATTGTCCTGGGATGAAGCAAAGGCATTGATACGCCATAGTTACGATCTGGTAACGGGCGGAACGGAAGGCACTCCGGTTATTGACTAGCCTGCTTCTTGCCCAGGAGCAGATTGACCTGATCGTTTGCCGATAAGATTACCTGTTTTTCATTTGGCGTTCCCGGACCGTATGCCGCCGCCAGCTGCCGCTGATATCCGGCCAGCAACTTGTCCAAAAGCTGTTTCATGGCCTGGTCGTAGCGGCCGTTCTCTTCGCCCTGTTTGAGAGTTGCATCATCGGCAAGGTTTATAACATTTATATCACTGGTCTTTACTGTCTTTCCTCTGGCAGTCAGCACGGATATGATGCCATGCCTTGAAGACTCCGCGCTCATCTTGGCCGTGGTTGCGTAGTTTATAACATCTCTGCTGGTAAGCTTATTCGTGTTGCCGGAACCGGTTATACGGACTATTTCCGATTCCGTCTGCGCTATCCCCAGCAGCCGGTTTATCTGGTCATTGCTAGCACCGTTCAAAAATCCGGATACGAAAGAATACAAGATAATAAGGACTATAAGGCCCACTACGGCTGCCACCGCTTTTTTGACCATACTGCCTCCTGTGAAAAAGGCCATCGGATCCTTCTGCGGTTTTTGAGGGTCCATTATGAACCCGTATGGATTTTGATTCTGGTTCGGATTTTGCTGCTCAGGCGGCATGGCAATATTTTATCAGCTAGACACCAGGCTTAAAAGCTAACGCTTATATCTGATGGCAAACTGGACAGCGGACTTAACTGGTGCGAAACTTAAGGGAATGGACGCTGTAAGTGAGGTAAAAGCCCGGCTGAGCATAGAGGACGTAATAAGCGAATACGTACGCCTGAAGAGGTCGGGCAGGAATTATAAAGGCTTGAGCCCTTTTACCAGTGAAAAAACTCCCAGCTTCATGGTCAGTCCGGAGAAGCAGATATGGCATGATTTCAGCTCAGGCCGCGGCGGCGACGTATTTACATTTGTCCAGGAAGTCGAAGGACTTGATTTCAAAGACGCCCTGGAACTGCTCGCCAGGAAGGCCGGAGTCGACCTGGAACAGTATAAAGGCAGCTCCGGCGGCAGGCCGGGTATAGATAAAGCCAGACTGCATGAGGCGCTTAAGTCAGCGGTAAAATTTTATCAATCGCAGCTATTAAAAGAGCACAAGGCGCTCGAATATATCCGCAAAAAGCGTGGATTCTCTAAACAGACCATGCTTGATTTCGAACTTGGCTACAGTCCGAAAAGCCAGAAAGCACTGGCGGATTTCTTACTAAAAAAAGGGTTCAAGGAAAAAGAGCTCCAATTGACCGGTCTGATTACACGACGCGGCGGACGCTCTATAGATATGTTCCGCGGACGCATAATGATACCTCTGCATGATTCTACGGGGGCTCCTGTAGGCTTCACCGCGCGCCTTTTGGAAGATGATAAGAATGCACCCAAATACATAAACACTCCGGCCACGCCGCTTTATGATAAAAGCCGGCATATCTACGGTCTCCATATGGCCAAACAGGCTATCCGGGAAAATGATTATTCGATAATAGCCGAGGGCAACCTGGATGTGATTTCATCGCACCAGGCCGGCTTCAGACAGGTCGTAGCCAGTGCCGGAACAGCCATGACCGAATACCAGCTGAAGACTCTGGCGCGATTTTCGCCGAACGTGAAGCTGGCTTTTGACCAAGACAAGGCCGGTCTGGATGCTGCCGAACGCTCAATACCTATAGCTTCAAAGGTAGGTATTGAACTTAGTATCATAACCATACCCGAAGGCAAAGACCCGGATGAGCTTATAAGAAAGAATGTGAAACTCTGGGAAAAGGCGGTTTCGGATGCCGAATATGCTGTGGACTGGCTTATAAATACCTACAAAGATAAATTTGACCTTGACTCGGCCCAGGGCAAGAGGAAATTCAGCGACAAACTGGCCGGCGTGATAAACGAACTGAGCGATCCGGTCGAGCAGGACCATTATGTCCATGTCATATCGGACATGACCGGAGTAAGCGAGGGAGCTCTGGTAACTAAACTGAAAGGAGCTAAGTCCGAACCGCCCCGGCTTAAAAAAGTAACTGTTACGAACACTTTGCCACCCAAAGAAGCCCGTGACCGCAGCATACTGGCCGACAGGCTGTTATGTTTGGCATTGCCGTTGCCGGAAATCCGGCTTTACTTAAAATTGATTATTCCGCAGATGCTCGTGACGGACGCACAGATAAAACTGCTGGAATTCTTGCGCAACCATCCCGAATTCGACCTCTCCGCTTCTGCCGGCGAGCACGGCGAGGGATTGGAAGGGCTTGAAGATTATGTTAAAATATTAGTGTTACAGTTCGAAGAACTTTATGCCAAAGTGGACAGACTGGAGCTTCAGTACGAAGCGGCGCACTTAAGGGCTAAAATCATAGAATATTTCGTAAAAGAACAAAAAGATAAACTAAGGGTTTTATATTCCAGAACTGACGAGACCGACCCTAAATATCAACAAATCTTGGCCAAAGACCGGGATTTGAACCAATTACTTAAGCAAGTAAAGGAGGCGTAAATTTATATGCCGGAAGACAATAAGAAACAATTAGTGGAAGCCAAGAAACAGCTTCTTGCGAAAGCCAAAAAAGACGGCAAGATAGAGCAGGAAGAGATATTTGATAAGATTCCGGAAACACCGGAAAATACGGAATTATTGGATTCTCTGTACAGCGAGCTGGCTGATTTGAACATAAAGGTAGACGGCGGCGCGGTAAGCGATGACTGGTCCGATGATGAGGAAGAAGAGCTTGAGCTTGACGATAAAACTTATATGGACGATATTGCCGATGACTCGGTGCGTTTGTATTTGCGCGAAATCGGCAAGATCCCGCTACTCAAACCGGATGAAGAATTGGCACTGGCCCAAAGGGTCGTTGCCGGTGACAAGAGAGCCAAGGACCAGATGGCTGAAGCCAACATGCGCCTGGTCGTATCCATAGCCAAGCGCTATGTAGGGCGCGGCCTGGATCTTTTGGACTTGATTCAGGAAGGAAACACAGGTCTGCTGCGTGCGGTAGAGAAATTCGATCCTGACAAAGGATTTAAATTCTCGACTTATGCGACTTGGTGGATTCGCCAGGCTATCACCCGTGCTATCGCCGATCAGGCCAGGGTTATCCGTATACCGGTGCACATGTTCGAAACCATAAACAAGCTGCTGCGCACCCAGCGTCGGCTGACCCAGGAGCTTAACCGCGAGCCTACCAACGAGGAAATCGCCAAAGCCATGGAAATGGACGTAGCGAAAGTCGAACACATCATGAAAATCAAGCAGGACATACACTCGCTTGATGCCAGCGTACGCGATGACGAAGAAGACAGCGTGCTGGGTGATTT
>DASUKF010000003.1:0-8291 GCA_036278875.1 Saccharimonadales bacterium (SeqCode) | reverse complement strand
CTGAGATTGGCATTGCCTTCGAGCTTGTACCAGACACCGCCATCAACCCATGTCGCATTGGTGTTGTCATATGTATAAATAGTGCGGCCGCCGCCCTTTATGGTCTGATATTTCTTGTCGGTAGTAACCAGAAAGTCGCTTATAAGCGCCTGGCTGTTCCATTTGCTTGGTTCCTGCACTATCTTGAAATCTTTATCGTCGGTCCGGGATTTGTAAGGCAGCGTGACCTTGCCATAGTCGGCTTGCGGGTCGGCCATGCCGTAGCCTGAGGGGCTGTATTTCGGCAGGCTGGCGGCGAAACCGGCCTTGTTGCCTGCCATCTTTATCTTGGCCAGCGGCAGGGCCTGGTATGCTCCAAGTCCCAGCAGCACCATGGCAAACAGACTTATGCTAGCATATGCGAACTTGCGCTTTTTCTTGGCCTTGGCGGCCGTATCTACGAATGTTTCCAGGTGGGACGATGCTTCCTGCATTGCCTTTTCGAACTGGTCTATTACCGGCCATTCGTGGTGCTCTGGAGTGGTCTTTTTAATCACTATCGAATTATTGGCTGGCGGCGGATCCTGAACTTTTACCGGCATTGGTCTGACATCGTGCATTACCCGCACGTTTACTCTGTTATCATCAACCTCTCTGAAGTGGAACCTGGCAATCTTCTTGCTTTTGGGAATATGCTTCGCCCGTCTTTCCCTCTCTTTGTCATCGGGCAACCTGATAAGAGGTTTGGGCTTCTCCGTAGCCGTCGCTTCTGACTTATGGGCAGGCTTCTTTACTGCGGGGCGCATCAGCGTGGTGGATTTCTGCGGGTGTCTCTTTACATCGGATATATGGACCGGCTGGCGGCGTACTTTGCGGGCTTTAGGAGCCGGTTTTGCCTCCGGCTTATGGCTGCTACGAATAGGCAGATCATCCAGGGCTTCTATGTATTTGGCGAATTCTTCGGTGTCGGTACTTATAGCACCGACCTCGTCGGCCAGCAGATTCCCTGTGGCGGCGTTATATTTCACGCCGTTTATTTCAATCGTTTTTGGTGAGCTCAAAGATATTCACCTCTGTTTTTAATGTTTTTGATTTAACGTACTTATGCTTCGTATGCAATTAGTTTAGAACGAGGTTGACATATGGTCAATATGAATTAGGTTATAATCTATCTACGTAGCAATATGGATTTCCTAGACCCTAAGAAAAAAAAGAGCCGCCAAATAAGACTCGCCATAGGCCACTCGCTGATGGTTCTGCTGGTTTTTGCCGCTACATACATCCTGGTGTTCAGGGCGTACGGATATAATTTTGATAGAAAAACAGGCGAAGTTATCCAGGACGGGCTTGTATATATAGACAGCACACCCAGAGGTGCCACTATAACTATCAACGGCCGACAGCAAGGGTCGAAGACAAACAGCCGCTTCAGCCTGCCTGAAGGCGAGTATACGCTGGAGATAAGCAAGCCGGGCTATCAGACATGGAAACGAAACTTCATGCTTGAAGGCGGCCATGTACTGCGCTATGACTATCCTTTCCTCTTCCCCGACAAGCTGACTAAAAACGAACTGCAGACATTTGATTCCAAGATAACTTTTTCGACCGAAAGCCCGGACAGAAGATGGATACTGCTTCATAGCGGAGCCGCGCTGAATACTATGACCCTTTTCGACCTTAACAACACTACGAATAGCAAGCCGCTCAAGACCGACCTTACCTTCCCCGCCGGACTATTCAAGGAGGTTAAGGGCTCACAGAACATAAAGCTGGTAGAATGGTCTACCGATAACAGGCACCTGCTGATACGTCATAACTACGGGAAAAAGCATGAATTCATAATGCTGGACATGCAGCAGCCTTCCCTTTCATACAATCTTACCCAGGTCATCGGCCAGAATCCTGACAGCGTCAGGCTGTTCGACAAGCGGTTCGACAAGCTGTACGTATATAACGCTACTTCCAGGGTTCTTTCCATAGCAGACATAAAGAACAGGACCCTGACAGCTGCAGCTACCGGGATAATAAGCTACAAACCATACGGAAGCGATACTATACTTTTCTCCAAACTGGACCCGGACAAAAAAACCCGGGCGGAAATAATCATGCGACAGAAAAACCGCGATTATGTAATAAGACGTATACCTGTTTCGGTGGAAATACCGCTGGATATAACCAAATACAGCGGTGACTGGTATGTTGTCGCCGGTTCGCCAAAGGAACACCGTTCCTATGTATATAAGAATCCTATAGACCTGGTCCTTAATAATCCGGAGGATCTCGAATCGGTAAGAGCTTATGTGCTTAAGAACACGGGACCGGTAGATATGGTGGCTTTCTCTCAGAATGCACGGTTCATAATGAGTAACAGCAAGCAGAACTTCAGCGTCTATGACGCAGAGTTGGAAAAGCGCTACAGCTACACTATAGACAACAAGTTCGACAGTCCTGCTAATCCCATGTGGATGGACGGCGACCGCATAGTCGATAATACCGGCGGTAAAGCAATAGAGTTTGATTATGACGGTATAAACAAAAATATATTGGTTAAGTCCGACGTGAGCCAGCAAGTGATGTTTGACCGTAATTATGAAGAAATGTACAGTTTGGGACCTTCAGCCTCTACTAAGGGAAAGTACGGCTTATACGTGACCGAGCTAAGAATCAAAGCCGACAGATAATCGGCCGGTCGGCGCTAAAACCAGTTCTTGATCCTTTGCCAGAGGCTTATTGAGTTACCGCCAAGTTCCGCCGGTTTGGCCTGTGTGGTCACGTCGACGCTGCCGGCCTTGTCCTTCTTCGGGTCCGGATATATCTGCTCTCCCTGCACTATCATCCTGTTTATGGATAAACCCGGCGGGTCGCAGGTGATAAGTGTTACCGTGGCTACTCTGTCTGTCGGATTCAGTACGGACAAGTCTGTGGGGCTGGTGATGAATTTATTGAAGACTTTGTAGACATAGCGTTTGCCGTCTTTTTGAACATAGAACAGGTCGCCCTTTTCCAGGCTCTTTAAAAGAAGGAATGCGAACTTGTACTTGCCGCTGTTTAAAATATTGCTGCTGGAGTGGCCTACTATGACCGCATTGCCCTTCTCGCCCGGGTTCGGAGTTATGGAGTAATGCACCACGCCGTGCTCCAGACCTTTTTGCACCGCATCTTCGTCGAGTGCGTTTATGCCGTAAACTACGGGTACCTCGACATTCAGCTTGGGGATTATGATTTTTGGCGCCTTGCTTATCTTTCCTGCCTGCGTAGGGTCTATGATTATCGGGGTAGCGCTGACATTCTGGTTGGGCCTGATGAAAGGTGTAATGAACCTTTCGTTAAAAAAGCTGAAAAGTATGATGAATACGAAAAGCGTACCCATGCCCAGGCCGAATAGCAGGGCGTGTGCCGGGGACTTCTTTTGGTTCCTGCGCGCTCTGGCTGCGACTTTCTCAAGCAGCTTGCGCTTGGCTGAAACCGTGCTCGGCTGCCGGGCGGCCTTATTTTCCTGTTCGCGTTCTTTGTGTTTTTCTTCGACCTTATGGACGATCTTTTCGGCGGGCTTTTCTACTTGCTGCCGGCGCCTTTTTGCGTGCTGCTCATAAAATTCCTGCCATACCTCGTGTTTTTCCTTGTCCGGAAGTTTTTGATAATAGTCATGCCAGGCCTTTTGTATTTCGGCAAGACTTCTTCCGGATTTCGAAAGATCCTCCATGTATTTCTGGTGTTTGGAAAGCCCGGAATGTTTCTTGTGGAGCTCTTTTACCTTGGCGAGTTCTTCACCGGCTTCCGGCTCATTGTTATATAAATGTATTAGTTTCTGGCGCAGTACGTTGGCAGCGGCATCCTGCTGCTGCCTTACCTTATCGTGCGGTTTATTATCTTTGTTATCATTGCTCATAAATAAATTTTTCAGATTGACGAGTCCATTCTTTAGTATATATGACTTCAAGCATTTAGTTGACCTATTTTATCTGTTAATTATGCTAATATAAATTGTTGATACATGGGGTCATGCCGAAGTGGCGGAACTGGTAGACGCGCACGACTCAAAATCGTGTGGGGCAACCCGTGAGAGTTCGAGTCTCTCCTTCGGCACCACGTAGGAATGCTTTCCCACCGAACGTATTTCAATTTGATATGATTAAGTGAATGATAATCGATATAATCGGCTGGGTCGGAACTGTTCTGGTGCTGGTTGCCTACTTTCTGATTACTTCAGAAAAGCTCGGCCCCAAATCCAGAGCTTACAATCTTATGAATCTGTTCGGAGCGCTATTCATCGGCCTTAACGTGTATGTCAATCATGCGTGGCCGGCGCTAGGTCTTCAGACCGTCTGGGGGGGGGTCGCGATTATAAGCTTGTTTAAGAACTTAAGACTTCAAAACAGGCGGTAGCCAGGGCTTCCAAAGGCTTCGCCGGGTTTTGCATCTGCCAGACGGCGCAGTATGCGCTGAGAGCATTCGTATCCAACGGCTTGGCTTGAGTGGAAACGATATTGCCGCTTACGGCAGCCCAGATATTAGACTCATCCATTATCACCATATTTGCCTTTGAATCGGTTGAGATGTCTCGGATGATTTCACCCATATTTTCGTAAGTAGTCAGTGAGGTTACGGGCACATGTGTTCCGGCCGCTGTGCCTATCTTTTGAAATGTGCTTCTATCGACTATCAATGTAGGCGACATATTTATAAGACGGCTGAAATCAATACCTATGGACCGCAAAGCGTCTTGGGCCAGGGTCACGGGTTTCGGGCCTTTCAGCAGGAAGCCGTCCAGGATGACCGTGGTTTCGCTGTTTTTGCCCAGGTCGCCGGCTAGAAGCACGTGGTCGGCCCATTCGCTTAAGTCAAAAAATTGTGCCAGTGCATTCCTGGCGAACCCGCCGCTCCTGTTGGCCGGGGCAAACTCCGCCCCTTCTATGTGTCCGGTAAGTTTGCTCAGGCTTTCCGGCATGAGGAATCTGATGTGTCCTGCACCGGCTTCGCGGGCAAACGAATAGCAGGCTGAGATATTCTGAAATTCGTTCGCATGCCCGCCAATTATCAGAAGTTTTCCGGCCTGGCGTTTATTTTCCGGACGGCTCCATAAAAGGTCTGGAAATAACGGTTCTCTACCCTGCTTCTGCCAGCTCATGACAGCCGGGTTAATAATGCTTTGGCTAAGTCGTAATTTGCGCGGTCGCTTGATGCATGGCCGCCAACGGTCCAGAACAGTTCGCTATCAGGCAGTTTCTTATGAAGCTCATATGCATATTTGGGCGGCGTGACGATATCGTAACGGCCCTGGATTATATTTACCGGCATTAACAGTTTATGCGCGTTGTCCAGGATATGATTCTTCGTAATGAACATATTGTTATCAATATAGTGGAACTCGATTTTGAGCGGCGTATCATCGTATTTTTCCTTGTCCAGCGGATAGTACCTGTCATCCAGACGATAAAACTGGATAAAGGCGGACGAATATGCGAAATAATCCAAATTTTTAGAACCTTTATTCATTTCTTTCAGGCGCTCGTATGCGTCCGGATAGAATGTCTGCCATCCGCCATCCGTCAGCCAGTCCGTTTCTTCCTCGCTTGCCAGCCAGATGCCGCCTATAACCATGGAAGATACTTTATCGGGGTGAGCTATAGAATAAATCAACGCCAGCGTTGAGCCCCAGCTCAAACCGTGCAGGTGCCATTTTTCAATCTGCAGTTTCGTTCGTATAAGTTCGATATCTTCAATAAGTTTCTGCGTAGTGTTTTCTTCCAGCGAGCCGTAGGGCGTGCTGCTACCCGACCCGCGCTGGTCAAAAAGTATCACGCGGTGTTTCCCAGGCGAAAACACGGTCTTGTGTTTGTCACGGCAGCCGGCTCCCGGCCCGCCGTGCAGATACAGCACGGGTATGCCCTTTGGGTTTCCCCACTCCTGCACATAGAGCTCGTGTAACCCGTCTTCCGTTTTGAAACGGTACTCGGCTATAGTGTGTGCGTCTTTGCTCAGACCTTCCTTTGCCATAGGCTTAATTATAAGCTAAAAACGGCTTTCGGCGGCGTCCGCCAGCTTTTGCAGCATGCGGGCAGTGGTGTCCAGTCCTACGCATCCGTCGGTGATACTTTGCCCGTAAACGAGATTATCCTTATCCACCAGTTTCTGAGCGCCTTCCACCAGGTTGCTTTCTATCATCACGCCGCAGATATTTTCGTTGCCGTTCGCTATCTGACCGGCAACGTCGCTTAAGACATCTTCCTGCCGGCGGTAGTCCTTGCTGCTGTTGCCGTGCGAGCAGTCAATCATAACCGAAGTGTTAAGACCGGCCTTCTCCAGCTTGCCCACTGCTTCAGCTATGGACTCCTTATCGTAGTTAGGGCCTTCGCTGCCGCCGCGCAGAACAGCGTGGCAGTAGGGGTTGCCGGTAGTCTTGACTACGGCTGTCTTGCCGTCCAGGTCGATTCCCATGAATATGTGCTTGGCCCGGGAAGCGATTATCGCATCGATGACTATCTGAAGATTCCCGCTGGTACCGTTCTTATACCCTACGGGGAATGATACGCCGGAAACGAGCTCCCTGTGCAGCTGGCTCTCCGTGGTGCGTGCGCCGATTGCACCCCAGGAAACAAGATCCGCTATGTACTGCGGCGTTCGGGCGCTCAAAAGCTCATAAGAGACCGGCAGTCCCGTTCTGGTAATTTCATGAAGAAGCTGCCTGCCCACACGCATGCCCTTGTTGATGTCGAACGTCCCGTCCAGATTCGGGTCGTTGATTATACCTTTCCAGCCAAGTGTCGTACGCGGCTTTTCCAGATAGGTGCGCATGATTATCTCAAGCCGGTCGGAGTATTTATCTCTTTGATCTTTCAGCCACTGCGCGTATTCCAAGGCTGCTTTCTGGTCGTGTATGGAACACGGCCCTACCACTGCCAGAAGACGCTTGCTCTTGGACCAGGGGCTGATGATTTCTTCGATAGCCCGGCGGCTTTCTACCACGGTTCGGGCTGATTCTTCGGATTGAGGAATCTCGTCCATTACCTCTCTGGGGCTGCTCAGGGGGTATATGCCTTCTATGCGGCTGTCGGTAAGTATTTGTGATTTCATATCTTTGTCGGAAGGCTCTGCCTTCGGCTTATCATCGATTATAGTGGTTTTAGTTAATTCTTGCATGATTATTCTCCTTTAAATTAAAAATCGTCCGCTTTTTCTTCGGCGGACGACCAGAGCTCTTTTATTTGTCGGTTTAACTCAGCACAAAACCTGCTCTAGCGCGCGCCGCGCACATAAAGTAGGCATAAAACCAATGCTGAGATTTATTTCTCATAGTGGATTACTCTACTATATTTTAAATCATATGTACAGGGATTAACGTCTTCGACGGCCACTAGAGCCTCCCCTTGAGCCGTTCCTTCCGTTGGTGCCGTATCTGCGCAAAGCTTCCAGAGTCGTTTGTTCTACACTACCCGGCCGGAAAGTTCTGCGCGATTTCGTCTCATCGGGAGCCAAGTCCTCTTTAGTTCTGCCGTCGGCGGCCCAATTGAACAGCTTGGTACCAGCTCTGCCGTCTTCATCGGCTTCTTCGGCCGTGGTTCCGCTTTCTACAGTTTCTTCGGGCGCCAATGTACTTCTGCGGCGGAAAGGCAGCACCTCGGCAGTAGAACCGGCTCTTTCAAACCGGGCTTTGTCCCCTCCGGGAATTATCGGCGGTGTTGTAGGCACTGCTCCCATAACACCTTATATTAATGTGTATTCAAGTATATATTTGTGAATTATTTCACAAAAATCGCTTAAGCCTTTCTCATCCACCCATTCGTCTTCGGCGTGCCTGCCGCCGCCGTCCGGCTGGATGACAACACAGGGTATGCCGTTGGCGCAGAAATACCGGGCGTCCGTGGTTCCGAGCGAATGTCCGGCAGGGATTTTCCGGCCCAGGACCTGCTCGGCAACACTGACGAAATCCATGATTTCTTTCTTATTTAAGTCTACGTTCATGCAGCCTGCCGTAACTATGGTTTCGGTCTCTACGGCGTGTTTTTTGCATATCTTTTTTATATCGGCCCCTATTTTTTTCTGCACGTCATTATTCCTGAAGCGTATATCCAGGACAGCCTCGGCATAATCCGGAATCTGATTCATGGCTTTGCCGGAATTTATCCTGGTCAGAGATATGGCAAGCTCGGACTTCTGATAATCTTTAGCATCTTTGTTTATGCCCGCCAGAGCTTCGGTAAGAATTTCCGCCGCGTTGATGCCGTGTTCGGGCAACGACGCATGGGCGCTTTTGCCGGTTTTTTTGAGTTTCAGAAACCATGCCCCGTGGGCGCTTGTTTCCAGGTGCCAGT
>DASUKF010000002.1:0-4313 GCA_036278875.1 Saccharimonadales bacterium (SeqCode) | reverse complement strand
CGCGGTTTGTTTTATCTTTTCTACCTGTTCATCGATTATCGAACTTGCGGACCAATCTTTTCTGAAACCGCATTTGTCTATGAAGGCCTCCAGTATTTCCCGGCCGTGCTCGGTATGCGCTACCTCGGGATGGAATTGCAGACCGTATATGTGTTTTTCAATGTTTTCAATACCAGCTATGGTACCGTCGCTCATCGCCGCAACCGTGAAGCCGGCCGGCGGTTTGCTGACATGTGTGCCGTGGCTCATCCAGACCGTACTGCCGTCAAAGGATTCGTTGATGATTTCGCTTTTGTCCTTATGGGTTATCGTGGCCTTGCCGTACTCCCGGGTCGCGGCCTCTTCGACTTCCCCGCCGAACTTCTGCGATATGAGCTGCATGCCGTAACATATGCCCAATACCGGGACACCCTGTTCGAGTACGCCATCCGTGAGGCCGGGGGCGCCTTTGTCAAATACGGAATTCGGTCCGCCGGACAGTACGATGCCCTTGGGGTTATATTTTTTGATCTCGTCTAAGCTGGCGCTATATGGCAGGATGATGCTGAAAACGCCTAGCTCGCGGCCCCTTCTGGCAATTAACTGAGTATACTGCGATCCGTAATCCAGGATCACCAATCCTTCGTGCATACACTTATTTTACCAGAGAGGACGGATTATCCGCTAATTGACAATTTAATAAAAAAATACTAAAATTTTATAAATAACAGGTGGTCTATGCATGATACGGCAGCTGGTTGAAAAGACTATGAAAGGCCCGCGCTTTCATCCCGAAATGCGCGAGGCTTTCTTCGGTGGCCTCGGGATGAAACCTCCTGAATTCGAAGAAAGAATAGACGATGTCCGTGTCAGGGGCGATGGTCTTGACCGTTTCCGGGTGGTACTGGACCTGACCCGGACGCGCAGAGGCACGCAGGATGCGGTGAGGACCCTGGTACCTACCAAAGGCTTTGACACACAGCTCGAAGCATACATGATGGCGTCCTGGATGAAAGAGCCTGATAACCTGGATCGGGCAAACCAGGTGCTGGAAAGAAGTGGCAACATACGTGACCAACTTCTAGTCGCTACCGCCGCGAGCGGCGCATTTGCCGTAGGCATGGTACTACCCGTACCTATTTTTTAATAAGGCCTTTTTCGGCTAAAAAGAGCATCAGGCTGGACATGGTCTGGCCGTCTTTTATTTCGTCTTTTCTTATCATTTCCGTGATTTTCTCTAGCGACAGTTTGACCACTTGGTCTATACCTTCTTCCTCCTGCTCGTTCTCGCCTGTCTGCTTGAGTCCGGTTGCCAGGAACACATACGCTTTTTCGCGCAGAAGTCCGTTCGCGGAGTAAAATTCGCCTAACTTTTCCCATTTTTGCGCGCTAAATCCCGTCTCTTCCTGTAGTTCGCGTTTGGCAGCCGCCAGCGGTTCTTCCCTTTCTATCCTGCCTGCCGGAATCTCCAGAGAATATTCATTTATAGGATATCGGCGCTGGCCTATCAGATATATTCCGCCGTCATTATCCTGCGGAATTATGAAGGCGACAGACGGGCTGACAATCGTATAGTAATCGCCTTTTTCACCGTTGGGCCTGGTAACTTCCGCCTTCTCTACCTTGAACCATTTGTTCTGATAAACCTCTTCGGTCGAGTGTGTCACCCATTTCGGTTTGTTTTTGCTCATCTGTTAATTTTAACATCTGCTAGAATTTACTTGTTAAAAGAAACAAAAAGTGAGATATAAAAAACGCCGTACCCTAGCACTGTTGCTGTTCGTACTGATATCCGTATTCATAAGTTTGAGTCGGAATACGGTTTCTGAAGCTCCGGTCAAGACCAAGCAGACCATAACGGCGCCGCCGCCGGGAGCCGTCAATGCCTTATCGGCGGCCGATGAACTGCCTGTTAAAACGCGGGCGGCGCATTACGGATATTCGCGGGATGAATTCCTAAGCGACTGGGGCAAGTCCGGGAATTGCGATATGCGTAATCTGATTCTTAGCCGCGATATGGATAAGACTTTCGTAGACCCGTCGGACGGATGCAAAGTAATACGTGGTGAACTGAACGACCCCTACACCGGCAGGATTATTGAGTTCCAGAGAGGCTTCTCTACTTCCGAAGCCGTGCAGATAGACCACGTCGTGGCTTTGAGCGACGCCTGGCAGACAGGCGCACAGGGTTTAAGTGCCGATGATAGGAACAGGTTAGCCAATGACCCGCTTAATCTGCTGGCGGTAGACGGGCCGGCAAACCAGGAGAAGAGTGACGGCGATGCATCGGAATGGCTCCCGCCGAATATTGGCTACAGATGCCGCTACGTAGCCCGTCAGATAGCGGTGAAGCTGAAATACCATCTGTGGCTGACCTCTGCCGAAAAAGACGCTATAGAAAGACAGCTCCGAACCTGTCCGGACCAGGTGTTGCCGATAGAGGCCAGCAGATGAAAATTCATCAGTCCTGGCTTTTGGCAGTAGCGAGCGGCGGCGTGATGCTGGGCATAATCCTGACATTATTTACAAAAAGCGATTTTATCGGTTTCGCCTGGCTTGTCGCAGGCTTATGTTTCACTCTCTCATCATTAGCCGGCAGTAAACGCCGCGTCATATTACTTGCGCTTGCCGGTGGATTGCTCATCGGCCTTTGGCGCGGCAGCCAGGTTTATCCTTCGGTGGATATTTATAAAAGCTTCATCGGCAAAAACGTCGAGATAACCGGTAAGGTCAGTGAAGACGTAGTTTTGGGTAAGGACGGTCAGGAACAGATAAAACTTAAAGACGTACGACTGTTAGACAGGCCTATGGACGGCCAGATCTGGCTAAGTACGAACACGCCTATAAAACTGAAGCGCAGCGATATTATCCAGGCTGAGGGCGAGCTCAGCGAAGGCTTCGGAAGTTTTTCAGCGGCCATCTACAGAGCTGATATAACGAAAGCCGTTAGGGTAAAGAATAGCGATATAGCGCTTCAGGTGCGTGACTGGTTTTCGGCAAAGATAAGAAAAGCAGTTCATGAACCACAGGCTTCGCTCGGGATAGGCTTTCTCTCCGGCCAGCATGCCAACTTGCCGGAAAGCCTGGTAAACGACCTGCGCATATTAGGTCTGACACATATTATTGTGGCCAGCGGTTATAACCTGACCATATTGATACGCTTTGCCAGGCGCTGGCTGATGAGGGTATCCAAATACACTGCTACGGCGGGTTCTTTTCTACTGATAGGCGGTTTTGTAATGATTACCGGAGCCAGCCCGTCGATGAACCGTGCCGGTATAATAACCGGACTCAGCCTGCTGGCATGGTATTACGGCAGACGGATACATCCCGTGGTGCTCTTGCTCTTTTCAGCGGCTTTGACGGCGCTAATAAATCCTTCATACCTCTGGGGCGATTTGGGATGGTACCTGTCCTTTGCCGCGTTTGCCGGGGTAATCATACTTTCGCCGCTTCTGCTTGATTATTTCTGGGGCAATGAAGAACCGAACGCGGTGCTCCGCGTGGTAGTCGAGACATTGTCGGCCCAGATAATGACGGCGCCTATAATAGCCTTTTCTTTCGGTCAGTATGCTCCTTTGGCTTTATTATCCAATGTACTGATACTTCCTTTGATTCCGTTCGCGATGTTGTTCACCTTCATAGCCGGGACCATGGCTGCGATAATTGCTCCATTCGCCGTGGTAGCTGGAATACCTGCTCAGACACTTCTTAGTTATATGACTTTTATAACCGGCAAGCTGGCCGCATTGCCCGGTGCTAAAGGCGAGGTTAACTTTACCCTGCCATATCTTATAGCCTCATATGTCCTGGCTGTCATACTAGGTGTTTGGCTATGGCGCAGGACCGCCCATGATTTCACCGACGATTCGGTTATCGAATAAAGTATTATCGTATACTGATAGCTATGACTACTTTGAACCATTATCTGCTGGAGCATTTGAAAGGACATAGCCATCAGAGCGAGCTGAGGCTGATAATTTCCGATATAGCTGAAATCGGCAAGAAAATATCGCATGAAGTACAGCGTTCCGGCCTGCTCGGCCTGCACGGCGCCGCCGGGGGCCAGAATGTGCATGACGAAGAAGTTCAGAAGCTGGACGAGCGCAGCAATATGATAATGAAGGAAATACTTGCCGATAACGAGTATGTCGTAGCTATAGCCAGCGAGGAAGAAGCTGATGTAGTGGATGTTTCGGCTGGAAAATTGCGGGGTTATCTGGCGGCTTTTGACCCGCTGGACGGTTCCAGCAATATAGACGTAAATATGCCTGTAGGCACTATCTTTTCCGTCCTGCCCGGCAGGAACAACCCGGATGACGATGTACTGCAAC
>DASUKF010000001.1:0-43901 GCA_036278875.1 Saccharimonadales bacterium (SeqCode) | reverse complement strand
TAATCTTTACCATTAAATCGTGCCAGGATGCATTATGCCTCGTAGGATTTACGCCCCCTGCCCAAGCGTTTTGCACCTCCTCTATGCCTTCATCGACGAGAACAAGTTTTCCATGGTTTCTCCCCAGCCTGGCAGGTCCGGGTATACTAGGGGTGCCGATTTTAACATCAAGTCCCTCACGCTTCATGTCGCGAACCATGTTTTTAGTTGCCTGGACTTTTTCAAGGAGCGTTATTCTGGTTTCTCTGTCGCGCCAAGGCAAGTAAAGATATTGATCGCCTTGGTTATAAAGTACGAAACTATCTATAAGAACTCTGCCCTTTTTGCCGTTGCCCGCGGCCGTCATCATAGCTTCGGCTGTTTCCAGCCCCACCTCATCTGCCTCGAACGAAAAAAACTGCGCGTCAAAGTGGTCTTGTGTTCCATCTATAGCAGTATTCATTGCCTTCAGAGAGCTGGCGCCACCAGCGAACAATTCGTATTCGGCTAACCCCGGTTCTTGTTCATGGAACTGCTCGCACCTAAGAAGCCCTGACTCGCCTACATTATCCTCATGCCGCCACATACCTGAAAGATATTATGTAATTAAATTCCAAATTAAACAACGATTATAAGATTGTAACTACGCCTTTGTTGGCGTCGACTTCGACTAGGTCGCCATTTTTTAGAATTTGTGTAGCGATTTTGGTCCCGATGATACAAGGTGTCTTCATTTCTCTAGCGACAATTGCGGCATGACAAGTAACTCCACCTTCGTCAGTTATAAACGCACTCGCCTCTTTCATGGCCGGTAAATAATGAGGTGTTGTCATAGGTGCCACCAAAATATTGCCAGGCTGGAATTTAGCAACGTCTTTTTTAAGGTTTATTACTTGTACCTCGCCTTTTACCAAGCCTTTATAGGCTATCATTCCCTCTATGGTTTTTTGATTGGGGTTTATTTGATCTATTTTTAAAACAAAATTGGGATATTTTATTTTAAAGCCACCAATATCAACATTTATATACTCATTTTTGAAGCAATAAAAATCGTCTTTCCTCAATTTAATTTCATTCAAATCCGGCTTTTCCAAATCCTTTAAGCCCATGAAAGTTTCTATGCCGTTAAGCTGAGGATACAGATAAATCAAGCTGTCGCGTATATATATATCCGCATTGTCGAACATAGCGTCTTCGCTGCGAATTTTGACGGCCAAATCGCTGAGAAACTTTGGCGCTTTTTCGTGAAAAGGCGTAAAGAAGATAACGTGAAGCGGTTTTATACCTTCGCTGAATAAGTCCATATATTCTTTTAACTCATCAAGGCTTTTTGCGTGTTTTTTTGCCTCGTATTTAGCCATTTTATTAATTAAATTCTTATAGACTTCTATCTGCCCCTCTAGATAGTTAGGGTTCTCAGCATTGTTTTTATAAACGTCGTCGATAAGAATTTTGGTTGATTCATCGCAGAGCCAGCATTCCAGCATGTTTCTATCAATACGGAAAAACATTGTCGGAATCTTTTTGTCCGTTATGCTGACTAGCCATTTATCGAGTTCCTGGCCCAAGAGCTCACCAAAAATCATAGATTCTTCACGAGTGAAGATTTTTTCAAAAGTGAATGACTCTGGTTTTAAAATTTTGATCGTTCCGTTGCTGGCATCGACTTCGACTTTGTCGCCGGTTTTTAGTATCTGGGTGGCTATACGCGTGCCTATGATGCAAGGCTTGTTCAGCTCGCGCGATACTATTGCCGCATGACTGGTAATACCACCCTCGTCAGTCACTATGGCTATGGATTTTTGCATGAGCGGCACAAACTCCGGACGGGTCATGCCTGTTACTAATATCTCGCCGTCCTGAAAAGTATCGAACTCAGAATTTTTGCGTATTATCCTTACATTTCCGCTGGCCTTGCCTACATTGCCAATTTCTCCAGTTATAATCTGGTCATCTTTGCTTGCATGCTGACCGAGGATAAAGTTATCCAGGCTATCTAGCTGTTCCTCTAAATCATCGTGGCCGAACACGAAGGTTCCATCTGTTTTAAAAAGCACACTAAATCCATCGCGCCGCTTTGGCAAATCAATCTCTACTGACCTTATATACTCGCGGCCCCGTAATACCTCGCATACGCCGGTATATGTAAGTAAATCTTTATCGATTCCCCAAAAGCCAAACAACTGCTCGGAGAGGCTAAACATTAGCAATTCTATTTTGTTAATCATGTCCTTGCGTTCGTCACGACAAAACAATACCCAACCAAGGATCTCAACCACGTTTTTGGTAATAGCGTCTGCGGTACTTAGATATTCTTCTAATTGCTCTTTTGCTTTTGCTGTGGCTTCCTCTGCTTCTTTAATATCGGCCTTTAGTTTGTTTATATCTGTTTTAGCTAATTCTTTTTTAACAAAGTCTTCGTCGGCAAAAAAAGTATAGTCAGAAAAAGCAAACCTTAGATAATTAGGCGTAATCTTACCTTCAAGGGCCGGAATCATATGTGCTTTTCTGCGCGTATCAAACGAAGCAAAGACCGGGAGTTTGACCATTTCCCAAAATTTTTTTAAGTCTATTTTTTTGTCTTTTAGGACTTCGTTGACCGTTGTTTCGTCTAGTTGCTCATAGAAGAGCGTCCAAGTGATCAATTCCTGGAATTCCTCATGAACGGCTTTGAACAGCTCAAAACATTTTTCTTCATTGATTGGCTTGTTTTCTTTTTTAAAATATTCTTCATATCTATCCGATAATATCGAGGAGTATCTTTCATACTCGTCTTTGAATCTTTGCAGTGACAATCGGTCGGCTACAAGCTCGGCAAAAGTATCTTTGGCCGCACCGTTATATTTAGTGTGGCTGATATATCCTGTAGTTCGTTTGGGCGTGTAAAAGAATAATATTGGTTTTATGGTGTGCATTTTGTACTGAGGTCCGATATAACTCCACCATTCTATGACTAACTGGAATGGCATGAAATCGCCCTCGTAGCGCATGACGATGTCGCCGCCGTTCTGCTCTATGAATTCCTGTTCTAGGCTAGGTTCCGCTGGTGTTTCCGAAAGCGTAGTTATGGGACGAGACTGGGTTATATAAAGTTCGCCACCGCGGATAGCCCATTCTATGTCTTGAGGCAGGCCGTAATGTTTCTCTATTTTCTCGGCAGCCTTTATTAAACTTTTTAAATCTTCTTCTTTTAGAGTAGGTTCTTTTAATTTATCGTCCGGTACTTTTTGCTCAACATTCTTGCCGTTCTTATATATAAGCATCTTATCCTGCCGGCTTGGACTGCCGCCGATTACCTGTCCGGTCTGTTTGCTAATTATGAAACTCTCCGGTGTTACGGCACCCTGTACTATCAGTTCGCCAAGACCGTATATGGCCTCTATAATGATTTCTTCCAGATTGTTGGTTACCGGATTGGCGGTGAACATAACACCGGATACTTCGCTATCCACCATTTTCTGAACCACCACACCTACGGCTTTGTCAGTTTCGGCCATATTGTTCTGTTTTGCATATTCTTTGGCATGTTCGGAATTCACGGAATCCCAGCATTTTTTGACTGCTTTTATCAGGCCGGCTCTATCCACGTTCAAATATGTCTCAAGCTGACCCGCCCAAGAAGCCTGCTTTGAATCTTCGGCGACTGCAGAAGAACGTACGGCCACTCTATCGGCGCCTAATTTATCGAATGCCTCCAGAACTTGATTTTCTGCTTCAGTCGTAAAGCCGGACTTGTATACAGCAGTAGTGATAGAGAATCCAGGCGGTACGTTTATGTCGGCTTTGATCATCTCACCCAGAGACATGGCTTTGCCTCCGACCAGGCCTAAATCCTCCGAACTGATTTCATCGAGAAATATAACTCGATTTGAGTTGTCCGTCATAACTAGCGCTAAGGATATCATTTTTCGGTTGTTTGTTATACTAGGAATAACCGCTAAAGGTTTGGGTAGAATCTTTTTTCAAATGAGCAAAAAAAACAAAATCATAGCCGGAGGGATAGTTCTTTTAGCTTTGCTCGCCGTGGTTACGAACTTCTTCCACCATTCCGACGTGCAGGTGCTGAACCCGGCCGGAGAAATCGGCGAAAAAGAACGCAACCTGATGTATTTCGCTCTCGGTTTGTCGCTGGTAGTAGTAATACCTGTGTTCATAATGCTATTTTCCTTCGCCTATACATACCGCGAAGGAAACAAAAAGGCCAAATACAATCCGGAACTGTCCGGAAGCAAACTGGCCGAAGCTATATGGTGGGTGGTACCGACCGTACTGATAACCATACTGGCTGTCGTAGCCTGGCGCAGCAGTTACAGTCTGGACCCGTACAAAGAATTGTCTAGCAATGTGAAACCGATAAGAATCCAGGTGGTGTCGCTGGATTGGAAATGGCTGTTCATATATCCGGACCAGAAGATAGCCACGGTGAATTATTTTGAAATACCGCAGAATACGCCGGTAGATTTTGAGCTGACGAGCGATTCTGTAATGAACTCGTTTTGGATACCCCGGCTGGGCGGTCAGATATACTGCATGCCCGGTATGACCAGCCACTTGCACCTGGTAGCTGAAAAAACAGGCGAATTCAAAGGCTCCAGTGCGAATATAAGCGGCGCAGGATTTTCCGATATGTTCTTTACTGCGAAATCAACTACACAAGGCGAATTCACTGATTGGATGGCCGGTGTAAAGAAAACCCGGTCCAAGCTGGACGACGGGCTATATGCCGAGCTGGCAAAGCCCAGCCGGAACACGCCAAAGAGCGAATACGGCTCGGTACAGGAAGGGTTGTTTAGTACGATAGTAGGCAAGTATGTCGTACCGATTAACGAACAAGGCGCCGGATATATCATACCTATGCAGGGGGGAAGTCATTGATGCTTGATACTTTCGCTAACATGCTGGGTAGACTGAACTGGGACGCCATACCGCGCGACTTTATAACCCTGGGTGGTGCTGTAAGCATGGTTGTGGCCGGAATATTCATAGCCGCGCTGCTGACCTATACCAAGCGCTGGAAATGGATCTGGAAAGAATGGATTACTTCCCTGGACCCGAAAAAAATAGGGGTGATGTACATAATAGTCGCTTTGGTAATGCTGCTGCGCGGAGCGGCAGACGCCGGGATGATGCGGGCCCAGCAGGCGTTAAGTGCCGGAGCGAACCACGGCTTTTTGAATTCCGACCACTTCCAGCAGATATTCTCGGCTCACGGCACTATAATGATTTTCTTCGTAGCTATGGGGCTGATGTTCGGCCTTATCAACTTGGTGCTTCCGCTGCAATTAGGAAGCCGCGACGTAGCATTCCCTTTCTTGAACTCGGTCAGTTTCTGGCTATTCGCTTCCGGTATGATACTGGTTAACTTATCGCTTATAATCGGTGAGTTCTCGCCTGCAGGATGGCTGGCCTACCCGCCCTTGAGCGAAGCGCAGTTTACTCCGGGCGTAGGTGTGGATTATTGGATATGGGCATTACAAATTGCCGGAATCGGCAGTCTGCTTTCCGGTATAAATTTCTTCGTGACCATAATAAAAATGCGCGTCAAAGGCATGAATATGATGAAGATGCCGATGTTCGCCTGGAGCGTGCTGGGCAGTATGACACTGGTCATCTTCGCCTTCCCTATCCTAACGGTCACTTTAACACTGCTATTTTTGGACAGGGCGTTCGGCACGCATTTCTTTACCGGCGGCGGAGGCGGAAACCCTATGATGTATGTGAACCTGATATGGGCATGGGGTCATCCGGAAGTATATATATTGATATTGCCTGCCTTCGGTATTTTCTCCGAGATAGTACCGACATTCAGCAGAAAACCGCTGTTCGGCTATAAATCCATGGTCTGGGCGATATGGGCGATAGTCTTCCTGTCCTTCACGGTGTGGCTGCACCATTTCTTTACCATGGGAGCCGGAGCGGCAGTCAACGCATTCTTCGGAATCATGACGATGATTATCGCCATACCGACGGGCGTAAAGATATTCAACTGGCTGTTCACTATGTATAGAGGACGGATACATTTCGCTTCGCCGATGATATGGTTCATGGGCTTTATATTGCTATTCACCATAGGCGGCGTAGCGGGAGTACTGATGTCGGTACCGCCGGCCGACTTTCAGATACATAACAGTCTGTTTCTGGTAGCGCACTTCCACACAATGATAGTTACCGGCGTAGTGTTCGGTTTCTTTTCCGGGTTGACTTACTGGTTCCCGAAGATTTTCGGCTTCAAGCTCAATGAACGGTTAGGCAAATACGCGGCTTACTGCTGGATAAGCGGCTTCGTCATAGCATTTACCCCGTTGTACGCGCTGGGTCTGATGGGCGCCACACGCCGGCTGGATCATTACGATTCGTCGCTGGGCTGGCAGCCGCTGTTTATAGTAGCGGCGATAGGAGCAGGCATCATATTCCTGGGAGTCGGCTTTCAGATATTACAGCTGGGCTGGAGCATATTTACCAGGAATGAGAACCGCGACCTGACAGGCGACCCGTGGAATGCCCGCACGCTGGAGTGGTCGACCACTTCCCCGCCGCCGGAATATAATTTCGCCGTATTGCCCGAAGTTTCATCACGCGACGCTTTCTGGGCACAGAAACAGGCTAAGGAGGAAAGAACGGAGCCCGAATACGAAAAGATTACCCTGCCGAAAAGTACCGGCGCCGGAGTCATCATTGCCGGGTTCGCATTCGTATTCGGTTTTGCGGCTGTGTGGCATATCTGGTGGCTGACGATATTATCCCTGCTGTTCATAATAACTGCCGTAATAATCCGTACGACCGGTGAAAATAACGAGCGTACGATATCCGCCGCTCAGGTTGCCAAGATGGAAAAGGAAAATAGGGAGCGCTACGCATGAGCACCAATGCGGAAGTAAAAGAACAGAACGAGCAGAAGACACTGTTCGGTTTCTGGGTCTATCTGATGACCGATGTGGTGCTGTTCGCCAGCTTGTTTGCAACTTTCGCCGTCCTGCGTAATAACACATTCGGCGGTCCGGATGCGCATGAACTGTTCAGTATGCCGTTCGTCTTGGCTGAGACTATGATACTTCTGACCAGTAGTTTCGCCTGCGGCGTGGCCATACTGGCCGCCTACGGCAAACAGAAGCGGCAGGTACTGTACTGGCTCGCCTTCACCTTCCTGCTGGGCATAGCTTTCCTAGCTCTTGAAATATCCGAGTTTCATAAACTGGCGGCGGAAGGTAACAGCTGGAGCAGAAGCGCGTTCTTATCCTCATTCTTCACCCTGGTCGGTACACACGGCGCGCATATAACGGCAGGTCTGATATGGATGGCCGTAATGATGTATAGGACATACAAGCGGGGCCTGACGGCTGTGAACCTGAAACGTCTGACCATGCTGAGTCTGTTCTGGCATTTCCTGGACGTCATCTGGATATTTATCTTCACTATAGTTTATATGATGGGAATTGCGGGATGAAAAATACTAAATCTTCATATATAACCGGTTACGTACTATCTACCCTGCTTACGCTGACCACATACGTGTTGGTCAGCGTACATGTGAACCATGACCACAGCTACCCGTCCGATCATTTCATGATGATAATCCTGCCGGTATTGGCCGTAGTGCAGATGTTCGTGCAGATGATATTGTTTTTGCACCTGGGCCGGGATAAGAAACTTAAATGGAACAGCTACACTTTTGTCTTTGCAGTGATAACTGTACTGATAGTCGTCATCGGTTCTGTCTGGATAATGAACAATCTTAACTACCGCATGATGTACTCGCCCAAGGCTATAAACCAGTACCTGCACGACGAAGGCGACCTCTAAATTGGGCAGAATCGGTACGTATTACCAGCTGACCAAACCGCGGGTGACTTACGGCAATGTTCTGACCGCCGTGGCCGGGTTTTTGCTGGGCTGCGGCTATTTCAAGACTTTTGATCTGCTGCTTTTTATCGCAACGATTGTCGGGATGACGCTGGTGATAGCATCGGCTTGCGTGCTGAACAATGTGCTGGATCAGGATATAGACCGGATAATGGAGCGGACCAAGACGCGCGGCGTGGCCAGCGGCGAGGTGGCCGGCCTGCCGGCAACTGTATTTTCGGCCGTACTGGGCTTAATAGGGATATTTATATTGGCCGTATGGGTAAACGGTCTGGTAGTAGCCATCGGCATAGCCGGATTCATAATATACGTGTGGTTGTACGGGGCGTTGTCCAAACGCAAATCCGTTCATGGCACGGCGGTCGGAAGCGTGTCCGGAGCGGCACCTATACTGGCCGGATACGTAGCAGTTTCGGGTCGTATTGATGCCGCGGCCGTGCTGTTGTTTCTGATGCTGTTTTTCTGGCAGTTCCCGGAATTTTACTCTATAGGAATTTATCGAAAGAAAGAGTATGCCGCCGCCAAAGTACCGATAATGCCGGTTGTGAAAGGCGTAAAAAATACAAAATTACAAATATTTATATACACCGTAGCTTTTGTGGTAACTTCCCTGCTTCTGACGATATACGGCTACACAGGCTGGATATATTTCATAATCATGGCAGCTTTGGGACTGTACTGGCTAAGGCTGGCCGCGGAAGGGCTTAGAACGAAAGATAGCGATAAGTGGGCGCGCCGGATGTTCCACTTCTCACTAATAATACTTTTAAGCCTTTCGCTAATGCTTTCTATTGGCGCCATACTGCCATAAATAGTAAGATAACCTTATGACAGTTTTGATACATGTGGCAATCGCCCTATCAAGCATTCTATTCACGACATATACTTATCTGAGCCCGTCAAAAACAAAGCTTAATGCCTGCTACGGCTTGATAGCCGCGACGCTGGCTAGCGGAACGTATCTGGTAGTCAGCACGCATTCACCTATGCTGAGCTCGTGTGCCAGCGGGCTCATTTATATCACCGCTGTGTCCGTGGTAATAATCCCCGCGAGAAAAAAGCTGGCAAAAGAACAAAACCGGATATGAAAATTCACCCGATAACAAAAAGCGAACTTCGGCTGGCACAGTTTGTTCTGCTGATAGCCATAATGCTGCAGATAGCTCTTTATTACACCGGCAGAAATATGTCTTTCGGGCCGCATTATCTTATAGTGATTACTGAAATCGTACTGGCCGCGGTCCTTAGCTTTACCTCGACCAACAGACATGAGGCACCGAATTCACTTCACAAAAATGCTTCTATATTACTCCTTGCCCTTATATCTATTGCAAATATCAGCTCGTTCTTCCTGGTCTGCCGGACGCTTATACTAGGAACGATTGATATCACCGGATACGAACTGTTGGTTTCCGCGATAGCAATATTTTTAACGAATATAATTGTCTTTGCCCTCTGGTACTGGGAGATTGACAGTCCCGGCCTCACCGGCAGGAAATGGTCAAAGCACGAGAAGGACTTTCAGTTCACCCAGCAGGACAACCCGGCAGATTTTCCTGACTGGCAACCGACTTTCGGTGATTACCTCTACCTGTCTAACAGCAATGCGATAAATTTTGCCGCCGCCGACACGCGGCCGTTGACCGGACAGGCCAAGCTCCTGATGGGCTCTCAGGCGATGATATCGGCATTCACTCTAGCACTGATGATTGCCCGGTCGGTCAACATCATCGGCTAGTTTTTTCTTTGATTTTATCGTTGGTCTCTTTCAGCTTTTTTCTTGCAATTTTTAGATATTTTTCGGCCCATTCGAACTCTATGGATAGGATTACGAGGCCGGTGATGATTCCGACAAGCCCTGGCCCGGGAGTAACCAGCATGATTATACCCGCCAGCAGAAAAGCCGCGCCGACTATGAATACAGCCATTTTTTTAAGAAGTTTGATAATCGCCTTCATACTTCTATGGTACTAGGTCTTGCGCGCGAATTATAATATAAGCATGGTATGGGACAGAGTCTGGCACATATATCTAAAAAGGCCGTACAAGCTGAAGAAGGTCGTTGACCAGGGCAACGGACCCGTGAATATAGTGCTGATCCACGGCCTTGCGTCGCGATCACAGATATGGAAGCCGTTGCTTAAGCTACTGGATAAGGATAAATACCGGGTCAGAAGTTTCGATCTTCTTGGCTTCGGTATTTCGCCAAAGCCACGGCATCTGGAATATTCGACGCGCGACCATGCCAGGACAATCATGCACAGTCTTAGAAAAGACAGCGGCAGAAACGAACAGTTCATATTCATCGGACATTCCATGGGCTGCATCATCGCAACGCACATAGCTTATCTTTGGCCGGAGCGGGTCAAGGCAACCATTTTATATAAACCACCGCTGCTTCTAGACTCCGCCGAAAGGCGCTCCCTGCACAAAAAATTCTATGAATATCTGGCAACCAAACCGTCAACGCTGGCGCTGTTCGCAAGATTCATAAACAAGTTTACCGACAAAGTTGCGGGCTTCAGGACAGATGACGAATACTGGCTGCCGATAGCCAATTCACTGCACAATACCATTTTGGCCCAGGAAACGCTGAAAGAACTGAAAGCCATACAAAAACCTACGGACATAATCTACGGACGATTCGATTTCCTGGCGTCAAAGGTAAAAGCCAGAAAACTCGCACAGATAAATCCGGAAGTAAGGCTCCACTACGTTAGTGAAATGCATGATGTCAAACCGAAATCCAGCCGCTACCTCAAGAAGCTTATAGACGATCTATCAGCTCCCTCTAAGCAAATTATCCTCGGCTAGGGTCTAAGGGTTATAATAGAACTGTTAAGTAAAAGGAGGGTTCGTCATGTTTGAATTACCAGACTTACCATATGCATACGACGCGTTAGAGCCGTATATCGATGAGCAGACCATGCGCCTGCACCACACCAAACACCACCAAACTTATATAGACAAAGCCAACAAGGCATTGGAAGGCAGTGACTGGGCGGATAAACCTGTCGAAGAAATACTTAAAAATCTGGATGCCCTGCCCGAGGATATCCGCATCACTTTGCGCAACAACGGCGGCGGGCACTTTAACCACAGCCTGTTCTGGCAGATGATGGCGCCTGATCAGTCCGGCAAGCCGGGAGGCGATGTGGCCGGTGCCATAGATACCGCTTTCGGCAGTTTTGACAACTTCAAGGAAAAGTTCGCTGAAGCCGCGGCGGGAAGGTTCGGTTCGGGCTGGGCCTGGCTGGTGGATAATAACGGCACGCTGGAAATAACGTCCACGGCCAACCAGGACAGCCCTATCAGCGAAGACGCCCGGCCATTACTCGGACTGGATGTCTGGGAACACGCGTATTATCTGAAATACCAGAACCGCCGTCCGGAATACATAGATGCCTGGTGGAAAGTGGTAAACTGGGATGACGTATCAAGGAGACTCGCTTAAGCGTGAAAGCAGCCGAACTATTTGTAAAAAGCCTGGAAGCATCGAATGTAAAATATGTCTTCGGACTTCCCGGCGAAGAGAATCTGGCACTGGTTGAAGCAATTAGAAAATCATCGATAAAGATGATTACCACGCGCGATGAACAGACGGCCGTATTCATGGCGGCTACGGTCGGCAGGCTGACCGGCCACGTCGGCGTAGCTCTTTCTACGCTTGGCCCGGGAGCTACCAATCTTGTAACGGGGGTCGCTTACGCACAGTTGGGCGCTATGCCTCTTTTAGTCATTACCGGACAAAAACCGATAAAACGGAGCAAGCAGGGCAAATTTCAAATAATCGACGTGGTCGGCATGATGCGCCCGATAACCAAGTTCAGCGATACCATAGTCAGCGCCGAGCGAATACCGAGTTCGGTGTACCATGCCATCAGAGTAGCCGAAAAAGAACGGCCCGGGGCGGCCCATCTGGAAGTTCCCGAAGATATAGCCGAAGAAGAAACCGGCGCAAAGCCTATAATCTGGCAAAAGACCAGAAGGCCCGCCCCAGATGAAAAAGCCATAAATGCTCTTGTAGAAGCTGTCGAGTCCGCAAAGTCACCTATCCTTTTACTGGGTTCGGGCGCCAACCGCAGACTTATCAGAAAGCAACTTAATAATTTTATCAACAAGACGGACATACCTTTTGTAACCACTCAGCTCGGCAAGGGTGTGATTGACGAGAGCGATTCCCGTTTCATAGGAACCGCCGCCGTCAGCGAAAAAGATTATGTCCATGCTGCACTTAGCCGCGCGGATCTCATCCTGATGGTCGGACACGACATCATAGAAAAACCTCCGGTTTTGGAAATAAGGGACGACCAGAAGCTGGTACATATAGATTTCTCCCCGGCAGATATAGATGATATCTACGTCCCAGATCTGGAAGTAGTCGGTGATATAAGCTATGCCTTCTGGGCCCTTACGGAAAGAGTCGAGACACGAGACTGGGATTTTTCAATATTTTATAAAGCCAAAGAAAAGCTGCAGGAAAGTATCAACGACAACGCCGACTCGGACGACTTCCCTATAAAACCTCAGCGCTTGATAGGCACTCTTAGAAAAGTTTTGCCCCGTGATGCCATGCTGTCTCTTGATAACGGTATGTACAAGCTTTGGATAGCACGCAATTACCCGGCCTATGAACAGAACACCGTTTTACTTGATAATGCGCTGGCTACCATGGGCGCGGGCTTAGGCGCCGCTATGTCATCCAAAATAATTTTTCCTGAAAGAAAAGCTGTCGTAGTGGCAGGCGACGGCGGATTTCTAATGAATCTGGCGGATTTGGAAACAGCCAAAAGATTGGGGCTGGATATGACCATAGTCATAGTGAGAGACAATGGATACGGAATGATAAAGTGGAAACAGGATGCCATGAAGCTGGCTGACTTCGGTCTGAATTTTTCCAATCCGGATTTCGTTAAACTGGCAGAAAGTTTCGGAGCGTCAGGATACAGTCCGAAATCCGCAGATGATTTCGAAAAAATACTGGATAAGTGCGTCAATGCCAAAGGAATTCATATAATAGACCTGCCTATAGATTACTCGGAGAATGAAAAATATTTCGGGCGCGATTTGGCGTCGCAAGTTAAGGATTAAGGAGATATCATGGCGCTTGAATCAATAAATCCCAAGAACAAAAAGCTTATAAAAACCTTTGACGAACTGAGTGAAAAACAGATAGATGAAAAGTTAAGCGCGGCACAGACCGCTTTTGAAACCATGCGCGACAGCTCATTTTCCGAAAGGGCCGGATGGATGCGCAAGGCCGCCCGAAACTTGCGTGAACGCAAGACGGAACTCGCCCGCATCATCACCGACGAGGTCGGTAAGACTTTAGCCGCATCCGAGGCCGAGATCGAGAAATGCGCCGGAACATGTGAATATTACGCTGACAATGCCGAGAAATTTCTGAGCCTGGAAAAGGTCGATACCGATGCCGGCGAAAGTTACGTCAGATTTGACCCTATTGGAATCGTCCTGGCCGTAATGCCCTGGAACTTCCCATTCTGGCAGGTATTCCGATTTGCCGCCCCTGCTATTATGGCCGGAAATGTCGGCGTGCTTAAGCATGCTTCAAATGTTCAGATGAGCGGATTCGCTATTGAAGATGTTTTTAAAAACTCAGGTTTCCCCGACAATGTCTTTCAAAACCTATGCATATCTTCATCCAAGGTCGAAGCCGTTATACGCGACGGACGAGTGAAGGCCGCTACCCTTACCGGCAGCGAGAAAGCAGGTTCGGCCGTGGCTGCCGAAGCCGGCAGCGTCATAAAGAAAACCGTTCTGGAACTGGGCGGCAGCGATCCGTTCATCGTTCTGGCTGATGCCGACATTGATGCGTCCGTGAACGCCGCAGTGACGGCGCGCCTGCAATATAACGGTGGACAGAGCTGTATCGCGGCGAAGCGTTTCATAGTAGATGAGAAGGTAATCGATGAATTCACCGGCAAGCTTAAAGAAGCCGTAGACAAGCTCACAGTAGGCGACCCGACCGACCCGCACACCGACGTAGGCCCTCTGGTAAACGAACAGATGGTCGAGGATCTTGACAGACAGATAAAAGAATCCGAGAAGATGGGTGCAAAGCTGGTGACCGGCGGCAAAGCAGAAGGCTCCGAAGGCTATTATTTCAACCCTGCAATAATAACCGGACTTACGCCCGACATGCCCGTCTTGAATGAAGAAACTTTCGGCCCTGCATTCGCCATAGTGCCCGTCAAAGATGCCGATGAAGCCATAAATATGGCAAATAGCAGCGAATACGGCCTGGGCGCGAATATCTTTACCGCAGACACGGGATATGCCAAAGATTATATAGCACCAAAGATAGAGTCCGGCGCCGTGTTCATAAACGGGCCTATCAAATCAGATCCACGCCTGCCCTTCGGCGGTGTGAAAAAATCCGGCTATGGCCGCGAGCTGTCCCACTACGGCATCAAGGAATTTGTTAACATAAAAACCGTATGGGTGAAATAATAACCTTACCGGGCCTGATAGACCTGCACGTACATCTTAGGGATCCGGGCCAGACCTACAAAGAAGATTTCTACACTGGAACAAGCGCGGCGCTGGCCGGCGGCATAACCACCGTCATAGACATGCCGAACAACCTTCAAGCCGTTACCACGGAAGAACTACTGAACGAAAAGATACTCAGCGCAAGGCAGAAAACCGTTTGTGATATAGGATTCAACTTCGGTACGCTCGGCGATAATTATGACGAATTTGAAAAGATAGAAAACCAGGTTGTCGGGCTTAAGATTTATTTGAATATCACTACTGGTAAATTTATCGTTGACAAGCCTAAACTAGCTGAAATATACGCTAATTGGCCAAGCGATAAGCCTATATTCCTACATGCGGAAGAAGATGTTTCTGACCTGGTAATGACGACTCTTAGAAAATATCCGAAGCGTACGCATCTATGCCATGTATCAAGCCAGAGAGAGCTGGAGTTCATTATCCAGGCCAAGCAAGAAGGTTTGCCGATAACCTGCGGCATAACACCGCACCACCTTTTCTTAAGTGAAAAGGACGGTGAACGTCTCAAAGGTTTCGGTTTTATGAAGCCTTTTTTAAAACCTGCGAGCGACCAGCAGTTTTTATGGGACAACCTGGATGCCATCGATGTGTTCGAATCCGATCATGCACCTCATACGCTGGAAGAAAAACACTCATCCGAGCCGCCTTTCGGAGTACCGGGGCTGGAAACTATGCTGCCTCTGTTTCTGAGCGCAGAACAAGGCGGAAAACTTACGCGCGCACAATTGCTCGAAAAGCTCTACTATACCCCGGCTAAAATACTTGGTATCCGGCCCGATGAAAACACAAAAATCGAAGTCGACATGACTGAGTATGAAATCAAAAACGAAGACCTGAAGACCAAATGCGGCTGGAGCCCGTTTGCCGGACAGAGAGTTGTCGGCAAAGTTAGGAAAGTATACATCCGCGGCAGACTGGTTTATGAGAATGGCAAAGTCCTGGCCGAACCCGGCTCGGGAAGAATAATCAGCTAGAATGAACGAAACGACAATCATATTGCTCGCCGCCATGGCAGGCGTATTTACCCAGAGAGTAGTCGGCTTCGGCATGCCGATAATCGTACTGCCTGTCGCGCTTTTATATTTCCATCCCCCGCCGGCGCTGACCATTGTACTGTTCACCGGGATATTATCCAGTATAGTCATCATCAATGAACTGAAAACGAAGACGCGCATTGACCTTAAGATAATAAGAGCAATTATCCCGGCTTCCATAGTAGGAATCGTTATAGGCTCTTACATACTCTCCGTCATCAGCAAAGAGGCCCTGCAGATATTCTTGGGCATATCAATAATAATATTTTTGAATATTCAGAGGTATTTCCTGCCCGAGCCTAAGCACGAGATTAAAGTCGATAAAAATATACACATGTACGGCCTGCTTTCGGGTTTCTTTAAATCGACCGTCGGACTCTCCGCCGCCCCTCTGGTGGTGTGGCTGAGGTTTTATATAATCAAGCCGAACCAGATACGTCTCCTGCTGGCATATTATTTCTTCATTATGAATGTGGTCGCGATAATCTCTATTCAGGCATTCGAAAACAACACCCTGAGTGATATTTCCTGGTATATGTACGTACTATTGGTACCAGCCGTAATATTGGCTAATTTCTTAGGTTCAGCCGTAGCTAAAAGAGTGAATACGAGTTTTTATAACAAGCTGGCTTATCTGGTACTTATAGCAGCCGGTGCTATTACGCTATTTTCCGGTGTGGCCGGTTATATCTGAGATTTTATTTCTGCGGCCAGATTAACATTCCACATGGCGGCGGTGGCGGACTGTACAACGTCGGCCCCGGCAGTGCGGTAGTCCTTGAAGTCCTGCGGGTCCATAACGCCGCCTACTCCGATAATTTCGTATTGCCAGCCGTTCTTTTTCCTTAATCTGTTTAGTTTGTCTACCATATTTACGCCGGCCCATTTGATACTGGCGCCGCAAATACCGCTAGAAAGACGATTATCGCCCGGCAATGCCTGGTTCCCTTTATCGTCAACCACCGGTGCGGGGATAGTATTTATCACTGAAACCGCCGATATGAACGGCCGAATTTCTTTTAGGGTATCTTCCAGCAAGTCTTCCTGCTCCTGCGAAAAGTAACCGAACTTGGTTATCAGCGGCACCTCGCCAATGGCTTCCTTGACTTTTTTGGTTACGGCTACCACGGCATCCTTCGTATAGCAAAGTATCCCCTCATTCGCAACATTCGGGCAGGAAAGGTTGATTTCTATGGCTTTCACACCTGCGTCTGCCGCCAGCTTCGCAGCACGGGCAAAATCCTCATAATAATCATCTTGTGTAAACCCTTCTTGGATAGTACCGACCACACTCATGATAAGAAGCTGGCCATTTTTCTCATATTTCAGAGCCTTTTTCAAATCGTCCACCCAGAAGTCCGGACCCAGGCTGGGGTTGCCGAAGGAATTGGTTATTGAAACTTCTTCAAGCGGCTTTTCGGTAGCAGACCTGCCTAGAAGAGGTTTTCCTGCTTTCTCCAGTGTCAGGTCGCCCTCTATGTCCAGGTAAAGCACGTTCGGGAAATCATTCGGCAGGAATTTCACGCTTCTCTGCGTCTTGTAGCAGAGAACATCAAATCCCGCATCAAAAGCAAATTTAATGTGGTTGCTGTTTAAAAGCGGCCCGGCAGGTATACCGAATGGCGAGTATACTTCTGTGCCTAAGAATTTGAACTTGGGCTCACCTTTTTCCTCGTACGGTTTGAAGCCTTTCGGGGGAAAAGGCCCGTTACTCCAGTTTTCCAGGTACGTTTTTCGGGGATTATAAAGTCCGAGTGTGTCATCAAATGATTGCGCCCGGGTTTTCATCATATTCAGCTTATTATTTTACCATATGAATGTCCTTGCGCACTTACTAAAAATGTTATAATAAGAACTTATCGATGGCTACGGGGAGACAACAACCAGCCGGTTTATCGTCCGCGGAAATACATGAAAGTATTGCCGCTTCTGACCATAGTGCCATGGATGTTATTGCCTCAATAGACGGCTCTGAAATAGAAAGGCAGCTCATAGAGCTGGCCAGTATAGGCGGCGAAGCGGTCGAACCTCTACCTAAACAACCCGAACGCTATGCCACCAATCGCCCGGCATTGAGCGAAAACGATCAAATTGCCCGGGAAAATTTCATAAGGCCGTTAATGGAAGAAGCCGGGATGGAAGTCATAGAGCATCCTCTGGCCGATATAGGAGTATTCGCCGGCAAAAATCCTGATTTAAGGCCACTGGTCCTGGCGTCGCACACCGACACGGTGCCCAGGGGAGATATGTTTGATGGCACTTACGGCGTCCTCAGCTCGATAGCTGTTGTAAAAGCCATGAAAGAGGCTGGCTTCATTCCTGACAGAGATATAATAGTTGCATCTTATACCGGTGAGGAGTCCTACCGTTTCGGGTCTGCGTGTTTCGGCAGCAAATCGGTTCTCTATGGCCTTGACAACGATGATCTGGCCTTACGCGAAACTTTCGACGATGGAAGCAAAGGCCAATCGCTACAAGAAATATTAGGCGAGGAAAGCACTCTTATAGCAAGGGAGCCTCTGTTCGGCGAAGGTAAACGTTTCAAAACCCCGCATGCGGTTATGGAACTCCACGTAGAACAAGACGTAAAACTTGAAAGAAGCGGTTATGACATCGGGGTCGTTGAAAAGATTGCCGCGGCGGAAAGGTTCAAGGTTAAAATCGGCGGTGATGAACCGCTGTTGCCGGAGCCGGCGCAGCATCCTTACCGGCAATATATAAGAATCGATACGGCCGGACAATCGAACCATTCCGGCGCTACCGATATGGGAATACATAGCCGTGCTGACGGCTTGGTCTGGACAAGCCATGTCCTGGAAGATATTTTCAAAGGCCGCAGGGATTCAAATAATATAGCGATGGGCCAGATTCAGATTGCCGAGGCCTCGATGAATAAGATACCGGGCAATACAGGGGTCGAATTGCGCATATCCGCGGATACGGCTGAAGAAATGGAAGCTCTTATCAGAGAGGTTGAAGGCAAGGTTAAGAATAAAAACCGTCAATTAGTGGACGAAAGCCCTCTGGTCGATGAAGGACCGATAAACTTATCGGTCGCTTCAGAGGATAATGAAACCGAATTCTTTGACCCGGAGAAAATATTGCCCCGACAGAAAACGGCACTGATGCTTATAAAGGCCGTGGAAGAAATCTGTTCGTTATACGCCGGCTCAGGCGTAGTCGGCACAATCGGCACGTATTCTATGGACAGGCAGGGCGTAATAGGCCTGAGCCTAGACGTACGCGGCATGGAAAAAGCTTCAAGGGATATGGCATCCGAACAGATTCGGAGAACCTTTGAAAATTATTTCCAGATATTCAGCGATGTTGATTTCGGGGAAAAACTGATAGGAAGCAGAGATCCGGTACAACTGAATAAATTTATCTTAGAGTCTCTGCTAAAGCTTATCGATAGGTATGAAATAGGTTCAGCGGTAGCCATGGAAAGCAGAGCTATGCACGATGTGGCCAACGCGGCAGACGCGGGAATAGCGTCCGCCCTGCTCTTCGTACCGAGCCGCGGCGGGATAGCCCATGATCCGGAGGCATATACCCATCCCGATTATCTGGAAAAGGGCGCCAGAACTCTGGGAATAGGCGCCGTAAAACTATCACAATTTATAAATGATCCTATACCCGAATATTAGTATATACCGGCACCAAACTGCTTAAAGTAGTGTAAAATTATATCAGATGACAATCGACCCGACTCTTCTGTACGTAATATTACTGATTGCCTTGGCGGCCGCCTGTTCCGGATTAAATATATCGTTGATGTCCCTTAACCTGGCTGACTTAAGAAGAAAGGCCAAGCTGGGCAACTCCAGGGCCAAAAGAGTTCTTCCCTTCCGCGAGAACGCCCACCTGAGCCTGGCCAGCATATTGCTGGTAAATGCGGGTGCGGCATCTGCTACACCTTTGGTGATTAATACCAAACTCAACGGTATCGTCGCGGGCATAATCAGCACTCTTCTGCTGGTGGTCTTTGCCGAACTCGCACCCCAGGCGTTTTTTACAAAGCATGCTTTGCCGTTATGTTCTTACTTTTCCCCTCTTTTAAGACTTATGGTAGTGCTGACATATCCTATTTCCAAGCCGTTGCAGCTGACGTTTGACAATATCGTAGGCCGGCAGGAAGACCAAATACTACACTCCCGCCGCGAATTAGGGCTTCTTATAAGTGACCATCTGGGTGAAACGGAAAGCGAACTTGACGAGGACGAGGTGGAGATTATCCGAGGCGCCTTACAATTAAGCGAAAAGCAGGTCAGTGAAATAATGACAGAAATCCGTTATGTCTACTGGCTCACCAAAGATTTTGTCATAGACGGCAGGACTATTGATGAGATAAAGGCGGCGAATTGGAGCCGTATACCTATATTCGATAAAAGTCTTACAAAGTGTTTCGGGATACTCCGCATGAAGGACATGGTAGACATAGATTTTGACGGGAAAAGCTACAAAGTATCGGATCTCAAACTTTTGCCTACCAAAACCGTTGGCAGCCGCACTGCCCTGGATACGATGTTCAGGCATTTCATCGGCGCGCGTACACATCTTATGCCGGTAGAAAAAAACGGCAAGATTGCCGGTATAATCACGATCGAAGACCTGATAGAAGAAATTATCGGCCACGAGATAGTCGACGAGTCAGACCACCTGGCCCATCGCGGTTAAGCTTATTGCTCCTTTCTTAGCCTGCTTTCTTTGAATGATTCTTCCGCCACTGCGATATTTCCCCGTGGTTGCCGCTGAGTAGTACCTTGGGCACTTTCATGCCGCGGAAATTCTCGGGACGAGTGTACTGCGGATATTCCAATGTTTCGCCGTCGGAAAAACTCTCTATTTCGGCGCTTGTCTCGCCGCCCAGAACTCCGGGAATCAGCCTGACGATCGAATCTATAACTACCATGGCCGGCAGTTCGCCGCCGGTCAGGATGTAGTCGCCTATCGATATCTGCTCGTCAACGAATTCAGTTATACGTTCGTCATAGCCTTCGTAACGGGCACAGATGAATATAAGATCCTCTCCTGCGTCAGCCAATCTTTTGGCTTTGTTTTGAACAAACTTCTTTCCCCGCGGTGTCATTAATATAACTTTTGCTTCCGGAGAAGTCTTCTTTGCGGATTCTATGGCGGCCACCAGTGGTTCGGGCTTGAGCAGCATACCATCGCCGCCGCCGTAGACTATATCGTCTACCGTCTTACGTTTGCCCAGTCCGAAATCCCTCAGGTTTATATATTCGAAGTCTACCAGCCCTTTATCTTTGGCCTTCCACAGCATGCCGGTCTCAAGGACCGGGGAGAACATCTCCGGAAACAGACTTATAATCTTAATCTTCATTTACACTATTATCCCACAATCTCAGATCCTGCGCATTTGAGACCGGTTATCTGAAAATAAAATAACCCCGAAAGCCGGGGTTACATTACCACATAAAGCTCCAATTCGTTTTCGAATTGCTCGCAACGAGCTTTTTTTGAATTGTTTTAGTCGTTGGACTAAACAAATTATACGCAAATTTTTATATCTGTACAAGCAGTTTTACACATCGAGGTCGTCGAGGTCGGCAAGCTCTTTGCGCGTCCTTGAGAAAGAATCATTTTCCTCAGCTTCATCCTGTTCGTCATCGCCGTCCGTATTACCTTCATCTTCAATGTTTGAAGCGGTTTCTGCTATAGCTTCTTCGGCCTCATTATCAGGGCCTGGATCAGATGAATCAGCACCAGAATCTTCGCCCCAAAGGCCTTCGCTCTTCTTTTCTTCGCTTTTGCCGGCTTTGCCCGGACCGTTGTCTACGATTTTCAGATTGTAACGGGCGTCATTCTTGGTACCTAGTGCGCGCAGCAGCGTCCTGATACTTTGTGCGGTAGCACCCCGCTTGCCGATTACCCTACCCAAATCTTCCGGATCTACGGTAAGTTCAAGCAGTACGCCCTTTTCGTCTATAGTCCTCTTTACCTGGACTTCGTCAGGCTTGCTGACTAAAGATTTTACTACAAATTCAACGAATTGCTGGTCGATACTCACAGGTTTCCTCCTTATTTAGTAATTCCGACTCCGCTAGTATAGCAAAACTGTCATGCCTAGGCCAAGATGCTTTAAGACTGTTCGATCGATTTGGTTTCGGTTTTGGCTTCGTCTGCTGCTTCCGCCGGCTTTTCTTCAGTTTCTTCGCTTGCCGGTTCAGTCTGCTGAGGCTCAGCCTCCGCTGCATTCTCTTCTGTAGTCTGTGATTCGGCGGACTGTTCAGGTTCCGGAGCGGCTTCACCTTCTGTTTGGGCGGCATCGGGTGCAGGTTCTTCGGCAGGAGCTTCCGCCGCAGGTGCTTCTTCGGCCGGACGGTTTCTGCGCAGCTTTTCCGGGTTGCGGATTTCTCTGTTTTGCTTAGCAGGTTTTTTGACCCATTTCGGCAAGGATATCTTCTCTGCTAACAGCAATTTGACTACGCGTTCGGACGGCTGGGCACCATTTTTTAAGAAATGTCCGGTTTTTTCCTTGTCCAGGCTGGCTTTCTTAGTGTGAGGGTCATAACTACCAAGAAGGGCGACATATTTGCCGCTGGTAGGTGATTGTCGGCTATCCTGGACGACTACCCGGTAAACGGGATGTCCTTTTCGGCCCAATCTTTGCATACGTATGCTTAGCATTTACAGATTAAACTCTTACTCCTGTCTGACTTCAGACATTAAAATAACAAAGAATATCCAACGTATTCTACAGATAAAAGCCTTAGATGTCAACAGGGGTGAACCTTATTTGTTCCTGAGCCGCTTCCCCGGAGGAAGATTCTTGAAATATTTCAGGGCCTCGGCAGCAGCTTTCTGCTGGCCTTCCTGTTTACTATGACCGGTGCCTTTGCCACGCAGTTTGCCGGAAACGAATACCCCTATAGTAAATGTTTTTTCATGGTCCGGACCTTCCTCTTCCAGTACTCTGTAGACCGGCGTGGAGCCTTCCCTGCTCTGCGCGGTTTCCTGCAGGTGGCTTTTCGGATCCATCCATGAACCGGTAGCCAGTATCTTAGGCAGGGTAGACAATATGGTCTTGTCAATGAATTTTCGGGATGGTTCATAGCCCTGGTCCAAATAAAGAGCACCTACCACGGCTTCGTAGCAGTTGGCCATTATCTGGGCTCTTGCCCTGTCGGTACCGCGTTTTTCCCCTTTGCTCAGACGCAGATAAGGCTCGAATCCGCTTAGTTCCGCCGCCGCACCGATGCTTTCCGTACGGACCAGAGCGCTTCGCCAATTGGTCAGTATGCCTTCCGGATCGGGAAATTCGTTGTATAGATATTCGGTAACAGCCAATTCCAGCACCGCATCGCCCAAAAATTCCAGACGTTCATTGTGTTCCTTGGCGGTCTTCTTGTGTTCGTTCACATATGATCTGTGGGTAAAAGCGGTTATCAGGAGTGCTATGTCGCTGAATTCTACGCCCAGCACATTCCGGGCGAATTCACGGTATTTATTAACAGTGTTCTTGTCTAAAAATTTTAAATCAGAGTCCGGCATGTCTTATTTTCTTGAGTCCTATAAGCAACAGCTTGCCTATGTCTTCGTATTCTATCTTGTCCAAAGCCTCGTTCGCTTTGAACCAGCCGATACCATTCATCCAGTCCTCAGGCTTCAAATCGTTGGTATTGCCCCTGGCCTGAACCAGGAATATCTCTGTAGTCATCAGCACAAGGCTGGTAGCACGACGGTAGCGGAAGTTTATCTTGCCCAGCCAGTTCAGAACCTTCATCTCCTGAAGGCCCGTTTCTTCGCGAATTTCCCTTTCCGCAGTTTCTTTGGCGGACTCGCCTTCTTCTATATGGCCTTTGGGGATAGTCCATCGGTTCTTAGCGTCCTGAATAAGAAGTATCTCTACTTCGTTCTTCCTATTGCGCCTAAAGACCATGCCGCCGCTGGTAGGTTCGCGGACAACTTCATTGATGGCAGGCTTGCGCCGGGGTATAAATTTCCTTATCCCTTCTATCGGCTTGGGCTTTTTCATATTAGGTTTCTTCATACTTGTAAAAGTGTTCCTTAAATCTTATTTCTTGGATTTTTTCGGAGTCTTTTTAGTGCTCTTGGCTTTCTTTTCGGTCTTATTTTCCGACTGTTTATATAGAGTACCTAAGACTCCGTTGATAAATTTGGACGAATTCTCGCCTCCGAAGGATTTGGCCAATTCAACGGCCTCGTTTATGGCCACTTTGGGCGGTATATCCTTATGGTTTTCCAGCTCATAGGCGCCTATCCTTAAGATGCAGAGATCTATCTTTGCTATCTGGCTAAGCGGCCACTCCGGAGCAATAGGCTGGAGACGCTCGTCCAGCTTGGGGCAGTTCTTCTCTACCCCCTTCACCAGCTTTATGATGAAGTCCTTGTCATCGAGCGCGTTCTTATATCGGTCGATATTGCGCTTCAGTATATCGTCCAGCTCGACCTTATCATCTTTGCATTCCTTGCGGAACTCCAGTTCGTACAGGGACTGCAGAGCGATAATGCGACCCAGGTGGCGATTGGCACTCATGTTGTTAAACTATTACTCCTGCAGATATTATAACGTATTTTGCGCAGAGGTAATCTTACGAGTAATTATTTGTCTAATGCCGGCTTTTTGCCGGATTCACGCTTGGTCGTGAACACCTTGACCGGGCTTTTGGCGTTGACCTTGCGAGCCAGTTTCAGGACCAGATGGCTGCGCCTGCTACCTGTTCGACGATGAGTAGTGCGCTTCTTTGGTTTTCCCATTTTCCCCTTTCCTTACGGGCGCGCGATATCGCCCTGCACCAGAGTAAATTAATTAATCGTTAGGGCTATCCTAGCACAGTGTAATATTTTTTTCAACTATTTTTACAGGGGTAAGTTATAAGCGGACTATTGACTTTTTTTACCATAAGTGCTATTGTAGGTACATGACACGAACATTCAAAGTACAACCATTCGAACTATCCCCTGAACAGAAAGAAGAGCGTATAGCCGAAGCAAGGGCTTATCGTTTAGCCCGTCGCGAGAGTGAAGAAGAAAGGCACTGGGAAGAGGGCACCGGCCCTGCCAGTGATGGCCGTGTCCTGGATGCAGTAGGAAACTGGGGAGACCAAAGGGCTATGGGTGATGATGGTATATTGGATAGAACGGCAAGACGTTTCTTTGAAGACCCTGACGCCAATATGGGTGCGTTAATCGCCGGTGCCGGCGAAAGGATGAAACGAGGCGACACAGCCCCCGTCCAACCGGGTCCTGAACCAATGGATACTCCTCCGATCCAGCTTAGAATGCCTAAGTAATCAGACGACGAAGTTAACTAACTTCCCGGGTACGTAAATAGTTTTGCGTACCTTTTTCTTATTTATGTGTTCCTGAACTTTCTTATCGGCTTTTGCCGATTCCATTATCTCTTCCTCCGAAGCGTCGCTCGCCATAGTTATGTTGGCCCGGACCTTGCCATTGACCTGTATTACTATGGTAATTTTGTCTGACTTCAAATACTTCTCTTCGTGGACCGGCCATTCGCTGATATGTACGGATTCTTTCATCCCCAGCTGATGCCAGAGCTCCTCGGATATATGCGGCGCGAAAGGCGCCAGCAACTGGACCAGTGTCCTGACTGCAAAACCCCAGTCTTTAGCTCTAAAGTTATCCTCGGCTTTTATCTTATAAAGCTCGTTGGTGGTTTCCATCAGGGCGGCTATGGCCGTATTGAAGCTCATATTTTCCAAATCATCGGAAACTTTATGTATGGCCCGATGCATTGCCTTTATAATTTCGTCGTTTGAAGAGCCGTTCTTTTTCTCTGCATCAATGTACTCCTGGGTAAGAGTCCAGACTCTATGCAGGAACCTGTAGCAGCCGCCGATACCTTCGACGCTCCAGCTGGCCGCCTGGTTCCACGGCCCGATGAACAGCTCCATGATACGTATAGAGTCGGCGCCGTAGCCCTGCTCTATTAGCCCGTCCGGTTCTATGGTGTTGCCTTTGCTCTTGCTCATTTTCTGTCCGTCCGGCGCCAGTATCATTCCCTGATTGCGCAGTGAAGTGAAGGGTTCCTTGAAACTTATCATGCCTTCGTCATACATGACTTTGGTCCAGAAGCGCGCATAAAGCAGATGCATCACGGCATGTTCCGCGCCGCCGATATAATCATTGACCGGCAGCCAGAATTCGGCCTTTTTCTTATCAAAAGCTTCCTTGTCATTATGCGGGTCGGCAAAACGCAGGAAGTACCAGCTGGAACAGGCAAAACCGTCCATTGTATCCGTTTCCCTCTCGGCTTCAATGCCGCATTTCGGACATTTTGTCTTTACGAAGCTTTCCACACGCGCCAGAGGGCTGCGTCCGTCGCCGCTGGGTTCGTATGACTTCATTTCCGGTAAAACCACGGGCAAATCTTTTTCCGGAACCGGCATTGGACCGTCCTTGGGGCAATGTATTATCGGAATCGGCGCGCCCCAGTAGCGCTGACGACTGATGAGCCAGTCGCGGATTTTGTAATTAATCTTCTCCTCGGCTGAGCCGGCTTTTACAAAATCGGCCAGTATTTTTTCGCGCATGGCTTCCGAGCGCATTCCGTTATATTTATCGGAATTTATAACTTTTCCTTCGGAATGAAAATCGGTTTCATCGTCAGTTTCTAAAACTTTTCTTATAGGCAGCTCATACTTTTCGGCAAACTCATGGTCGCGCTCGTCATGCGCCGGAACGCCCATGACCGCGCCGGTGCCGTAGCCCCAAAGGACATAGTCGGCTATCCAGACAGGTATTTTCTCTTTGTTTGCCGGATTTATGGCATAAGCTCCGGTAAATACACCTGTTTTTTCTTTATCTTCCTGCCTCTCTATATCGCTTTTGCCCTGGGCTTGTTGCAAATAATTTGCAACAAGATTTTTCTGCTCTTTAGTGGTTATTCTACTGACGAGCGGATGTTCCGGAGCCAGAACCAGAAATGTTACGCCGTACTGGGTGTCATGCCGGGTGGTAAAAACATTGACCTTTTCCGACGCCCCGTCAATCTTAAACTCTATTTCGGCACCGCTTGAACGGCCTATCCAGTTCCTCTGCATAGACTTGATGGATTCACTCCAATCCAAATCTTCCAGATCTTCAAGCAGACGGTCCGCGTAATCGGTAATCTTGAAGAACCATTGCGGCAGAGCCTTTTTCTCCACCTCTGAACCGCACCGCCAGCAAACGCCGTTCTCTACCTGCTCGTTAGCCAGCACGGTCTTGTCCACCGGACACCACCACTGCAGGCTTTCCTTGCGATACGCCAGTCCCTTTTTGAACAAAAGCAGGAAGAACCATTGGGTCCATTTGTAATATTCAGGACTGGAGCTGTTGATTTCGCGGGACCAGTCATAGTCAAAGCCCATCTGCATTAGCTGCTGTTTGAACTTGGCGGTACTCTCTTTAATGGTTTCCTGCGGACTGATTCCCGTCTTTATCGCATAATTCTCTGCCGGCAGCCCGAAAGCATCCCAACCCATAGGATGCAAAACGCTGTACCCGCGCATGCGGCCCCACCGGCTGATTGCATCGCCGATGGTATAGTTGCGCACATGCCCGACATGCATCGCGGCGCCGCTGGGATACGGAAAATATTCCAGCACATAGCGTTTAGGCTTGGCTGAATCTTCAGCCGCCTGGTATATCTTGGATTTTTGCCAAGCTTTCTGCCACTTAGGCTCTATGTCCTTCGGATTGTATCTCTTCATTCAGGTCTATATTTTAACAGATTCGACCGCTTCGAGTATGGTGTAGAGAGTATTTTCAAACACCTTATCGTCGTTTTCCAGCAAAGTTATGCGAAAACCCGGTTCATAGCTGTTAAATCCGGTGGAGAGTGGGACTGTACATACTCCGGTCGCGCTTAGAAGCTGGTAGCAGAAACGTTTGTCAAAATCCGAGGGTTCTATTTTCCTTAGTTCTGATTCGAGTAGCAGCTGGGCCTTTATGCTGGCGGCCCTGAGTTTGTACCGCCTGCGCTTGAAATGTTCGCTGAAGGTAACTGTCAGATAAAATGCGCCCTTGGGTTTTACTACTTTTAAATTTCTGCTCTGACCCAGTATCTCTACTGCTTTTTCGGCCCGGGCCTCATACTTTTCGCGGCGTGCCTTTAAGTGCGGTCCATATTTGGGGTTGCCCAGGATATCCGGCAAGACCGACTGCGGCAGCGTGGTTGAACAGACTTCGGTCATCTTGGCGTCTTCTATAGAACGCGCGTAGGCGGCAAAGTTGGTATCGGTCTTGGTATTGTAAAACTCTATCCAGCCGCAGCGGCTTCCCGGCCACGGTACTTCTTTGGAAAGACCCTGCATTATCATAGTAGGCACATCTTTAGCTACGCCGGCTAATGAAACGAACCCGCTGCCGGGAAAAGCCAGGTTGGCATATATCTCGTCCGCTATCAGAAAAAGTTTATACTTTTTCGCGATTCGGACGAATTCTTTCAAGATTTCCTCGGTATAAACTGTGCCTGTGGGATTATCCGGATTGATTATAAGCAGTCCGGCTATAGACGGATCTTCTTTTACCAGGCGGCGGACTTCGGCCGGGTCGGGCAGCCATCCGTTATCCGGGTCAAGCCTGTATGTCAGCATGGGTTTATGGCTGTGTGCGCCTTCCAGCGAAGAATGTGTCGGGTAAGCCGGACTGGGGCCCAGCACACGTGCCATAGGATTAAGCCAGGTATAAATCTTGGTCACGGCATCGCCCAGACCGTTGAAGAATATTATATTTTCCGGGTCCAGTTCAGCGCCGGTCTGGGTCGTTCGGGTACGTGCTAGAAACTGACGGGCGCTCAATAGCCCTTTGGTCGGCGAATAGCCGAAAGACTCGCTGGACTTGTCGGCTTCGTCGGCGATTATTTTCCTTATCCACTGCGGCACTTCCTCACCCTTGGCTACCGGGTCGCCTATATTTTCCCAGGTTATCTTGAGACCGGTCTTTTCAAGTTTGCGGGCAAACCTTACTATGCCGCGTATCTCATATTTGAGCTCGTCGGCTCCCGGATGGACTACATTCAACCTCATGGCATTCTAAAATTGCTGGAGATAATTAGTTTGGAAGACGGTATTACGGGACGCCTCGTGCTGCCAGCGTTCTTCGCTCAAGCGTACCAGCTCTTCAACGAGCTCCACGCTGCTTATGCCTGCAGCACGGAAATTGTGCGCATAAAGACTGCCGGGCAAAGGATTGGCCTCATTGAAATATACGGTTCCGGTCTTGTTGTCTATGAGCATGTCTATACGTGCTATGCCTTGGCAGCCAAGCGCCCGGTAAGCATTCAAGCCTGTCTTTTCGGCCTTGTCATAAAGTTCTGTGGGGAGTTTGGCCGGTATTTCGCTATAGCCTTGGGAACCTTTGCTGGCAGCCTTTTTACCGCCGCCTTTTTTTCCGCCGCTCATGTACTTGGTCTCGAAATCAAAGAAATCTTCCGGACTGGTCAAGGGACGCTCCAAAAGAGCGGGCTTGAGTTCGTAATTGCCGATTATCGGCAGAGTGACTTCCGTGAGATTAGAAACTTCTTCTTCCACAAGTACCTTGTCGTCGTAGTGTGTAGCCACTTCTATTGTATTCTGTAGTTCATTCTTATTTACAGCCCGGCCGATACCGATACTCGAGCCCAGATGCGCCGGCTTGACGAAGACGGGATATTTCAGGCTCTCTTCTATGGCTGTGATTGTCCGGCCTGCATTGCGGGCAAAATCACTGCTCTGTATAACCTCATATTTGGAAACCGGTATTCCGTTATCACGCACGACTTGCTTGGCCAGCACCTTGTCCATAGCCAGTACGCTGGCGTCCATATCACAGCCGACAAAAGGTATATTAGCCATGCGAAGAAGTCCCATCAGACTGCCGTCTTCACCATAAGTACCGTGGGTAGCCGGGAATACTATGTCTATTTTGCGCGCAGTCTTGCGGCCGGCTATGCCGCTGGATTTTATAAGTGTCATGCCGCCGTCAAACTGTACGCTGGCCGGCGAAGTCTTATGCAGGAATTGCTCCAACCCGTGCTGATAAAGCTTTATGTCTTTCAGTTTCTCGTCCCAATACCAGCTGCCGTCTTTGGCTATATAGATAGCTTCTACTTTGTACTTTTTAGTCAGCCCCAAGGGCTTGATGATGCTGGACAGTGCCGTCACTACTGATACGTCATGCTCCGTGGAACGCCCACCGAAGATAACCGCTACTGTTTTCATATATTGCAATTATAGCATGCAATTAGGCTGTACAATTAGGCGTAATTGTCCGTCCAGTCGTTCTGTAGAAGGGCTATGTCGCCGGCGGCAAGCATATGCTCCAGGTTCGTATAAAACTCCAGCGGGTCATCTCTCAGGTCTATCTCGCCCTTATAGCCGGATCCTTCCAACGAATCCTTTATATAGCTTGTGACGGAATTATTAATCAGAACGACTCTATCAGGAGCACATTTTGCTATGAGCCTGCCTATTTCTTTATGCACATTCTCCGTTTCCTCACCCTGGTCGACCAGGCCGGGCGTAACATATATCTTACGCTTCGCTTTTAATTCTTTTAACAGTTCGAGTCCGGCACGGAAACCTTCCAGGCTACCGTTATATGTGTCGTCTATTATCCAGGCACCGCCGATTTCTTTCGGCTGCAACCTATGCTCGAAAGGCTTAGTGGTTCGAATAGCTTTTTTAATCTCGCCCTCTGAAAGGCCGATTTCAAGCGCCAGGGACAAGCACACGGAAATCGGGCCGATCAAATGCTTGCCGACCATACCGGTCATAAGCTTCATATTCTTTTTGTCTGAAACAGCCGTAAGGCTCATACCCGTAAGGCTTACTTTCACATCTTTTATACTGACACCACTTGAGCCTGAGACACCGAACAAACGGACTTTCTTTTTATCCAGCCTGTTTTTTGCGAACAGGCTTTCGGCGTCGTAATTGACATATATCCTGTCTTGAGTGACGTATTCTTTTATCGATGACAAATCATCGGCCAGATTATCCAGCGTCCTGTATTTGTCCAAGTGGTTCGGAGCCACACCAGTGAGAATGGCCATGTCAGGCGATATATTACGGCAGAAACCTGCTATGTCCCCGGGCTTGGCTTCGCCCAGTTCTATCAGCAAGATCTCTTCGTCGCCATTCAGGCGGGAGGCCCAGCGGGCGTGGCTTATCGGCACATTTTTGTTGCCGGGGGTGGCTTTCACTTTCCTGTTCCCCTCAAATGTTTCGAGCAGAAGCTCTTTCATAGAGGTCTTGCCGTAACTGCCGAGTATGACTATCTTCAGTCCTTTGTGCGCGGCAAATATCTTTCTGGAACGTCGGATAAGCATGGTGTCAAAGGGCAGGCTTATGATCTGGCCGGCGTATATAGCTGACACAAGTGCAATCAGGCTGGCTAGCGGGAACAACAGTATAAAAACTACGAAGCCCAAGCTGAGACTAGCACATATAATACCTATAAGTGCCGCATAAACCAGAACAGCCAGATATTGGAATATGACCAGGGCGGAAGCCTTCTTGGTTAATACCAGTTTCTGACGGTGCATGACTCTGGTAAGCTGCGGCATACGCTTCAGCCAATCCATAAGTTTCCGCGGTTCGTATTCGACCTGCTGGGCCATATACGCAAAATAGACAGGCACCTTTATAGAGAGATAGCTTAGCGGCCTCATTTTAAGAATCCTTTGATAAGACCGGCTACTTCGTCTTTTTTATCCAGATGGATGAAGTGTCCCGCGCCGGGGATTGTTTCCAGCCTGGATGATTTAATAATTTCTTTCAATCTCCTGCCCATCTGCGGCGGAGTTGTCTTATCAGCCTCGCCGTATATCAGCAACACGGGCAAATCCAGACTTGCGGCGTCGGCCGATATGTCATATGAAACTATATGTTTAAACGTATCTTTCATATTCTCGGCTACCATATAGTCTGAGCCTATACGGGCATAAAGTTTTCTTTTTAGGCCTTTTCTTTTTCCGGCCGGCACCATGATTAGACTCGCCTTGGCGGGCTTTGCCAGCAATTTTAGCGCGGTCTTCTTGAAACTCTGGCCGCTTCTTATTCCGGAAGAAGCCAACAGCACCAGTTTCTTCGGTGATATTTCATTGCCCGATATGGCATTTATGGCTATGGCTCCGCCATTGGAATGTCCGATTACGGCATAAGGCCGGGTGCGAATCTTTACCAGGAACTTTGCGACTTTCCGGGAAAAATCAGGCAAGTATAAAGGTTCTTTCGGTATCTCCGAACCGCCGAAACCGGGCAAATCAATGATTATGCAACGGTAATTATCGGAAAAAACGCTAGCTAGCGCTTTGAAATTCGAACTTTCGTCAGCCCAGCCGTGCAAAAAAAGTATGACTTTTCCGTCTTTTTTGCCAATGTCCTGATAACTTATGATAGAGTCTTCAACTAATACTTGCATCGCTTATAAGTACCCTAGACAGTATAACCTAAAGCGCCTCTGGTACGGCAGCCCGGGCTAGGCGTTAGAGCCCTGGCCCTGCAGACGTTTCTGGAGCTCTTCGATAGGTATGGTATCAGCCGGCAGGTTTATCTGTTTGTATAAGTTATAACCGCTGTAATTCTCTACCCGGCCGGTGGGATACTGAACCTCTATTATCTGCCTGCTTAGGATATCTACTGTAAGTTGTATATGAAGCACTCCCAAGCCTTTGTATTGAGTTGAGTCAAACTGGCTGGGATCCCCGGCGCCGCTGAGACGGACATATTCATGCATGACATCTACAAGATCGGCCGGGTTAAGGGCGAGCGTGTAGATGTAAACAGGCCGTCTGTTCTCTATACTGCGGGTAGCGGATGTGTACTTATATATGCCCTTTTGGTTTATCAGGCCGATAAGCTGGCTTTTTTCTGCGTCATTGAAATAACCGAACGGTACTATGCCGAACATGGATTCGTTCAGGAATGATACTCTCTGACCCTTCGCAATATCCTGATTTCTTTCAGCCCATACGCCCAGAAGCGTCTTCAGTCTCTGGGCGCCGGATAGGTTATCCGCGCCTTTTACGTCAGTATACCGGACAAAATCCCTGTCAGTTGTCCCGATGGTTTCAGTATTTACCGAGGCCGAGTTGGAACCTATACCCTGGGTAAGAACCGTATCGGTCTGGGCCCCTATGGAGCCGGGGAAGAAAGAAAGATACGAAACCTGGTCTACGCTGCCGGTAGTGCCGACCTGCGTGACATGCTTGGTAACGCTTCGGGTATGCAGACTGTTTGCGATAGCATCATCAAGAGCCCTGCCCGGGTTCATTACAATCTTGCTCCACCACAACCAGCTGGACACGCCCAGAAGGATTATGCAGGCCAGGACAATCAGATCTATAGCCAGTCTCTGCGGCGTGAGCTTTTTGAACTTTGGTACTGGTATCCTCAAATTGCGAGTGGATTTTTTTGAATTATTTTTCTTTACGGAATTATTTTTCTTCACTGTCTTCTCCCTGATGTTCAGCCTATTATACCAGCATGTCAGTGCAAACAAGCCAATATGGTGGAGATAGAGGGACTCAAACCCTCGACCTCATCGCTGCCAGCGATGCGCTCTAATCAACTGAGCTATATCCCCGGAAACTGCCAGTGGCACTTTCTATAGGCGCGAACGAAGCATCCTTAGTGCAACCAGCAAAACTTTTAACTTACATATTTTAGCATAAATAGCCCCGGCGTTTGCCGGGGCCTGACGTGCGCGCCCACCCTAGCGGCGGGCAAGTTTTGTTTTAAAATTTTTGTTTTTGCTGGCGCCGCTTTATGCGCACGATTCCGCTAGCGATTATACACCTTTTTCAGCGGAATTGATAAGCATGAAGAATTTTTCCTCGTCTATTATCTCGGTGCCGTGCTTCTGCGCTTTTTCCAGTTTGCCCGAGCCGGTACCGGCGCCTGTTACAAGGTAGTCCGTATCCTTGCCGACACTGGACTGGAATATTCCGCCTAGCGAACGGACTTTTTCCGCCGCCGCTTCGCGGTCCATGGTCGAAAGCGTTCCCGTTATGACAAAACGTTTGCCTGTGATTGCGCTTTCTTTGACGTGGACTTTCTTCGGTGATACACCCGCTTCTTTAAAATCATCCAGCAGTTTCTGATTAACCGGTTCGGCGAACCATTCGACTATCGATTCGGCTACCACAGCACCGATACCCGCGACATTCTGTAGTTCGTCGATAGTAGTTTTTTTAAATTTGTCGAAATCTTTGAAATTATTAGCCAGATCCACGGCCGTCTGCGCGCCGACATGTCGGATTCCCAATGCATATATGAAACGATGCAGATCCGGACGTTTCTTTTCTGCTATGGCAGCCACCAATTTGTTAGCGGATATGTCCGCGAAACGTTCCAGCTTCTTCAAATCTTCCGCTTTCAAATTATAAAAATCAGCGGCATTATTAACCAGATTATTCTCCAAAAGAATCTCGACGTTTTTTTCGCCCAGGCCCTCTATATCCAGTGCGCTTTTGCTGGCAAAGTGCCTTAGCTGGTTGGAAAGGCGCGACGGACAGCTGCTGTTCGGACAGCGCCACACGGCTTCATCTTCTTTTAGCTTAACCAGCGCAGTACCGCAATCCGGGCAATCTTTTGGCATCTTAAATTTTTTCTGCGTCCCGTCGCGGAGCCTGGGTAAGGATTCTATTACCTCGGGGATAATATCCCCCGCTTTATGCACGGCTACCGTGTCGCCTATCCTTATATCTTTTCTTTCAACTTCTCCTTCATTATGCAGCGTGGCCATCTGCACCAATGATCCGGCGATAACTGTCGGCTCCAGCATAGCTACAGGCGTAGCTGCCCCCGTCCTGCCAATGGATATAAAAATGTCTTTCACTTTGGAAGTCGCCTGTTCCGGAGCATATTTGTATGCGACCGAACCGCGGGGAGCTTTTCCGACGAAACCCAGGCGGTTATATAGCGCTTTGTCGTTTATGGTGATAACCAGACCGTCGGTATTGTAGGGCAGTGTCTTTCTTTTATCTTCCCACTCGTTTATAACTTTCAGCATGTCTTTGATATCTTTTACGGTGTATATGTGGCGGTTGACTATGAAGCCTAGTTTGCGGGCGGTTTCATATTCTTCCGACTTTGTTCGGATTCCTTGGGCGATAAGTGAATAGGCGTGGAACTTTAGCGGCCGCGCCGCTACGAGAGAAGGGTCCAGCTGGCGTACGGTTCCGGCCGCGGTATTGCGCGGATTCATGAAGGCCGCCTTGCCCTCCTTTTCCCTTTCACGGTTAAGCTCTTCAAAATCTTTCCTATAAAGCATTATCTCGCCGCGGACTTCCAGCCTGCCCTGATAATAATCCGGGGGAATATCCGGATCTTTTCTTAAAATAAGCGGGATTGACCGTATGGTTCGTATATTCTGGGTCACGTCCTCGCCGACAAGACCGTCTCCTCGGGTCAGCCCTCTCACCAGCCGGCCGCCCTCGTAAATCAATGCACAGGCAAGTCCGTCCATTTTTAAATCCATATGGAATTCGAATTCTTTTTGCTCCGGTAGCAGCTTCTTCAGCCTGCCCAGCCAGGCCTGCAGTTCGTCCGGTGTAAATACGTCGTTCAGACTCAGCATCGGTGACTCATGCGGCACGGCGGTGAATTTTTCCAGAGGCTTGCCGCCTACCCTCTGCGTGGGTGAGTCCGGCGATAAGAACTGGGGAAATTTCTCTTCAAGTTCCTTAAGCTCACGTGTCAATGAGTCATATATCTCATCGGTTATCATAGGGTCGTCGAGCACGTGGTAACGGTAGCGGTATTCATCTATCTGCCTGCTTAACTTGTCTATTCTTTCTTTGGCTTTTTCTTTGTTCATAGCAGACACCTGTACAAGTTATAGAGATAAGAATGAATGAAGAAAAGACCGAAGCTGTTAAGTAGAAGGAACACGGGCACTACCAGTACCGGTATTATGAATATAAGAGGAAGCAGTATCAGTGCGTATAAGAGTGTCAGGGCTATGGGCAGGCCGAGCAGGCGCAGTGTAATCGGCAGCCTCCTATGCAGGACCAGACTGCGAGCGGAGCGCAGCGCCTTCATAGGTGTCATGTCAGGCAATGTCGAAATATAAAGTGCGAACAGCGAAGAAAGTATCATATAAAAGGAGAGTAGCGCCAGCAGAATGAATATTATCCAGAATATAGATTGCTCCAAGCCGTTGACGGCGAGTCCATTGCCTACTACCGTAGCTAAGATAAAACCGCCTATAATCAGAGGTATAATCTGCAGCCCTATGACGAACATTATCAGCAGAAACGGCACCAACGGGTAAATACCCTGGTAAAATGCCTGCTTCACCCCTATCCTTTCTCCTGCCAGGACTTGTCTTATGGACCATATGAAAACAAGACTTATTATCAGAAAGATGAATGTCTGATAGTTCGTAGTGGACCCGCTCCCCGCACCGGAGCCTAGGGCATATGAAAACAGTACCAAACCCGACGAAATATTATTTATATTTCCGCCTAGAGCCTGTTCAAGGTTCTGCTTGACCTGGACAAAGCTGGTCAGCGAGCCGATTCCACTGACGAACACTACCACCAGCAAAAAATATATCGCCATTATCCCGAAGAATAGTTTCTTATCCTGCTTAAGCGGTCTAAGTGCGATTTTGCACAGTCTGATTATTCCCGGCAGAGGCTTCTTAGCAGACGGTTTTATTTTCTTTGACAGGCGGAAGCTCTTGTACTGAGGCTGTTTTCTAACCCTTGGTTTTTTTTCTCTCCGTACGGTTTTGCTTTTTGCCATGCAACTTATTATATGACCGTTTATATCTCCCGGCTAATCAAGGAACTCGACCTTGACCATCGGTTCTCCATCACCGCCAATCATAATGGCCTGCCACCTGTCACCAGCTATTCCGTGCACGGTCATCCTGCGAGGCCGTATCATAAGCCTGTTCGATGCTAAATCAACGCCGGGAACGATGCTGCCCTTGACCCTTCCAGGATTTACCCGCGAAGAAAAAGGAAACGTACCCGTAAGACCCAAAATACCTTTCGAGGGATCAAGTTGGCCTGTTTGCATATTCCGATAGAATTGTTGGATAGGCTTAAGCTCATCGGACACGCTTGCGATTTCTATCTTTCTGCCGGGAACCTGCTCACCAACAGCCCGGTTAAGAACATTCAACTCCCCCTGCGCCCGGCGCAGTTTGACCTTTTCAATATGCGCCGTCAAGCTTCGCCCGGCCAGTTCACCAAAATCACCCTCAGGTATATCATCAACTCTTTCCACCTCTTCCCGCTCTTTCAGCGGGTCGACTATTTCCCGCTCGGCTTCGATGACCACCTGATGCTGTTTAAAGATAAACTCATCGAGCTCAAAACCCCGCTGATAAGCTTCTATAAGGTCCGTACCGGTGGCTATTTCCGGGGTGTCAATTGTTGCCTGGGCCATAATCTTACTCCTGTTTCACTGCTAGTTTATCATAATAATTCGAGTAATAAATCAAAGTTTATTGCCCATATTGCGCAGTGCTTTGATGCGTTCTTCGATAGGCGGATGCGTACTGAACAGGCTGGCGAACGAGCCCTTTCTGAGAGGATTAGCAAAAAACAAATGTGCGGTGGAGCTGTTGGCCCTGGCGGTAACACTGCCCCCTTTTCCGATTTTTTCCAGCGCGCTGGCCAAGCCTTCGGGGTAGCGTGTAGTCAGCGCGCCTGTAGCATCCGCCAGATATTCACGGCGGCGGGAAATAGCCAGCTGAATCATGCTGGCGGCTATAGGGGCTATTATCATAGCGGCCAGTCCGGCTATCATTATGACCGGGTTCGTATTTTCTCTGTCATCTCCTCTGAACCAGGTGAAATGAAGGATTATATCCGCCATCAGCGATATCACAGATACCAGTGCGAAAGCCAGCATGGATACGCGGATATCATAATTTTTCACATGACCCAGTTCATGCGCCATAACGCCTTCCAGCTCGTCATCATCTAAAGCTTCCAGAATACCGGAAGTCGCACAGACTATGGCTTTCTTCGGGTTGCGCCCGGTCGCGAATGCGTTAAGCGCCGGGTCATTCATTATATAAACTTTCGGCATAGGCAGGCCGTCGGTAATCGCCAGGTTCTCGACTATACGCCAGAGTCTGGGATTGTCCTTTTTCTGTATCTGCTTGGCGCCGTTGACGGCTATAGCCATCCTGGCTCCGGCAAAGTATGTAAATAGCGCATATATAGACGCGCCTACCAGCACGTAGGGCGTAATCAGAGGCTGGCCCAGATATGCCGAGAACAGCCAGCCGAGTGCGCCGACAAACGCCAGGAAAAAAATAAATATCAGATACGTCTTTCGCTTGTTGGCGGCTATGTTGGAATACATATTAAAACTTGACCGCGGTAGGCTTGGAAACCGCTTCTTTTTCGGACTCGCTTACCTCGAAGAATTCATACGGCTTGTAGCCGAGCATCCCTGCGAAGATGACATTGGGGAATGTCTTTATCTTGATGTTGAGATCGCGTGCCGAGCCGTTATAAAAGCGTCTGGCGGCCTGAATCTTGTCTTCCGTATCAACCAGTTCATCCTGCAACGCCTTGAAATTTTCGTTAGCCTTCAGGTTAGGGTAATTCTCACTGACGGCGAACAGGCTCTTGAGCGCGCCGGAGAATGCGTCTTCCGCTTTGGCCTGCTCTTTCGGCCCTTGGGCGTTTATAGCCTGGGCGCGGGTGTTGGTGACATCCTCCAGCACGGTCTTTTCATGTGCCGCATATCCCTTTACCGTTTCGACAAGATTGGGTATCAGGTCGTAGCGTCGTTTCAGCTGCACGGTTATATCGCTCCATGCTTCATCCACGCGCGTCTTGGCTCTGACTAAACCGTTATATATAGCAATTATTAAGATAAGGATGATTACTATTACACCCACTATTATTGCCGTTGTTGACATCATTCCCTCCTGTTATTGGATAAGATAATTATAGCATTTACAGCTTAATTCTCTATGCTCGCTTTGATGTTTGCGAAACTATCTATGATTTCGGCAAAAAGGTTATGGAAATGCACGCTTTCATCTACTTCCACATGTATCCTGACCTTAGTTTCATCAGGCAGTTTAGTATCCAGACGTTTTACCAGGTTGGCCATTACTTCGCGTATCACATCCTCGCAGAACTGTCCGTTCTTGTGTGTATCGCGCACGGCGAAGTGTTCGTCCTGGCCGCTTAAAAGCTCGCGTATTATAACGGTGGAATCTTCGACTACTTTGTACAGAGTCTTGTAATCTACTTTGTCAGAATGGACCGTTATGGTAGCTTCGCCGCGGTTGGTGTGGGCCTGTAAAGGCGCTTTTTCAATCAAGGCGAAAATCTCTTCGTCCTTATAACCGTCCGCTTTCAACTCTTCGTAAAATGCCTTCATTCCCCAGCGCTGGGTACACGGACAAGCATTGATGAACGGCACCGTTATGCCGGTTTCTACACTGCGTTTTCCGTCTTTGTCCTCTATTGCAGAATACAGCTTCAAAAGTTCATAGCTTGGCCTTTTGGACTCATTCTTATCTACTTCGATCTCATAATCGGCACTTAGTTCGATGCGGCAGTTATTCTGCTTTTGCGATTCTTTATTAAGTTCGAAGAGCTTAGCCGTATATCCGGAAACCTCCACCGGTGAAGATGCGGCAATCTTATGAAGCGAACCTTCTATACGGGACATGTGCAGGCCGCGCTGTTTAGCCGGCAGATCGAATGAAGTTATTATATCGGCCAGAAGCCTGGTGGGTTCCTTGGTGAACGGATCTACCACGGAAATATAATGCGGCCTGTTGCTGATACCTACTTTTGGCAGATATGCTTTTACATCCGGCTCGCTTGCCGGGATGTCGGCAAAAGATTTATCGTTGATAATATCAAAGGGTATTTTTGGCATTTCTCTCCTAGATTGTGCTGTTAGTTTATAATTGATGATTTTGGTGGTGCGCGGGGAGGGACTTGAACCCTCAAGCCTTATTCAGGCAACGGATTTTAAGTCCGTCGCGTATACCAATTCCGCCACCCGCGCGCCTAAATTGTGGAGGCACGGACCGGATTCGCACCGGCGTAAACGGTTTTGCAGACCGCTGCCTAACTCCTCGGCCACCGCGCCATTGACACTGATTAATTCTAACAGAAAAACCTTCACCTGCCTTTTGGATTAAACTTCTTCTGTATCACGTTATAAATTAATACGGCCACCGCGGCATTAAAAATAAAATTATAAACCGGGAAAAGTATTATCTTAAACTGCCAGTTATTTAGTGCTGCTACGTTTACGGCATTGGATAAAGTACTTATATTCCAAGATAGTTTATTCTCACTTTCCGGCAGCAGGTATGCTTTTTTGATAGTAGGAATAAACCCGAGGGCATCAACAAACACATTCATATAAAGCGCTGTTACCGGGTTGTTGGTAGCCCACCATAAGCCCAGTCCGATGACAGCGCCAATCAAGCAAGTAATATCAAGCGGGGTATAGCCGCCCACACCATATTTCAACGATAGAATAAAAATCAAGCTGGTTGTTACAACATAAGCGATATTGAGCCAGATGGTAGTGCTTGCGCCGGCCGAATGATAACTGAAAACAAGGCTCAGGTTCACGACAAGCCAGATAAACCAACTGGCCCGGTTCGGTTTGGTTTCTCCGCGAAAAATGCTTAAGACATAAGGCACCAATCCCACGAAAGCCAATATAGCCGCAGTCACGCCCATAATCTGGTGTATGTTCATGAAATTAATATAACAAATTAACTGGACGCTTAGATCTTAATTCGTGTCTTTATTCATCGACGGCATCGTCCGGCGTCGACTGTTCCTCGTCCAACAAAGAAGGCTGGTTGTCCGGGTCGTCATCCGTATCCGCCGTTACCGGATCATGGTTAGGTACTTCAGGTCCGACACCCACTTCACCGCTGACAGGCAGATGCCCGGTGCCTTCCGGATTTTCTTTCGGATCGGTTATATGATCATCATCCATAGTGATCGAATCATAGCCCGCTTCCAATCAGCCGGCAGTAAAATTTATTACCTGTCTAAACTGAATTCGTTTATTGTCGCTTCTCGTATACGAAAATAGGGTGACGGGAATTATCCGTTGCAGGTTCTAATTTCTTATCAACCAGAATATTGACTGCCTCAAAATCTAGAAGTAATTCAAAATGCTCTCCCGCCGCCGCCTTAATATCTTCTATGGGATACACTGTTTCATAGATACTACCCGCCGCTATTTCTGCAACAGAACCATCCGGCTGGTCCATGGCTAATTTAAATCTTGCAACGTAATGGTTATCATCCATCTGTTCGATTGTTACGGAATAGGTTCCTCCGTCGATAGGCCAAGATTTAGGCTTATCCCCTTCAGCAAGACCTTGCACTAAACCAGGAGTTGCAACATCAAAAATAAAAATACCGCTTTCGTCCAAGTGCTGCTGTGTCCTTCTAAATGTATTCTCCCACTCTTCGAAATTGCGAAGGTGATTAATTGAATCAAAAAGACAAACTATGACATCAAACTTTCTATCTAATTCAAACTCTGACATGTCCCCTTCAACAAATTCAGCCGCGGGTACATTTTTACGAGCCTGTTCCAGCATTTCAGGAGAGAGATCCAGACCAACAAGCTCATCAACTAAACCCTCAAACCCTTTGAGTATAGCTCCCGTGCCAGTGCCCAGTTCAAGCAAAGATTGGGCTTCGGGTTTGAAGCTGCCAACCAGTCCTCTTACTATTGCAATCTCACCTACACGGTTGCTGTATCCTGCATCATATACCGGATCATAGTGCGGAGCTAAGGAAGCATAGTCGCTTCGTACTTCACCGCCATTTATTTCTGCCATAAGACAATCATTATACAATAAAATGGAAAAATTGTAAATTAATTACAGTGTTGTAGAGTCAGAATAGAAAACGAATTATGGTTCCAGCCAGGCTTGACGGAAACTGTAAAAGGCCGACCTCGGACGGAATCTGCTGTCAAACATATACGCTCTGGAATTAGCCCTGGTGATTTTTTTAATCAAATCATTTCTGCTAGTAACACCGAATGCGTCGAAACTGATGCAGGCCTTTGATTCTATGCACGCCCTGACCATATCGTAAGTAATCTTGGATTCCAGACGGTTTTTATATGCATCGCTCCCTTTCACCGAATTAGTATTCACATCAAACTCGGTGACATAGACCGGTACGCCGATTTTGCCGAACCGCTTCATGTTATCTATGACGTCCTGTTTTTTGGACGGTTGCGAGGCGTCTATATGCATCTGCATGCCCACGCCGTCTATCGGGACGCCTCTGGCTTTTGCGGCTTTTACATATTTATAAATAGCATCGGATACGCTATTTTTAGTCTGGTCATTAAAATCATTCAGAAGTAGTTTTGCTTTTGGATCTGCCCGGTGCGCCCAGATAAAATAATCGTCAATGTATTTCATATCGTTGCCTATATGTTCTGCCCACCAGTTCCTTAAACCATATACATGCTGATTTTCCGTAAAGGCTTCGTTCACTACCGTATATTCCTTAATGCGGCCTTTGTAATGTTTAACTATGGTAGTTATGTGCTTGTGCAATATATCCAATATTTGCTGCTTGTTAAACTTACCTTCAGTCAGCCAGGCGGGTAAAACAAAATCATCGCCCCAGACCAGATGATGCATCTGTACGGACATATTATGTTTTTCAGCGAACTCGACTATCGGGTCCGCTTTGCTAAAGTCGAATCTTGTAAGCGATGGCTGCACTTCCTGAAAATGTATGCCTCCGTCAACCGTCACGAAGTCAAACTGCGAGCTGACTATACCCGGATAGATTCTGTCGTCCAGTCTTCTAGCCTGCACATGTACTCCCAGGCTGATTTTATGTGCAGAAGCAAGCTCCTTCAGCGGCGGTTCGGGCAGTTTTGGCGCAGTAAGCGAAAGGTACCAGTAGGTGAATGAGATTATCCCGACGGCAAATATGCTTGCAAGGGTGATTGCGGCTGGTTTTTTAACGTTGTTTTTATTTTTCTTATGCTTGCCCACTAATCTTATTATAGTCTATTCATGCCCACAAATTGACTATGCCCTTAACCGGTCTTTAACGCTGTAATAACTTTTTCGATTCTTCGGGTTCGTGTTTCGTCCGTCTTGGCATCGCTAACTTGACGAGCGAACTCTTTGCGTTTGGAATAGGTAAGGTTATGAAAAGTCTCGCTCAGATTATTTTCGGCTAAGGCCTTATCTAATACATCCGGCATATCTACTTGCCGGTAGCCATCATCCAGCTCCAGAGTCACCTTTATCTTGTCCCCGGCGGCGGCGCCAGAGGCTTCACGGTCGCGCGAGGGAAACACTACCATACACTTACCATCTTTTCCTGTTGCCGTGCTCTGATATGTGTAGCCGTTGATTGTGATTTTGAGAGGTGCGCGCCTGTTACCGCCTATTTCAGCCAGATTTTTGTCTGGAATTTCAATTGAAGCGTGATTTCCAAAACCTATAACAACTGTATCGTAGGTGGTTTTCATTAGTGAACTTGCTTATGGGCCGCATGCATACTTACGCCATGTACGACCAGGCCAAGTATAAAAGCCGGCAACACAAATTGACCGACGCTCTGGTGAAACCAGGCACCCATTGCGAACGCAACAAACCAGAGTCCAAACATGGCTGGCAAGTATTTTTTATATGTCAAAGGTTGAAAATATTTTTGCATTTTATAATTCCTTTTGGTTTTTAAGTTTAGCCTGCATGTCAGCCAAGTGATTTTCCAAGACCTCTGCGTTTAATAGGAGTAGGCCGTTATGATGATGGGCTTTGACTATCACAACTTTGTCGCCTTCCCCCATTTTTAGTTCCTCACGAGCTTCTGCCGGGATAACAATCTGACCTTTAGTCCCGACAGTAGCGGCCCCGTAAAATTTAAAGTGATGCATAAATTTCCTTTGTATTACATGTTATACAAGTATGATATGTAATACATGTACACATGTCAAGTATCCCGTCTTAAGCTCCGACAGTGCCGGTTTTGACTTCTCCGGCCCGCTTGTAGCTGGCAAAGATCACACCGTTTGGCGTAACCAAGCTGTCTGTCAGCGTAAAGGCCGCGGCAATTGCGCCCCCCTCAAATAACTTTTTCCCTTGGCCTAGTGTGATAGGAAACGTCATCAGAACCAGTTCGTCAACCAAGTCATGCTTGAACAGTGTCTGGGCCAGGTTACCGCTCCCGTGAACTTTTATATCACCACCGTCTGAATCCTTGAGCTTTTTGATGTCATCGACGTTTTTTAGAAACACGGAGTTTTGCCAATCCGACTTATCCAATGTAGTGCTCACGCAGTATTTGGTGACATCATTGATACCCGGCCACATGTCGGCATGCTCAGGCCAGTAGCCAGCAAAAATATCGAATGTTTTTCGACCCAAAAGGATGTCCGTAGACCTCATCCACTCCTGCATAAACTGGCCAGCCGCATCGTCAGCTTCGCGAAAATACGGCGCAGTCCAGCCACCGTACTTGAAACTTCCCGACTCGTCTTCCTCAGGTCCGCCCGGTGC